>JAIUOM010000232.1 GCA_020161215.1 Pseudomonadota bacterium
GCAAGCACCTGTGCGCTGATGCTGGTTATCGCGGAAAGAACGCCATGAAGATCATGCTGGCCCATGGCTACATCCCACATGTGGTGGGCCGCAAGAGTGAGGCTGAATGCAAGAAACGCGATCCGAAGAAGCTGGCGCGCCGCTGGGTGGTGGAGGCCTGCCACGGGTGGTTCAACCGGTTTCGCAAGCTGTTGGTGCGCTACGAGAAGCTTGAACATACCTTTCTCGCTCTCAACCATCTTGCCGCTGCCATCATCGCCCTGAGAAAGATCAGCCTGCCCATCAATATTATTTACGGATAAATCCTTAGTGCTTGGTCAGCGCCAACATTGCCTGAGGCGCTATAAATTCAGTAGTTGGTGAGGGCGAGCCTCACGGCGTCAGCAGCCGGTTGATGTCCTGCAGGTCGGTGGCTTGCAGCACGCCGCTGGCCTGCTTCAGCTTGAGCATGCCGACCAGCACGTCGTAGCGTGCCTTGTCCAGGTCGCGCCGGGTCTGGAACAGCTGGTTCTGCGAGTTCAGCACGTCGATGTTGATGCGCACACCCACCTGGTAGCCGAGCTGGTTGGCCTCCAGCGCGGTGCGGCTGCTTTGCTCGGCCGCTTCCAGCGCCTTGATCTGGCTCAGGCCCGAGCGCACGCCAAAAAAGGCCGTGCGCGTGGCCTGCGAGACCGTGCGCTGCAGGCTGTCCAGGTCGGCGCGCGCCTTGTCCTCCAGCGCCAGGGTTTCGCGGATGCGGTTTTCCACCGAAAAGCCGGCGAACAGCGGCCAGTTCACCACCACCCCAATGCCGGCGGTGGCGTTGTGGTAGCGCGCGAACGGCGCCGCCGAGACCGACGGATTGCCGTCCGGGTAGCGGGTGGCGGCCACGCTGGCCTGCAGGTCCACCGTCGGCAGGTGGCCGGTCTTGGCCTTGGCGGTTTCCAGCCGCGCCACGTCCAGCGCCGTGCGCGCCTGCAGCACGGAAGGGTGCTGGTCGACGGCCCGGCCGACCCATTGGCTGACGTCGTCCGGCGCCAGCGCCGGCAGCACGATGGGCTGGGCCAGCGGGCGCGGGTCGGTGCCGGCCTGGCCGACCAATTGGTCCAGCGCCAATTTCTTCACGCGCAGGTCGTTTTCGGTGGCGATCTCTTGCGCCACCGCCAGGTCGTAGCGCGACTGCGCCTCGCGGCTGTCGGTGATGGTGGCGTTGCCGACCTCGAAATTGTGCTTGGCCGAGGCCAACTGCTCGTTCACCGCCGCCTTGAAGGCGCGCACCACGCGCAGCGCGTCCTCGGCCGAGAGCACGTCGAAATAGGCCTGCGCCAGGCGCACGATCAGGTCTTGCTCGGCGCCGTCCAACTGCACCAGGGCCGCCTCGACCTGCTTCTTGCCCTGGCTCCAGGCGATCAGGTTGGCCGGGCGGTACAGCGGCTGCGAGCCGGTCAGGGTGCCGGTGAGCTGGTTGTAGCTGCGCTGCGCGTCGTTGACGCCGACATGGGTCTCCAGCCGGTTGCGCTGGGCGCTGCCCTGCACGCCGACCTGGGGCAGCAGGCCGGCGCGGGCCTGGTCGGCGCGGGCCCGGGTGGCCTGGGTTTGCGCCTGCACCGATTGCAGGGCGGCGTCGTAGCCGTGCGCCGCGTCGTACAGCTGCACCAGGTTCTGGGCGCTGGCCGGGCCCCAGCCCAGCGACAGGGCGGCCAGGGCACAGGCCATGGCGTGGCGATGCGGCGAACGCAGACGCATGAGAGGAGCCTTTTTCAGTAACGCGGAACGGACGGATCGACCTGCAGCGACCAGGCGTCGATGCCGCCGGCCACGTTGGCCACGCGGGCAAAGCCCTGCTGCTTGAGAAACATCGCCACCTGCATGCTGCGCCCGCCGTGGTGGCACAGCACGACCACCGGGCGTTCGGGGTCCAGCTCGTGCAGACGGGGCGGAAGGCTGTGCATGGGCAGCCGCAGCGATTCGGCCCCCGCGGCGTCGACGCTGGCGAGCTGCCATTCGGCCGGCTCGCGCACGTCCAGCAGCAGCGGCACGCCGGCCGTGCTGGCGGCCTGCAGCCAGCGCGGCAGCTCGCTCGGGGAGACTTGCTCAATCATGGGCAAAAAATGGCGTTGGCCGGCGTCGGAATTCCCTTGGCTGCTTCAAAAATGAAAGCGCGAAGGCTCCGGGAAGTTGAGCAAACGGGGCGCGTTGGCGTCCCAGGGCTGGGTGCTGACCACGCCATTGGCGCTTTGCCGCACCAAGGTGGCACGCATCACCGGCTCGTCGAACGGGTGAGGGGGCTTGAATTCGTCGCGCCCGTCATAGGTCAGCACGGTGTAGAAGGTCGCGCCGGTCGCGAGCACCTTGCGGGCGAAATCCCGCATCCAGCTCGCGGAAATCAGATCGAACAGCGCCGAGGCGGTCACGAGATCCGGCTTCTTCTCGAGCACGGCGTCAAGCTCCCTGTTGAGATCCGCGACGCGGAAGGAGACGCCGATGTTCTTGCCGTCCTTGACCAGCACGAGGCTGTCGCCGATGGCCCTGGCCTCGTCGGCCCAGGCGGTCAGCGCGCGCGCGGCTTCCTCGAGGAGGTTGGGATCGTAGTCGACGAGCGTCCATTCCTGGCTCTCGCCGAGCAGCGGCGCGGTCGCGCGCAGGTTCGAGCCGGTGCCCGAGCCGAGGTCGAGGATGCGCGGGGTGGCGATGCCCTCGAGGCGCCTCGCCATGGCCGCGCCGAGCTCCGCGTTGCGCGAGCGATGGTCGGCGCCTTCGCGAAGCGCGAGCCAGGAAGCTGAGAATCCGCTCATATCTATACCTTTCGGGCGTGGTTCACGCGCCTGAGCGCGTCCGCGATGATCCGGGCCGTATCCTCCCAGCGCGGCAGCTTCTCGCCGGCGCGGAAGGCGCCCTCTGCGAGTTCGGCGCGCAGTGCCGGATCGGCCATGGCTTTGTCGAGGGCGGCGGCGAGGGCCTCGGCGTCGCCGGGCGGCACCTTGAGGCCGGCGCCTTCCGGCACCGTCTCGCTGGCGGCGCCGCCGGTTGTCGTGACGATCGGCAGCCCGCGCTGGAGCGCCTCGGCCAGAACCATCCCGTAGCCCTCGAACAGCGAGGACATGACGAAGAGGTCGGCCTTCTCGTAGAAGTCGTCGAGTTCCCGGTCGCGCACCGCGCCGAGAAGCTGGATGCGGTCGTCGAGCCCGTGCCTGCTGATCTGCGCCTGCAGCGCATTCACCGTATCGAGCGCGCGGGCCGCGCCGACGATGCGGAGCCGCCAGTTGCGCTTCCTGAGCGTCGCCAGCGCCTCGACCAGCACTCCGTAGCCCTTGCGCGGGACGATCGAGCCGACCGCGAGCAGGTTGAGGGCCGTCTCGCCGGAGCCGGTCGCGCGGTTCTTGCGCGCGGTGCCGGGCTCCGCGACGGTGATCTTCGCCTCCGCGACGTTGAAATCGCCGTTCAGGATCTTGCCCGTCAGCGGCGAGGTCACGACCACGTGCGCGGCGAGCGCGAGCGCGCGCGCCTCGGAGGCGTGCAGCGCCTGCGCGCGGTCCGCCGAGATGCCGTTCTCCAGCGCGAGCGGATGGTGGCAGAGCGCCACGATCGGCCGGTTGAAGCCGCGGATCAGCGCCTCGGGCATCGCGCCATAGGCAAGCCCGTCGATCATGAGGAGGCAATCGTCGGGCAGGCCGGCGACGACAGCCGCGCAGTCCTCGAGATCCGCCGCGCTGGGGTTGGGGAAGGCCCCCGGCAGGGCGACATGGATCGCGTCGACGCCGTGCTCCGGCAAAAGCCGGATCACCGCGCGGTCATAGGCGTAGCCGCCGGTCGGCAGCGTCAGATCGCCCGGAATGAGGAACGCGACCTCGGTTCGACGGTCGGTCATGCGCGGGATCAGCCCACCGGGCCTTCGAACCAGGCGCGGGCGAGGTCGGTCT
>JAIUOM010000032.1 GCA_020161215.1 Pseudomonadota bacterium
ACACACAGATAGCCAGGAAGCCCCAGGCCACGCTGTTGAAGCCCTTGGCGATGTTCTCGGCGCCCAGGCTCGGGCCGATGGTGCGCTCCTCGATGATCTCCATCGGCGCGGCCAGCGAGCCGGCGCGCAGCAGCAAGGCCAGGTCGTTGGCTTCCACCACCGACATGGCGCCCGAGATTTGGAAGCGGTTGCCCAGCTCGGCCTGGATCACCGGCGCCGTCAGCACCTCGCCCTTGCCCTTCTCGAACAACACGATGGCCATGCGCTTTTTCATGTTCTCGCGGCTGATGTCGCGCATGATGCGGCCGCCCTTGGCGTCCACGGTCAGGTCCACCTTGGGCTGCTGGGTCTGTGAATCGAAGCCGGGCTGGGCGTCGGTCAGGCTTTCGCCGGTCAGGATGACCTGGCGCTTGACGATCACGGCGCGGCCGTCGCGCTCAAGAAACTTCTCGGAGCCGAAGGGCACCGGGCCGGTGCCGGTCTCGGCGGCGCGACCCTCGGCGCTTTCGTCCACCAGGCGCATCTCCAGCGTGGCCGTGCGGCCCAGGATGTCCTTGGCCTTGGCCGTGTCCTGCACGCCCGGCAACTGCACCACCACGCGGTCCAGGCCCTGCTGCTGAATCACCGGCTCGGCCACGCCCAGCTCGTTCACGCGGTTGTGCAAGGTGGTGATGTTCTGCTTGACGGCGTCGGTCTGCACTTTCTGCAAGGCCTGCGGCTTGAAGCTGGCCACCAGGCGCGGCTCGCCGCCGGTGGGCTCGGCCACCTCCAGGTCGGGCTGGGTGTCGGTCAGCACGCGGCGCGCGGCCTCCAGGGTGGCGGCGTCGCGCGCACGCACCTCGATCGAGTTGCCCTCGCGCGTGATGCCGCCGTGGCGCACGTCTTTTTCGCGCAACGACACGCGGATGTCGCTGGCCAGCGTGTCCAGGCGCTTGGTGATGGCAGCGCGCATGTCCACCTGCAGCATGAAGTGCACGCCCCCGCGCAGGTCCAGCCCCAGGTACATCGGCTTGGCGTGCAGCGCGGTCAGCCAGGTCGGCGAGCGCGACACCAGGTTCAGCGCCACGATGTAGGCCGCGTCGCCCGGAGTGGGATTGAGCGCGTGCTCGATGGCGTCCTTGGCCTTGAGCTGCGTGTCGGTGGAGTCAAAGCGCGCCCGCACCGAGCCGCCTTCCAGCGCCAGCTGGCTGGACACCAGGTTGGCGCCCTTGAGCGCCTGCTCGACCCGCGCCAGCGTGCCGTCGTCCACCTTGGTGGTCACCTTGCCGGCCGACACCTGCACCGCCGGCGCCTCGCCGAACAGGTTGGGCAGGGTGTAGATCACCGCCACCAGCAGGGTGATGGCGATGACGATGTATTTCCAGATCGGGTATCGGTTCATGGCAAGTTGGGCAGTCGGGTGGCGGCGGGGGCGCCACAGCAAGCGGGACAGACGGGGCGCCCAGGCTGGCGCGCCCGCTGTGCGATTCGCCGCCTTACTTCAGGGTTCCCTTGGGCAACACCTGGACCACGGCGCTGCGCTGCATCTGCACCTCGACGCCGTTGGCGATCTGCAGGCCGATGTTGCCCTCGCCGATCGAGGTGACCTTGCCGATCAGCCCACCGGCGGTGGTGACCTCGTCGCCCTTGGCCAGGGCGTCGATCATGGCGCGGTGCTCTTTCTGCTTCTTCATCTGCGGCCGGATCATGATGAAATACAGCACCACGAACATCAGCACCAGCGGCAGCATGCTCATGAGCGAGGAGCCCATGTCACCGCCAGAAGCGGCGGCGGGGGCGGTCTGGGCAAAAGCGTTGGAGATGAACACCAGCGGAACTCCTGAAAACGAGGGGGAACGGAAGGCGCGCCACGGCTCGGGCGCACAGGGCCGCGCGGACGTTGCCGCCCACGCAAGGTAACCGTATATTGTAAGTGGCGCCCCTTATTAGGGTTTATGAAGTTTCCGCGCCATTCCAGGAGAGCCTTCTTGAGCCAGCATTCCCACCCGCCAAGCGCCCCGGCGCAGGGGCACGACCACGAGCACAGCACCCTGGGCGAGATGGACCTGCGCGTGCGCGCCCTGGAAACCCTGCTCACCGCCAAGGGCTACCTCGACCCAGCCGCGCTCGACCGCATCATCGAGACCTACGAAACCCAGGTCGGCCCGCACAATGGCGCCCGCGTCGTCGCCAAGGCCTGGACCGAGCCGGCCTACGCCGACTGGCTGCGCCGCGACGCCACCGCCGCCATCGCCTCGCTGGGCTACGCCGGCCGCCAGGGCGAACACCTGGTGGCCGTCGAGAACACCCCCGGGCAGCACAACCTGGTGGTCTGCACCCTGTGCAGCTGCTACCCCTGGCCGGTGCTGGGCCTGCCGCCGGTCTGGTACAAAAGCGCGCCCTACCGCGCCAAGGCCGTCATCGACCCGCGCGGCGTGCTGGCCGACTTTGGCGTCCGCCTGCCGGCCGACACCGCCATCCGCGTCTGGGATTCGACGGCCGAGATCCGCTACCTGGTCATTCCCCTGCGCCCGCCGGGCACCGAGGGCTTGAGCCAGGACGCGCTGGCCGCCCTGGTCACCCGAGATGCCATGATCGGCACCGGTTTGGCCCTGGAACCCCCCGCCCAAGCAGCTGATCCCTCAGGAGTCGCGCCATGAACGGCGTGCACGATATGGGTGGCCTGCAGGGCTTTGGCCCGGTGCGGCCCGAGCCGAACGAGACCCTCTTTCACGCCGACTGGGAAAAACGCGCCCTGGCCGTCACCCTGGCCATGGGCGCCAGCGGGCAGTGGAACCTGGACCTCTCGCGCGCCGCCCGCGAATCCCTGCCGCCCGCGCAGTACCTCGGCAGCAGCTACTACGGCATCTGGATCAGCGCGCTGGAAAAACTGCTGCTCGAACGCGGCCTGGTCAGCGAGGCCGAACTGGCCGGCCGCACCCCGCCCCAGCCCGGCCCCAGCCTGCGCGTGCTGCAGGGGCCCCAGGTCGATGGCGCCCTGGCCCGCGGCGCCTCCACCCAGCGCCCGGCCGCCAGCCCGGCCCGCTTTGCCACCGGGCAGCGCGTGCGCGCGCGCAACCTGCACCCGGCCGGCCACACCCGCCTGCCGCGCTACGTGCGCGGGCACCTGGGCACCGTCACGCTGGTGCACGGCGCCCACGTCTACCCCGATCGCCACGCCGCCCACACGCTGCCGCCCTTTGACGAAGCGCCGCAGTGGCTGTACACCGTCGTCTTCGACGGCCGTGAGCTGTGGGGCGAGGCCGCCGAAGCCGGCCTGCAGGTCAGCGTGGACGCCTGGGAACCCTATCTGGAGCCCGCATGAGCACCTCTTTCAGCGCCACCCTGGCCGACATCGCCCAGGCCTGCGGCAACGGCCTGCCCCTGCCGCCCGCCGCCGGCCCCGACACCGTGTTCGCCGAACCCTGGCAGGCCCACGCCTTCGCCATCACCGTGCAGCTGCACGCGCGTGGCCTGTTCAGCTGGCCGGACTGGGCGCAGGCGCTGAGCGACGAATTGAAAGCCGCCCAAGCCCGTGGCGAGCCCGACGACGGCACGCGCTACTACGACCACTGGCTGAACGCCCTGGAACAGCTGATCGTCGCCCGCGGCGCCGGCACCGCGGCGCAGATTCATGCGCTGGAACACGCCTGGGCGGACGCGGCGGCACGCACCCCGCACGGGGAGCCGATTGTGTTGGCGGAGGTCGATTCGCTACTTATTTCGTAGCTGCTTTGGAAGTGTTGGCGCCGGCATGTGGCCGAAATGACCTGGATGTGCCTCATCCAAGCTCACGGGGCATGAAGTCTTGAGCCGGTTTGCCGCGGTCTTCGCCCGAAGTGCGCCGCAGATCGCGACCTGACATCGCGATCAACGACGCGGCGCTGCCCCCGAGCCTTGTGCGGAGAGCAAGAAAATGGTGCTCCGACCCCGGTTTTTCAACCGCGCGACCCGCTGCTGCATCTCCGGCGGCAACGACTCCCAACTCGGTACCTGGCGCGGCGACTGGAACAGCGGCACCGGCAGCGTCTCGCCGGCGCGTGTTCGATGGATCCAGACCTCTTGATCGAACCATGGATGCCACGGGTAGCGCACGACCCTCGACTCGTTACTATGGGTGTTGCGTTGATGGCTTGTACAACCACTCGCGGCTACATTCGGCACTGGGTTACCTCAGCCCGATGCAGTTCGAACAACGCTGGTTGGCGGCGCAGCGCAAATCTGCCGCTCGAGATCGGGCTATGCACTCCGGTTTTCAGGGGCAACCTCAGCGTTATTGAGGAAACGTACAAGGAGATGTTCAATGCGAAGAAGCAAAGTCTCGACGGGGCGGCGCAAGTTCCACCGCTGTTGCACTTTCGTGCTTAGAATTTTTGCAGTAATGATCCTGGCGACGTCTTTGCAAGCTGCGGACGAAACCACGAACAAGGCCTCAGCACCGAGCGCATCAATGTACCGGAGCATCGCGGGTCGCGATCTACGGATCTTTCACTTTCCGCCTGCGGATTCTCCGGGTACTGCACGCCCCGCGGTCCTTCTGGTGCAAGGCGGCGCATGGACACGTGGTAGCCCCGAGCAGCTTTACCGATCAGCGCGCTATTTTTCGGAAGCTGGCTTTGTCGCCACGGTTCTTGAGTACAGGCTAGCGGATGTAACGAACTCGCCGGTTGAATCGTTCTCTGACGTGTGCCATGCCCTCGCCTATATGAGAACCAATGCCGACACGCTTGGTCTAGCGCCATCGCGGATTGCACTTTGGGGAATCTCATCGAGCGGCCAACTGACGGCGGCGACGGCGACGGTTGGTTGCGATTCTGCCGACGGCAGCTCTGGCAACGGCGGCCCCGATGCGCTACTGCTTGTCTCGCCAGTGGTAGACGCTCTCTCGGACGGGCTGTTTCGTGACCTGATGAAAGGGCACGGGAAGCCTTCCGCCTTCTCGCCAACACACACTTTGAAGAAACGCATTGTTCCCACATTCATCATGCAGGGCAACGCAGATCGAACCACTCCTATCGAGCGTAGCAAGGTGTTCTGCGATAGAGCACGCAACCTCGGGGGCAAGTGCGAGCTCGTAGCCTTGGACGGGCAAGGGCATGTGCTTGACAGGGTCGTCCGAGATGAGGTGTTGGCCCGTCAGGCAGCCTTCCTTAGGGATCTTTGGCATTGACGAATTATCGCCAGGGACAAAGCTCATGCCCCCTTGAAGCGAGGCTGGCTCGGCATTTGGCCTGTAGAGCTTCGGGTGAAACAGCGCCGAGCGATCATTGCGCCTGACGAAGCCTTTTCCGGGGGGGGGGTGCTGTCCTATAGCACGCAGGCATTCGGGATCCGTGTTGCAGCCATGGATGCCTATGACCATGCGATCGAATTTGTCGATGTGGTGTCACGAGTCGTCGTAATCGGGCCACCTTAAGTAAGCACATACCGGCCAGTTGGCGCTTTGTCGAAGGGCATCTCGAAGGACTGAGGTGCCCATCGAACTTCGCCTTCCAACAGGCCTTTCTCATGCCGCCTTGGATTGTTGATCGACATGCTTGCTCGCCCAGTCCTCGAGGAACCGAATCGGCGAGCTGTAGCCCAGCGTGGAGTGGCGGCGACTCCGGTTATACAAGCCATCAACGCAACACCCATAGTAACGAGTCGAGGGTCGTGCGCTACCACTACACCCACTGGCTCAACGCGCTGGAAAAACTGATCGTCGCCCGCGGCGCCGGAACCGCCGAGCAGATCCACGCGCTCGAACATGCGTGGGCCGACGCGGCCGAGCGCACGCCACATGGTGCGCCGATTGCGTTGGGTGACGGCGATTTGCTGCGAATTTTGTAGCTACTAACACTAGATCCACTAGCGCCAGCGCCTCAAAACACCGCTAAAAATCAAGCCACCTGCTGCCCCTGCGGCGCGGCGCCTGGATTGCGCCACTGGCCCATCAGCTCGGTCCAGCGCGCACGTGCGGCCTTCAGGTTACGCTCCTTGACGTGGCCGTAGCCCTTGATCTGCTCGGGAATGCGCGCGATCTCGACGGCCTGGGCGTGCTTGTCGCTGCTGAGCAGGCCCAGCACTTCCTCGATGCTGGCGCGGTACTGCTGGATCAGGGCGCGCTCGGTCTGGCGCTCCTCGGTCTTGCCGAACAGATCCAGCGCGGTGCCGCGCAGGCCTTTCAGCTTGGCCAGCAGACGGAAGTTGCGCAGCATGCTGGGGCCGTACTTCTTCTTGACCAGCTCGCCCTTGTCGTTGCGGTCGGCCGTCATGGGCGGCGCCAGGTGGTAGTTGAGGGTGAAATCGCCCTCGAACATACCCTCGATGCGCGCCACAAAGGCCGGGTCGCTGTGCAGGCGAGCGACTTCGTACTCGTCCTTGTAGGCCATCAGCTTGAACAGGCCGCGTGCCACGGCCTCGCTCAGGCTGGTCTTGCCGCCCAGCGGGCTTTCGGCCTGCTGCACCTTGGCCACGAAGGCGCGGTACTGCTCGGCGTAGGCGGCGTTCTGGTAGCCGGTGAGAAACTCCACGCGCCGCGCGATGATCGAGTCCAGCGTTTCGCGCTTCTTGAACTCGATCACCTGCGCGCCGCCGCCCGCGCCGGCCAGGGCTTTTTCGATCCGGCTGAAGTCGTGCGCGGCCTGGCGGCCCCACTCGAAGGCGGCCTTGTTGTTGTCGACCTGCACGTTGTTCAGCTCCATGGCGCGCAGCAGCGATTCGCGCGCCAGCGGCACCCAACCCTTCTGCCAGGCGTAGCCCAGCAGCATCGGGTTGATGTACAGGGTGTCGCCCATCAGGCGGCCGGCCACGGCGTCGGCATCGAACATGCCCAACCCGCCCACCCCGACGGCGCGCGCGATATCGGACGCGCAGCGCTCGGCCGGGTTCTGCCAGTTGCCATCGCGCACGAAGGCGGCCGTGGGCGTGCCGTGCGAGTTGAGCGCCACGTGGGTGCGGCCCTCGCGCATGCGCAGCACGGTTTCCTTGTTGGCGGCGACGATGGGGTCGCAGCCGATGATCAGGTCGGCCGAGGCCATGCCCACGCGCGTGGTGCGGATGTCGTCCTGCGTGGCGCCGATCAGCACGTGGCTCCAGGTGGCGCCGCCTTTTTGCGCCAGGCCCGCCGCGTCCTGCGTGACGATGCCCTTGCCTTCCATGTGCGCGGCCATGCCCAGCAGCTGGCCAATGGTGATGACGCCGGTGCCGCCCACGCCGGCCACCACGATGCCCCAGGCGCTGCCCGGCGCGGGGGCGTGCTGCGTCGGCTCGGGCAAGGGCCCCAGCTCAAACGGCGAAACGCCGGCCTGCGTCTTGGCCTTTTTCTTCAGCTGGCCGCCTTCCACGGTGATGAAGCTGGGGCAAAAGCCCTTCACGCAGCTGATGTCCTTGTTGCAGGTGCTCTGGTTGATGGTGCGCTTGCGGCCGAACTCGGTCTCCAGCGGCTCCACCGACAGGCAGTTGCTCTGCACGCTGCAGTCGCCGCAGCCTTCGCACACCAGCTCGTTGATGACCACGCGCACGGCCGGGTCGACCATCTTGCCGCGCTTGCGGCGGCGGCGCTTTTCGGTGGCGCAGGTCTGGTCGTAGATGATGACGGTGGTGCCCTTGATCTCGCGGAATTCGCGCTGCACGGCGTCCAGCTTGTCGCGGTGGTGGATGTCGATGCCGTCGGGCAGGCCCTTGGCGCGGGCGCCGTCGTACTTCTCGGGCTCGTCGGTGACGATGGTGATCTTGGCGGCGCCCTCGGCGCGCATGTTCTGCGCGATCTGCACCACCGACAGGCCTTCGGGCCGCTCGCCGATCTGCTGGCCACCGGTCATGGCCACGGCGTCGTTGTAGAGGATCTTGTAGGTGATGTTGACGCCGGCCGTGACGGCCTGGCGCACCGCCAGCGAGCCGCTGTGGTAGTAGGTGCCGTCGCCCAGGTTGGCGAACATGTGCTGGTCGGTGCTGAACGGCTGCTGCCCGACCCAGGGCACGCCCTCGCCGCCCATCTGCGTGAAGCCGACGGTGCTGCGGTCCATCCAGATGGTCATGAAGTGGCAGCCGATGCCGGCCATGGCACGGCTGCCCTCGGGCACGCGGGTGCTGGTGTTGTGCGGGCAGCCCGAGCAGAACCAGGGCAGGCGATCGGCGCCGCTGCCGGCCGCTTGCACGGTCTTGAGGGTGCGCTCGGAGGCGTCCAGCACGGCCAATTGGCGGTCCAGGCGCGCCTGCATGTCGCTGTCGATGCCCAGGCGGGTCAGGCGCTGGGCGATGGCGCGGGCGATCTGTGCCGGTGTCAGGTCGGCCGTGGCCGGCAGCAGCACGTTGGCCGTGGGGTTGGCGCGCGCCCATTCGCCGCCCGAGAAATCACCCGCCGCGCCTTCGTGGTACTTGCCCAGCACGTTGGGGCGCACGTCGGGGCGCCAGTTGTACAGCTCTTCCTTCAACTGGTATTCGATGACCTGGCGTTTTTCTTCCACCACCAGGATCTCGCGCAGGCCGGTGGCGAATTCGCGTGTGATCTGCGCCTCCAGCGGCCACACCACGCCCACCTTGTGCAGGCGGATGCCAAGCTGCCGGCAGGCCGCCTCGTCCAGGCCCAGATCCAGCAGCGCCTGGCGCGTGTCGTTGAAAGCCTTGCCGCTGGCGATGATGCCGAGCCGGTCGTTCGGGCCGGCGATGACGTCGTAGTTGAGCCGGTTGGCGCGCACGTAGGCCAGCGCGGCGTACCACTTGTAGTTGAACAGGCGCTCTTCCTGCGGCAGCGCGGCGTCGGGCCAGCGGATGTGCAGGCCGCCGGGCGGCATGTCGAAATCGGTCGGCAGCTGGATCTGCACCCGCTCCGGGTCGATCATGGCCGTGGCGCTGGATTCGACGATCTCCTGGATCGTCTTCATGCTGGTCCACACACCGGCGTAGCGGCTCATGGCAAAGGCGTGGATGCCCAAGTCCAGAATTTCCTGCACCGAGGACGGGAAGAACACCGGCAGCCCGCAGGCCTTGAAGATGTGGTCGCTCTGGTGCGCGGCCGTGGAGCTTTTGGCCACGTGGTCGTCGCCGGCGATGGCGATCACGCCGCCCCACGGCGTGGTGCCGGCCATGTTGCCGTGCTTGAACACGTCCGAGCAACGATCGACGCCCGGGCCCTTGCCGTACCAGATGCCGAACACGCCATCAAAGCGGTTGCTGCCCGGGGGCGCAAAGCCCAGTTGCTGCGTTCCCCACACGGCGGTGGCGGCCAGCTCCTCGTTCACCCCCGGCTGAAACACGATGTTCTGCTGCTCCAGGTGCTTGCGCGCCGCCCACAGGGCCTGATCGTAGCCACCCAGCGGCGAGCCGCGGTAACCGCTGACGAAGCCGGCGGTGTTCTTGCCCACCAGCGCATCGCGCTGGCGCTGCAACATGGGCAGTTTGACCAGGGCCTGGATGCCGCTCATGAAGGCGCGGCCGTGGTCCAGGCTGTATTTGTCGTCCAGCGTGACGGTCTCAAGCGCCTTGCGGATGTGCTCGGGCAGGGGGGCATTCATCGGGCGTGTCTCCTATCCAACCGGCGTGGTCGGCCGGGGTGTGATCACCTGGTTCACCTGACCAGGCCAATTCTTCTCGATCGGCAAAGTGTAGGTCGCGGGCAGGGATATGTGTTTTCTTTGTGTGCCGGGAAAAGCCCCGTAAAGGAAAGAATATTTCTAAAATTGGCCCCTCATGGAAACACTTGATGCGTACGACCGCGCCATCCTGCAGCAGTTGCAGGCCGATGGCCGTTTGACGAACACCGAGCTTGCGCAGCGCGTGGGCCTGTCGGCCGCGCCCTGCTGGCGCCGCGTGCGTGCGCTGGAAAAGGCCGGCTACATCCGCGGCTACCGCGCCGAGATCGACCGCCACAAGATCGGCCTGGGCGTGCTGGCCTTCGTGCGGCTGGACGCGGCGCAGATCACCGGGGCCGAGCTGCGCCAGCTGGAAGACGCCATCCGCGCCATCCCCGAGGTGGTGAGCTGCCACTACATCAGCGGCGCCGGCACCTTCGAGCTGCAGGTGGTGGGCAAAGACCTGGAGCAATTCAGCCGCTTCACGCGCGAGGTGCTGATCCGGCTGCCCAACGTGAAGGACCTGCACACCAGCTTTTCCCTGGGCGAAGTGAAGGCGGGTGGCGCCTTGCCGATCAAGTTGAAGTAAGCATCTGGCGATGCGGACCGACTGGACGTTGAGCAAAAGCCACCACCACCAAAGAAAAGGGCGCCCGCGACGCAGGCGCCCCTCCAAACAACGATCCGACGCCTACCTGCCGTGGGTGATGTCCTTGATCACGTACGCCGAGACATTGGCGATGTCCTGTGCCGACAGTACGCTGTTGAACGGCGGCATGGCCGCGCCGCCATTGGTGACGTGCTCCCGCACCACAGAAGGAATCTTGGCAGACGAGATGGTGGTGAGGTTGGGGCCCCCGTTGCCACCGGTGCCGGCTGCGCCGTGGCACATCGAGCAGTTCTGGGCAAATACCGTCTTCCCGGCAGCGGCGTTGCCGCTCAGTTGGGTGACGGGCGTGGGTGCGGCTTTCTCGCCCGCGTGAAGCAGGGCGTGTCCGCCTTTGCCCGGCGCCACGGGATTGAGCTTGCCGTCCAGCGAGAAGAGCCAGAGGTTGTCGCCGTGGGCCGTGGCCGCCAGCGCGTTGCCGCCGGCATAAAAGGCCACGTACTGCTTGCCCTTGTGCTGGAACACGGTGGCCGTGTTGTTGGCGCCCGCCCCCGTCTGGAACTTCCAGAGCTCCTTGCCGGTCGTGGCTTCGTAGGCGATCAGCTCGCCGTTGTTGGCGCCCACAAAGACCAGGTTGCCGGCGGTGACGACCGAGCCGGAGTAGCACGAGGTGGTGTAGCGCTTCTCCCAGGCCACTTTGCCCGTGACGACGTTGAACGCCACAAAGTAGCCCGAGCTGTGAAAGCCGTTGCCGATGGCCATGGTGGAGCCCGTGGCGGTGCCGGCAGCGCCGTCTGCGCCAACGGCCGGCTGCTCCTCGGTGTCCGAGGTCAGCCCGGCCACACTGTTTTGCCCGCACACAAAGAACAGGTTGTTGTTGGGGTCGTAGCTGGAGGGCGGCCAGTTGGTTCCGCCGGCCGGGCCTGGCGCCAACACCACCATGTCTTTCCAGAATGGCGTGAAGACCTGCTTGGCGACGATGGGGTTGTCCACCTTGGCGACCTTTTTGACGGCCTCGACCTGTTCGGGTGTCGGCACGTGGGTGGCGAAGGGCGGAATCGAGGGGACCGGCTGTGTCGGCGACGTTTTCTGGTGGGCGTTTTGCGGCACCGGGGTTTCCGGGATCGGGTAGATCGGCTTGCCGTTGGTGCGGTCCAGAAGATAAAGCCAGCCGGTCTTGGCCGCTTCGCCAATGCCTTTGACCGCCTTGCCGTTGATGGTGGCGTCAAACAACACCGTCGGGCTGGGGGCGTCGTAGTCCCAGATGTCGTGGTGAACCAGCTGGTAGTGCCAGCGGTGCTTGCCGGTTTTCAGGTCCAGCGCGACGATGGACGACGCATAAAGGTTGTCGCCTTCGCGCCCGGAGCCGTCGTAGTCGGGCCCGGCGTTGCCGGTGGAGAAGTAGATCAGCCCGAGCTCCGGGTCGACCGAGGGCGTTTGCCAGACTGGGGCGCCGCCGTGCAGCCAGGCGTCACCGGTCTGGGGCCAGGTTTCGTGGCCGGGCTCGCCGGGACCGGGAATGGTGTAAAAACGCCAGATTTCCTCGCCGGTTTTGGCGTCAAAGGCCATCACGCGGCCACGAATACCGTATTCACCGCCCGCAGTGCCGATAATGATTTTATTATCGACATAAAGCGGCGCCGCCGTCAGGGAATAACCCTTTTTCCATTCTGCGGCCTGCGTGGTCCAGGCCACCTTGCCGGTTTGCTGATCAAGCGCGACCAGCTTGCCATCCAGCTGCCCAATATAAACTTTGCCGTCGCCCAGCGCAACACCGCGACTGAGCCAACCACAGCACACCGTGGAAATCGCATTATCAAGTTTGGCATTGTATTGCCAGAGGATTTTGCCGGTTTCCACGCTGACGGCGAACACATCGTCCGCTCCGGTGGGCACATAGATGACGCCGTTGTGCTCCAGCGGCTGCCCCTCGGCCGAGTACTTCATGGCCGTGCCCGAGCCCTTCAGGTGGGTGAGCCAGGCGCCCTTGAGCTGGCCGACGTTGCTGCTGTTGATCTCCTTGAGCGGGGAATAGCGCTGGTTTGTCAGCGAACCGCCGTTGGTGATCCAGTCGTCTTCCGGCGCCTGATTCAGTTGCTGCGCCGTGAACGCCGGGGCAGGCGTAATTTTAACTGGGGGTGTTTTAGGTTCTGCCGCCCAAGCCCCTGTTGAAAGCAAGCCGACGGTCAAAGCCAAACACATGAAAATCTTTTTTCTTACATGGCTCATTCGGTTTTCTTTCGCAAGGTTTTCAGAAGAAAACGCATCCTACACATATTTTTTAGCCGCGTAGTTAGCGGACGCTCTCCATAGGAATAGCCAACGCAGTGGCCGCCGAGATAAAGCACCACATCCAGGTCCTGCCCACGGCGCACACTTGAAAAGCGCGCCTGATTTCAGCGCGGGCATGGCGTCGCTCCGGGGCCTGGCGGGTTCTGAAACACTTCAAAAAGAGGGCTGTCCATCTCGAAGAACGCCAACCCTTTTGATTCGCCCAGGGCGCTCACCGATTCAGGCGCGCGCTGGGCGTAGGCGGGGTAGCGCGCGGCCAATCCCAGTGGGCAACAAAAAACCCCAAATGTCGGCGTGTAATTTCGCTGTTGCGCTACTATTTTTGTAGCTCAATATTGTTTACAAAGCGATGCCGCTGGGTGCGCCCGTCAGGTAGCCCACCGAGGCGCCGTAGCGGTCCTTGTAGTTGGCGCGCACCAGCGGGTCGAGCGTGGGTTTGACGATGTCGTGCAGCGGGCTTTCCCAGTCGCCGGGGTGCTGGAAGTTGCTCATCACGTACGTCCAGCCGTTGAGGTGGGTCACGGCGTGCAGGCCCGTGGACTCGGCCCCCGCGGGGGTGGACAAAATGCGGCTGAGCGAGCCGGTGTCGACGTGGTACGCCCACAGAAAATTGTTGACGTGCAGGCCCGAGTCTTCACCGATGAAGAGCGTGCGCAGCTCTTCGGAGAACTTGAGGTTGTCGGGGTTGGCGATCTTGTCGGCATGGGCCAGGTTGCCCAGGGTGTCGGCCGTGGCCAGGTCCTCGCCCAGCAGGATGAACTGCGAGCGGGCGGGCACCCAGTCGCTGTCGATGGCGGCGCCGCTGCTGTCCTTCTGGCCGCCCGTCAGCTCATGCTGCAGCACGCCGCCAGCCTGGATGGCCTTGGGAAAGCTGACCCGGTGGGCCGCCACGTAGCCCGAGCCACCGACCACCATCGAGTCGCGGATGGCGGAGATGGCGGAGTACGCCTTTTTGTCCCGCACGTTGACGGTGGTGCCCTCCATCTTGGTGAAGGCCGTGCTGGCGCCCTTGAGCGCGGCGTAGCGGTGCGTCTCCAGGAACGCGGCGGCCTTCTCCTGGCCGGGCAGCACCTTGACCCAGAGTTTTTTCTTGTTCAGCACGATGGGCGTGAAGCTGGCGTCGGCCGGGTCGGTGTTGCGCGAATCCATGATGTCGGTGGCGCGGATGCCGCCATCCACCAGCGCCTGGATCTCGGCGCTGCTGGCGTGGCCCAGCTTGATCCAGCTGATGGCGGCGTGGGTGCTGGCGTTCAGCTCGGCGGTGTATTTGGCGACGTACAGCGTGCCCGCGGACAAGTCCTTGGCCTTGTCGGCCACGAACATGAACAGCGCGCCGTTGGTGGCGTCGTCGCCCATCAGCGCGGTGCGCTGGTCGGGCATGACCTGGATCAGCTCCTTGGAGGTGCGGCCCAGACAGTAGTGCTTGCGGATGCTGCCGCTGCCGTCGGGGTTGACCGTCACCTCGGGCAGGTGGCCGTAGTCGTAAGGGTTGGCGGTGCTGGCGTTGCCGAACACATGGGTACTGAAGCCCTGCAGCATCTTGAGCGAGGTGCCGCTGGCGCCCTGGTCAAAGGCGTCGGGCTCGTACTCCTCGCTCGACAGGTGGGTGCCCCAGGGCGACAGGCTGGCGCCGCAGGTGATCCACAGGCCCTTGGCGGGTGCGGTGTCGACATTGAAGTACTTCACCAGGGTCAGTGCGCCGGTGTCGGGGTTCTGGTCCAGCGTCAGCACGGCGATGGGCGAGGACAGCAGGCCGTACATGCTGTCGCCCTTCAAGTTGCGCGAGGTGTACTCGAACTGCACCACGGCAAACACGGTGTGGCCCTTGACGCCGGGCACCTTGGCGCCCGGCACCGTGAGCAGCGAGGAGCCGTCGGGCGCGTCGGAGAAGAACTGGCGCGGCGTGGCGCCTGAGGTGTCCATGATCGGCTGGTGGCGGATGTCCACATAGCCCCCGGCCAGCACGGTGCCGCCAGCGCCGTCGGGCACTCGGTCGCCGGTCACAAAAAAGGGCTGGTAGGCCAGCTGGATGTCGCGCGTGCTCTGGTCGTCAAAGGTCAGCGTCATCACCGAGCCGGTGGTGGTGGTGGCCATGGCGGCGGCGTTGGCCAGCGTGGGTGCCGGCATGCTGCTGAAGCTGACGCTCTGGAACACGGGCACGGTGGATGAATCACCGCCGCAGGCCGCCAGCGCGCTGGCGGCCGACACCGAGGAGGCCAAGGGCAGCAAGGGCGCACCGCTCAGCAGGGACAGCAGGCGGCGGCGGGAGAGCGAAGCAGGAGAGATGGGTAGGGCCATGATGAATCGAATGAGGGAAGAAACGCACCGGGTCATTGCCCGGCCAGCTCTGTCACTCTAGGCGGCCCCTGTGGCAGGGGCGTGACCATCCGATGTCAATTCCGTGACTACTTAGGCCACAGCGCCCACAGCTTCAGCGGCTGCTTCAGGCGCCCGGCGAAGTCCCCCGCCTGCGGGCCCCAGCCGGCAAAGAAATCGGCGCGCACCGCACCCACAATGGCGCTGCCCGTGTCCTGCGCCAGCACCAGGCGCTGCAGGCTGACCACCGGGCCGCTGGAGGCCAGCCAGACCGGCGTGCCGTAGGGAATGCTTTGCGGATCGACCGCGATCGAGCGCCCCGGCGTCAGCGCCACGCCCTGCGCGCCGCGCGGGCCGAACTGGGCGTCCAGCGGGCTGAGCGGCTCTTCCTTGAAGAACACCATGCGCGGATTGCTCCACAAAAAATCCTGCACGCGGCCGGGGTTGGCGGCCAGCCAGGCCTTGATGCCGGGCCAGGTGGCGTCGCGGATGGCGCCCTGCTGCAACAGCCAGCTGCCGGGGCTGCGGTAGGGCTGGTCGTTGGTGGCGGCAAAGGCCAGCCGCACCACGCGCTGGCTGCCGTCGGCCTCGGTCACGCGCACCCGCCCGGAGCCCTGGATCTGCAGGATCAGCGCGTCCACCGGGTCGGCCAGCCAGGCCAGCTCGCTGCCGGCCAGCTGGGCACGCACCTCGGGCAGGGTCTCCATCTCCTGGCGCGTGTACCAGGGTTTGCGCTGACCCAGGGTGGCCGGCGGGCGGTAGATGGGCGCGCCAAAGCCAGGGCGCGCGCTGCGCGAGGCCTCGTACACGGGCTCGAAGTAGCTGGTCAGCAGGCCTTCGCCGCCTGGCGCGCCCAGGCCACCATGGGGCTCCACCCGGTAGGGCTGCAGGCGCGCGCGCATCCAGCCGCGCTGCTCTTGCGGCGTGCCCAGGGACAGGCGCCGCACCTCGCTGCACAGGCTGGCGAAGGTGGGGCCGGGGCGCTCGCAGCTCTTGATCCAGGCGTTCCAGCCCTCGGCCAGGTTGTCGTCCTCGAAACCGGGCAGCTCGGCCCAGCGCACCGGCACCCAGCGGCTGCGCGCGCGCGGCAGCGCGGGGCCGAGCGGCGTGGCGTCGGCCACGTCGCCGGGCGGCGGTAGGGGCGACTCGGTGGGCGCTGCCGGGATGGCGGGAGCGGGTGTGGGGGCGGTGGTCGGCTTGTCGGCGCAGCTGGCCAGCATTCCTACAATCGCCGCCATGCCCAAGAACCGAAGTACTCGTCTCATATGACCGTGATTCTGCTGGAAGCGCTGGCCGCGCTCGTGCTGCTGCTGCTGATCGTCTGGTGGACCATGTTCTCCGGTCGCAAGAAAGGGGAATTGCCGGGCCAGCACGAGGACGCTGGTCCCACCCAGGCCCCCAAGCAAGACCCTGACACCCCGGCGCAGCCGCGTCGGCCCGACCCGGGCCAGCAGTGAGCTTACTGCATTTTTTGTAGCTGATTGGCCAATGCAGCCGCCGACTTGACGTCCATTTTCTCGAATACGCGGGACCGGTGCACCTCCACCGTGCGCACGCTGATGCCCAGCTCGTCGGCGATGCGCTTGTTGGGCTGGCCCTCGGCCACCAGGCGCATCACGTCGCGCTCGCGCTCGGTCAGCTCCTGCACGCGCGCCGTCAGCCCCCGCCGCACGTTGAGTTGCGCCACGCGCTCGTGCGACAGGGTCAGCGCCTGCACCACCCGGTCCACCAGGGCGTTGTCGGAGAAGGGTTTCTCGCAAAAATCAAAGGCGCCGCGCTTGACGGCATCGACCGCGGTGGCCACATCGGCGTGGCCGGTGAGGAAGATGACGGGCCAGGCGTGGGCCACGCCGGCGTCCAGCAGGCGATCAAACAGCGCCAGCCCGCTCATGCCGGGCATGCGCACGTCGAGCAGGATGCAACCGGGCTGATCGGGCTCCTCGGTGCCGACGGCGGACAGAAAATCCTCGGCGCTGGAAAAGCCGGCCGACAGCAGGCGCCGCGAGCGCAGCAGCCAGGCCATGGCCTCGCGCACGCTGGCGTCGTCGTCGATGAGGTAGACCGTGGCGTCACCGCTGGAGTGCATGGCGTGATTTTAGGTGGCCGCCGGGTCCACCGGCAGCGCCAGCCCCTCCTTGATTTCCTCCATCACCACGTAGCTGTTGCTCTGCGCCGGCACCGGCACCTTGCGCAGGATTTGGCCCAGCAGGTCGCGGTATTCGCGCATCGCCGACAGGCGCGCCTTGACCAGGTAGTCAAACGGGCCGGACACCAGGTGGCATTCCAGCACGCGCGGCTCGTGCAGCAGCTCCTCGCGCATCTTCTGGAACACGTCGGCCGACTTGGACGACAAGGTCAGTTCGACGAACACCAGCAGCCCGCGCCCCAGCGCCTCGGGGTTCAGGCGCGCGTGGTAGCCCAGGATCACGCCGCCGCGCTCCAGCCGCCGCACGCGCTCGGCGCAGGGCGAGGTGGACAGGCCGATGCGCGAGGCCAGCTCGGTCAGGGTCAGGCGGCCGTCGCGCTGCAGTTCATCGAGGATTTTTCTGTCGATTCTGTCAATCTCAGTCATTTTCACTGTTAACATTTTTATTCACCATGTTTTTAGCTGATTTTCAATCTTACCTCCAGCTATTTCGGTGATTTTTACGGCCCCTAGCTGCCTACACTTTCGTCATCTCCTGACTTCTTGAGGGCTTGGCCATGAAAGTGATCGTTCTGGGCGGCGGCGTGATCGGCATCAGCACCGCTTATGCGCTGGCGCGCGGCGGCGCCGACGTCACCGTGATCGAGCGCCAGGAGGGCCCGGCGCTGGAAACCAGCTTTGCCAACGCCGGCCAGGTCTCGCCCGGCTATTCCACGCCCTGGGCCGCACCCGGCATCCCGCTGAAAGCCATCAAGTGGCTGTTTCAGCGCCACGCGCCGCTGGCCATCCGCCCCGACGGCACGCTGCACCAACTGCGCTGGATGGCGCAGATGCTGCGCAACTGCACCCAGGCGCGCTACGCCGTCAACAAAGAGCGCATGACCCGCGTGGCCGAATACAGCCGCGACTGCTTGCGCCAGTTGCGCCAGGACACCGGCATCGACTACGACCAGCGCACCCTGGGCACGCTGCAGGTTTTTCGCACCCACAAGCAGCTGCAGGCCGCGCAGCGCGACATCGCCGTGCTGGCCGAATGCGGCGTGCCGCACCGCCTGATCACCGGCACCGAGGGGCTGGCCGAGATCGAACCCGCGCTGGCCCACGCCAGCGGCCTGGTCGGCGGCCTGCACCTGCCCGGCGACGAAACCGGCGATTGCCAGCGCTTTTCCACCCAACTGGCCGAACGGGCCGGGGCGCTGGGTGTGCGGTTTCGCTTTGGCACCCGCATCGAACGCCTGGTGACCCGGGGGCGCAGCGTGAGCGGCGTGGCGGTGGTCACGCCAGAAGGGCAGCGCGAGGAGCTGAGCGCCGACCAGGTGGTGCTGGCGCTGGGCAGCTATTCGCGCCAGGTGCTGGCGCCGCTGGGCCTGAACTTGCCGGTGTACCCGGTGAAGGGCTATTCGCTCACCGCCGACCTGGTGGATGCCGAGCGCGCGCCACGCTCCACCGTGATGGACGAGACCTACAAGATCGCCCTGACCCGCCTGGGCGAGCGCCTGCGCGTGGGCGGCATGGCCGAGCTGGGCGGGTTTGACTTGGCGCTGGACCCACGCCGCCGCGCCACGCTGGAAATGGTGACCACCCAGCTGTTCGCCGGCGCCGCCGACCTGCCGGCCGCCAGCTTCTGGACCGGCCTGCGCCCCATGACGCCGGACGGCACGCCCATCCTGGGCCGCGCCCCCGGTTGGGACAACCTGCTGCTGGGCACCGGCCACGGCACCCTGGGCTGGACCATGGCGGCCGGCACCGGCCAGCTGCTGGCCGATGTGGCCCTGGGCCGCCCGACGGCCATCAGCCTGACAGGCCTGGGACTCGATCGCTACTCAAACAATAGCAATCAACCGAAATTCGGCGCCGGCAACCGGCCAATTCACGCCTGAAACCTGAAAATTCGGGGCGGCCGACGGACATTTCGCACACACCGTCGGCCCGTGGCCCGGACGACGCCGCGTGAATCTGCGATCCTCTGGGGCTTGCTGTCCCCGGAGTCGAGTGTGCCCATGTGCCCCGCTGTTTCGCGCTTTCGCGCCCTGTCCCGTGTCCTGCCGGCCGTCCTGCTGACCACGACGCTCGTGGCCTGCGGCGGCGGCGGCGACGACCCCCCAGCCCCTGTCCCCGAGGTGCCGGCCACCGGCCCGGGCGCGCTGATTTCCAGCACCCCCGTCAACACGCTCAGCGCGCAGGCCATCACCACGGCCATGAGCGACCCCGACAGCAAGGTCCACGAGGGTCTGGCGCCGCGCTACGACGTCAGCTCCTGGCGCCTGGTCTACCAAACGACGGACAAGTACGGTTTGCCGGTGCAGGCCTCGGGCCTGGTCAGCGTGCCGGTGAAGGCCGCGGGCACGACCAGCCCGGTGCTGAGCTACCAGCACGCCACCGTGTTCCGCGACAACCAGGCGCCGAGCCTGAAGGTGGAGGCCGTGGAGCCGCCCATCGTGCTGGCGTCGCTGGGCTACGTGGTGGTGTCCGCCGACTACGTGGGCTTTGGCCAGTCCAGGGGCCAAGACCACCCCTACCTGAACGCCACCCCGACCGCCCGCGCCGTGGTGGACATGCTGAGCGCCGCCCAGACCTGGCGCCGCCAGGCCGGCGTGGCCGACAACGGCCAGCTGTTCCTGGCCGGCTACTCGGAAGGCGGCTACGCCACCCTGGCGGCGCACCGCGCCATCCACCAGGACGGTGGCACGCTCAAGACACAGCTGATGGCCAGCGTGTCCGGCGCCGGCCCCTACGACCTGCTGGCCACGCTGGACAGCCAGTTGGACCGCGTGCGCAACCTGGCGCCCTGGCTGTCGCCCCTGATCGACCCGGCCAACCTGAGCCGGCTGCCCGGCACGGTGCGCGACGAACTGCGCCGCCTGCTGGTGCGCCAGATGGTGCCGGACGACGCCGACGTAAGCTACCAAACCCTGTTTCTGGACCGCTACCTGGCCGACCAGCGCGCGCTGATCGCGCTGGAGCACAGCGTGCACACCGGCTGGGCGCCCAGCGTGCCGGTGTACCTGTTCCACGGCCGCCAGGACCAGACCGTGCCCTACGCCGCCGCCACCTCGGCCCTGGCCGCGCTGCGCGCCGCCGGCGCCAGCAGCGTCAGCCTGACCGACTGCACCACGCCCGACTACGGCCACCTGGACTGCGTGCCGGAGTACTTTCGCTTCACGCTGGATCGGCTGGGGCGTCTGGCGCGTGATTTGTAAGGCGCAGCAAGCCAGGGAAGCTATCTAATAAATAGCGGCCACGCGAGGCGTCAGGCGGGCAACCCCGGCCGACAGTCGACGGCCGCCGGGGCGATGCACGCCATGGCCCGGGCCACGTAGGCCTCTTTCTCCCCCACCGGCGCGAAGTAGTGCAGCACCTCGCGCGCCGCTGCCTCGCCCTTCAAACGGGCGATAAACCAGGCCGCCAGGTAGGGCGCGGCCAGGCAGCCGCCGGCGGTGGCCAGATTGCCTTGGGCGATGAACGGTCGGTTCACCACCCGCACGCCGGCGGCCTGCACCCAGGGCTTGCTGGTCAGGTCGGTGCAGGCCGGCAGATCGCCCAGCAGGCCCAACTTGGCCAGCAAAAAAGTGCCGGAGCATTGCGCGGCGATGAGCTGGCGCGCGGGATCCAGTTGCAGTTGCCCCATGAGGGCCGCATCGGCCGCCACCTCGCGCGTTTTCATGCCGCTGCCGATCAGCACCGCATCGGCCTGGCAGGCGGCGGGCAGGTCGATGTGGGCCTCCAGCGCCAGGCCGTTCATCGACGTCACGCGCGGCGTGGGGCTGGCGATGCTGACGCGCCAGTCGGCATCGCCCAGCAGGCGCAGCCGGCTGAGCATGCCGTAGGCGACGAGCGAATCCAGCTCGTTGAAACCCTCAAAGGTGAGGATGGCGACGTGCATGGAGGTGCGCGTTCAAGCCACCTCGCCCAGCGCCTCGCCGACGGCGGCGACCAGCCGGTCGAGTTCGGCCGGGGTGCTGATGAAGGGCGGCGCCAGCTGAATCGTGTCGGCGCCGTAGCGCACATAAAAGCCCTTCTTCCAGCAGGCCATGGCCACCTCGTAGGGGCGCTTGGCCGGCTCGCCGGGCACCGGCGCGATGGTCAGGCCGGCGGCCAGGCCGTAGTTGCGGATGTCCAGCACGTGGCGGGTGCCCTTCAGGCCATGCACGGCGGTCTCGAAATGCGGCGCCAGGGCCTTCACGCGGCCCACGCCGTCCTCCCGCTCCAGCAGGTCCAGCGCGGCCAGGCCGGCGGCGCAGGCCACCGGGTGGGCCGAGTAGGTGTAGCCGTGGGCGAACTCCAGCATGTAGTCCGGGCCGCCGGCGGCCATGAAGGTGTCGTAGAAGGCCTTGCCGGCCATCACCCCGCCCAGCGGCTGCACGCCATTGGTGATCTGCTTGGCAAAGGTCATCAGGTCGGGCGTGACGCCAAAGGCATGCGCGCCGGTCATGGCGCCGCAACGACCGAAGGCGGTGATGACCTCGTCGAAAATCAGCAGGATGTCGTGCTGGGTGCAGATCTCGCGCAGGCGCTGCAGGTAGCCCACCGGCGGCACCACCACGCCGCCGGAGCCGCTGAAGGGCTCGACGATGACGGCCGCGATATTGCTGGCGTCGTGCAGGGCGATGATGTCCAGCAGCCGGTCGGCCAGCGCGCGGCCACCCTCGGTGGGCTGGCCCTTGGCGAAGGTGCCCGGCGCCGGCTGGGTGTGCGGCAGGTGGTCGGCGGCCACGCCCTGGCCGTAGAGCTTGCGGTTGGCGGCGATGCCGCCGACGCTGATGCCGCCGTAGTTGACGCCGTGGTAGCCCTTCTCGCGGCCCACCAGCAGGGTCTTGCCGGCCTGGCCCTTCAGGCGCCAGTAGGCGCGCGCCATCTTCAGCGCGGTGTCGGCGGCCTCGGAGCCGCTGCCACAGAAGAACACATGGTCCAGCCCGTCGACCGTCAGGCTTTTGAGGCGGTTGGCCAGCTCGAACGACAGCGGGTGGCCAAACTGGAACGCCGGCGCGTAGTCCAGCTGCGCGGCCTGCTTGCCCACGGCCTCGGCGATCTCGCGCCGGCCATGCCCTAAGCCCGTGCACCACAGGCCGGACAGGCCGTCGAACACCTGGCGGCCGTCGCCGTCGGTGAAGTAGGCGCCCTGGGCGCCGACGATCATGCGCGGATCGCGCTTGAACTGGCGGTTGCCGGTGAAGGGCATCCAGTGGGCGTCGAGCCAGGCGGCGTCGGTGCGCGGGGTGGCGGGGGCGGCGGCAACGGTGGTGGCGGTCATGGGCGGTCTCCTCGATAGGGCGGTGGTGACGGTGAGTCGGGCCATTGTGCGGGGCTCGGTTAGCGTGTTAAATAAGCAAATATTCAAGTATGGTTGCCAAAAAATGCAAGTAACCCCGGGGCCACGCGCACCGCGTGCCCGCGCCGTGCTGGGCCAGCTCAGCGACATGGACCTGCGCCTGCTGCAGGTGTTCAAGGCGGTGGTGGAATGCGGCGGATTTTCCGCCGCCGAGCTGGAGCTGAACATCGGCACCAGCACCGTCAGCCGCCACGTCAAGGATCTGGAGACGCGGCTGGGCCTGCACCTGTGCCGGCGCGGACGCGCCGGCTTCGCGCTGACCGCCGAAGGCCAGCGCGTGTACGACGAAACCTTGCGCCTGCTGGCCGCGGTGGACGGTTTTCGCGCCGGCGTGGACGACATCCACGACCGCATGGGCGGCGCGCTGCACGTGGCGATGTTCGACAAGGTGGTCAGCAACCCGCAGGCGCACATCGACGCGGCCATCGCCGCCTTCGTGGCGCAGGCGCCAGACGTGCGCCTGCAACTGCACGTCGGCTCCATCCAGGACATCGAGCGCGGCGTCATCGACGGCGGCTTCGCCGTCGGCGTGATTCCCGAGCACCGCGCGTCGGCCAGCCTGCGCTACGACCGGCTGTTTGGCGAAACCATGTACCTGTACTGCGGTGCCGCGCACCCGCTGTTCGGCGCCACGCAGCAGGCGCTGGACTGGGCCGCGCTGCGCCGGCGCGGCGATTTCGCCGGCCTGGGCTACCACTCGCCGAACATGGCGCTGGCACACGGCCAGCGGCTGCCGCGCAAGGCCACCGGCTTCGAGCAGGAGGCCATCGCCACGCTGATCCTGTCGGGGTGCTTTCTGGGCTTTTTGCCCGACCACTACGCGGCGCCGTTCGTGGGCGACGGACGCATGCGGGCGGTGGCGCCGGAGCGCCTGCGCTACAGCTGCGACTTCGTCAGCCTGCTGCGGCACTCGCCACGCCCTTCGCGCGCGGCGCTGGCCTTTCACCAGGCCTTGCTCCAGGCGCATGCGGCGCGCGAGCCAACCCCACGCGGCGCAAGGTGACGTCCCGCGCCGGACAGGCCCGGCGCAGCGCGTCGCTATGATCCCCGGGCACCATGCTGATGCCCGCTCCAGCCTTCGACCCGCTGTTCTCCGCCCAGGAGTTCCGCGCCGCGCTGGGCCGTTTCGCCACCGGCGTCACCGTCGTGACCCTGCGTACGCCCGAGGGCGAGCATGTCGGCCTGACGGTGAATTCCTTCAGTTCGGTGTCGCTGGAGCCGCCGCTGGTGCTGTGGAGCCTGGCCCTGCGCTCGGCCTCGCTGCCGGCCTTTCGCGCCGCCAGCCACTACGCCATCAACGTGCTGGCGGCCGACCAGCAGGCGCTGGCCATGCAGTTCGCCTCCGGCGGCGACCGCTGGGCCGACGTGCCCTGGCGGCCAGGCCACACCGGCACGCCGCTGATCGAAGGCGCCGTGGCGCGCTTCGAATGCACCAACCGCAGCCGCTACGACGAAGGCGACCACGTCATCTTCGTCGGCCAGGTCGAGCACTGCGACCACCTCGACGACGGCGCGCCGCTGCTGTTCCACGGCGGCCGCTTCTACGCCGAACACCCGTTGTGAGCGCCGCCACGGAGCGTCCACCAGAGCGATGATCGAGCGCAAGGACCACCTCGACGGCACGGCGTCGGCGATTCTGCTGGCCTGCTGTCTGTTCTGGGGCGTGCAGCAGGTGATGGTCAAGGCCACCTTGCCGGAACTGCCGGCGGTGTTCCAGGCCGCCGTGCGCTTCGTCGGCGCCACCCTGCTGCTGTGGCTGTGGTGCCGCTGGCGCGGTGTGCCGCTGATGGCACGCGATGGCTCGCTGGGCGCCGGGCTGCTGGCCGGCCTGTTGTTCGCGGGCGAATTCGCGGCCATGTACCTGGGCCTGAAGCACACCACGGCGGCGCGTCTGACGGTGTTTCTCTACACCTCGCCGTTCTGGGTGGCGGTGCTGCTGCCGCTGTTCGTGCCGGCCGAGCGGCTGCGGCGCGGCCAGTGGCTGGGCCTGGCCTGCGCCTTCCTGGGCGTGGCGTTCGCGCTGCGCGAGGGTTTTTTGCAGCACGGCGGCGGCCTGACCTGGCGGGGCGATCTGCTCGGCCTGGCGGCCGGGGCGCTGTGGGGGCTGACCACCGTCACCATCCGCGCCACCTCGCTGGCCCGTGTCTCGCCCGAGAAGGCGCTGTTCTACCAGGTGGCGGTCAGTGCGCTGGTGCTGCCGCTGTTGTCGCTGGGGCTGGGCGAGCGCTGGGTGTGGGACTGGAGCGCCTTCGCCGTCGCCTCGATGGCGCTGCAGACCGGGGTGGGCGCGTTCGCCAGTTATCTGGCATGGATGTGGCTGCTGGTGCGCTACCCGGCCACCCGGATTTCAGCCTTCGTGTTCCTCACCCCGCTGTTCGCCCTGCTGGCCGGCGCGCTCTGGCTGGACGAGCCGATCACGCCCAGCCTGCTCATCGCGCTGGCCCTGGTGGCGGTGGGCATCGTGCTGGTGAACCGCCGCGCGCCAGCGCCCCCCCGGCCGGCGGGCTGAGGGCCGCGGCGAGGCTCAGTTTCCGACGCGCTCGATGCGCGTGATCACCAGGGTGCCGCCCTCGTCGATGGCGACGAAGCGCACCTTGTCCCCCACCTTCAGACCGTTCAGCAGCGCGGGATCGCGCGCCACGAAGTCCATGGCCATGGCCGGCATGTTCAGGTGCGCGATCTCGGCGTGCCGCACGGTCACGCGGCCATTGGCCAGATCGATGCGGCGCACCTCACCGATCGTGCGCGCCGGTGCCGCTGGTGACGCCGCGGACGCGGCCTCGACCGGCCGTGGCACCTGCTGTGCCAGTGCCGGCCCCATCATCCACAGCAGCGGCAGACACCACAGAATTTCTCGACGCATGTTCCACTCCTTCTTCCAGCCGCTGACCGGCGCCGAACCATCTTCGCACGCCAGTTTTGGGTTTGGCTTACGCCCCTTTGTACGACTGGTAGACGCGGCTGTCGCCGCCGCGCCGCACCAGCAGCACGTCGTAGGCATCCTGGCGGCCGCCGTACGCGGGGCCGTCCATGCCTGGCGAGCCGATCGGCATGCCGGGCACGGCCAGGCCCAGGGCCTGGGGTTTCTCGCGCAGCAGGCGCCGCACCTCACGCGCCGGCACGTGGCCCTCGACCACGTAGCCGCCCACCAGGGCCGTATGGCAAGAGGCGTAGCGCCGGTCCAGCCCCAGGCGCGCGCGCACGGCGTTGTTGCCGCTGTCGTGCGCGGTGACCTGGAAGCCGTTGGCCTGCATGTGCACGATCCAGTCCTGGCAGCAACCGCAGCTGGCGTCTTTCCAGACTTCCAGCGGCGTGGTCAGGGGCGACTGCGCCAGCACCGGCACGGCCAGGGCCGCGCCCAACATGCTCAGGCCTTGCAAGGCCCGGCGACGGGTGGAAAAAATGGTGTGCATGGTGAACTCCTTCAAAAAATAGAAATGACCCGTGGCGCGGGCTCAATGCCCGGCATGGCCGCCCGCGCCAGGCTTGCGCGCGCGCAACTCGGTCGGTTGGGGCGGTTGGCCCGGTGGCATGACGCTGCCCCCGGCCGCGCCCTGGCGCACGGGCTCGGGCAGTGGCGCGCCGACCTCGTGCGCGCGCGTACCGGGCGGGTGGGCGAACCAGCCGGGGTCGCGGTGGTCGCCGTGGGGCTGGTCACGCCGCACCTTGAGCACGCTGAACATGCCGCCCATCTCGACGCTGCCGAAAGGCCCCTTGCCGGTCATCATCGGCAAGGTGTTGTCGGGCAGGGGCATGGGCATCTCGGCCATGTCGGCCATGCCGCGCTCGCCCATCACCATGTAGTCGGGGATCAGCTGGCCCATTTTGGCGGCGATGCCGCGGTGATCGACCCCGATCATGGTCGGCACGTCGTGGCCCATGGCGTTCATGGTGTGGTGGCTCTTGTGGCAGTGGAAGGCCCAGTCGCCCTCCTCGTCGGCCACGAATTCCACCGCCCGCATTTGCCCGACAGCGATGTCGGTCGTGACCTCGGGCCAGCGGCTGCCGGGTGGCGTCCAGCCGCCGTCGGTGCCGGCGACGACGAACTCGTGCCCGTGCAGGTGGATGGGGTGGTTGGTCATGGTCAGGTTGCCGACGCGGATGCGCACGCGGTCGCCGCGCCGCACGTTCAGACTGTCGATACCGGGAAACACGCGTGAGTTCCAGGCCCACAGGTTGAATTCGGTCATGGTCATGATCTTCGGCGTGGCGCTGCCGGGCTCGATGTCGAAGGCGTTGAGCAGAAAGCAGAAGTCGCGCTGCACCGATTGGTAACCGGGCGTGCGCTTCGGGTCGCGCGGGTGCGTGATCCACATGCCGTGCATGCCCATCGCCATCTGCGTCATCTCATCCGCATGGGGGTGGTACATGAAGGTGCCGGGCCGGCGCGCCACGAACTCGTAGACAAAGGTCTTGCCCGGCTGGATGGCCGGCTGCGTGAGCCCACTGACACCGTCCATGCCATTGGGCAGGCGCTGGCCGTGCCAGTGGATGCTGGTGTGCTCGGGCAGGCGGTTGGTGACGTAGATGCGCACGCGGTCGCCCCCCACCACCTCGATGGTCGGGCCGGGCGACTGGCCGTTGTAGCCCCACAGGTGAGCCTTCATGCCCGGCGCCATCTCGCGCACCACGGGCTCGGCCACCAGGTGGAACTCCTTCACGCCGCCGTTCATGCGCCAGGGCAGGGTCCAGCCGTTGAGCGTGACCACCGGGTTGTAGGGTCGCCCGGTGCCCGGTTGCAGCGGCGCGGCGGTGGCGGCCGTGTCCTGCGACACCGCCTCGGGCACGGCGGCCAGGGCCACGCGGCTCACGGCGCTGGCGGCCACGGCGGTGCCGGCCAGCGCCGCGCCGCCCAGAAAGCGCCGGCGCGCGGCGCGAAGATCGTCAGTGCGCTGCGGCATCGCCAGCTCCTGTGTTGGTGGACGCGCTCAGCAGCGTGCCCGTGGGTTGGCCGATGAGGGAGGCTTGCAGCGCGGCGTCGGCTTGCCAGAACTGCTGCTGCGCGCCGATGGCGGCGATCACGCTCTGCACCTGCTCGCGGGCGTCCTGCAACAGCTCGAACACGCCGATCAGCATGCCGTTGTAGCGCAGCAGGTTTTCCTCCTGCATCAGCTGGCGCAGGGGAATCACCTCGCTCTGGTAGTGGTGCGCCACGTCCCAGGCGGTGCGGTAGGTGGCGTAGCTGTCCTGCAGCTGCGCGCCGGCGGTGCGGCGCACGGCCAGCAACTGGTTGGCGGCGGCCAGGGTCTGGGCGCTCATGGCGTCGCGCTGCACGTCGCCGAAGTCGAAGATCGGCAGGCGCACGCCCAGCTCCCAGCCGCGGCCGCTCTCGCGGTCGGCGTTGGCATCCGGCCAGACGCTCTTGCGCTTCAGGTCCAGCTCCACATCGATCAGGCTGGTGACGCGGCCCAGGCCTTGCGCGTGCGCGGACTGGTTGTAGCGGGCGCGCGCCAGGCGCACATCCAGGCGCGTGTCCAGCGCGGTCTGGTTGAGCGCCTGGGCCGCCAGTGGCGCCTTGGGCAGGTCGGGCAGGCGATCGGGCAGTTGCAGGCGCGCGGCCTGCGCGGCGTCCAGGCCCAGCAGGCGCACCAGCGCCGCACGCGCGCTGGCGGCCTGCTGCTCGGCCAGCGCCAGCTGGGTGGTGGCGTCGGCGTAAAAAAGCTGCTGGCGTGCGCGCGTCAGGCGGTTCCAGTTGCCCACGGCCTGCATGCGGCGCGCCAGCTCGGCGCTGACCTCGGCGCTGGTCTGCACCTGGCGGGCATAGCCCAGGCTTTGCTGCGCCGCGACGGCGCGCACCCAGGTCTGGCGCACCTGCGTGACCTGATCGACCGCGCTGGCCGTGAGCTGCACCTGGCTGGCGGCAATGCGCCGCTCGGCCTGCGCAGCGCGCGCGGGCAGGGTCAGCAACTCGAACAGGCCGAACGACAGGGTGCGCGTCAGTTCCAGCTCGGGGCCGCCGCGCATGCGCTCGAAGCTGAACATCGGGTTGGCCAGGCGGGCACTTTGCGCGGCGGTGGCGGCCTCGGCCCAGCGCTGGGCGATGGCGGCCTGCACCGCGGGGCTGCCGGCCAGCGCCAGCTGCACCGCCTGGGGCTGGCCCAGGGGCGCGGCCAGCAAGCGGTCAGCCGCGGCCTGTTGCTGGGCGCGCTGCTCGTCGGTGCGGGCCAGGGCCAGTTGCCCGCCGGTGAAGGCCGCGGCCTCCTGGTTGGTGGTGGCCAGTTGTTGGTCGATATCGACCGTCGCGCAGCCGGCCAGCGCAGCGGCAACCAGCAGGGCGGAAAGACGGAAGGCGCGCGTCATCGGTGGCCCCCGTGCATGGAATGGTCGTGTGCCGGTGGTGCCGCCGGGCTCGGTGCGCTGCCCGAGGCAGGCGCGGCCGGCGCCTCAAGCGGCTGGCCCTGCGCCTCACGCGCGTAGGCGCGCCAGCCGCCGATGTGGCCCACGGTGTCGTTGGCCTGCCGCCACCCGATGGCTGGGGGATCGGCGTGGGTGCGGTAGGCCTCGAAGGCCGAGCGGAACGCGGGCGCCGGCACTTCCGCCGACCTGGCCGGCGCGCCAGACACAGCCGCCTGGGCCAGGGCGCCGCCGGCGCCGCCAACGGCCGCCAGGCACGCGCAGGCCACGCGCATGAATCGTATGAACATGAAAATCCTCGTTGAACCTCAATGACAGCGCCCCGTTCCGTGCTGGCAACGGCAGGCGCACCTGTGGCGGCCCGGTGCCGGGCCGCCTCTGGGAGGGTCAGCTTCGAGGGGGTTTGTCCCGCGCGGCAAGCTCGGCCGATAGGTAGCGGCTGCCCACGGACACCACGACGGCGCCGGCGCGCTCCGGCACGAACAGCAGCGACGGGCTCGGGCCGGCCATCGAGGCCCCCGCGCCGCACAGCGGCGCCTTGAGCACCAGGGTATCGTCCGGCGCGTCGGCCTGGGAAGCGTCGAGCACCGAAACCGCCACCGGGGCGGACCAGGCCGCGCCGTGCCCCGCCGCCTGGTGCGCGTGCGCCGACGCCTGGGCCACTGGCGCCATGGCCGCGTGTTGCCCCGGCGGGCAGCACACGGCCGCGCCCAACCCGGCCAGCCCCCGCAGGGGCAGGGCGATCAGGATCAACAGCGTCAGCCAGAGGCGCCAATGGGTGCGCGACATAGGGCGGTTTTATAGCACGCCAGCCCCCCTAGGGACCGCCCCATGGCCTTCTCTTCAGGGACAGGCCAGAATTGCCCTGACTTGAAAGTCGAGAAGATGCCGTCATCTAAACTGGAGCAAACGGCTGCCCGGCTGTTTGCTCTGTAGAAAGACATCACCCCCCATGGAGTTCAAGGATTACTACCAGATCCTCGGCGTGGACAAGAGTGCCACCGCCGACGGTATCAAGAAGGCCTACCGCAAGCTCGCCCGCCAATACCATCCCGACATCAGCAAGGAGGCCGACGCCGCACAGCGCATGGCGGAGATCAACGAGGCCAACGCGGTGCTCTCCGACGCCGAGAAGCGCGCCGCCTACGACACGGTGGGCGCCCAAGCCTGGGCGCGGGGTGCGCGCTCGGGCGACGATGTGAGGCCGCCGCCGGGCTGGAACGCCGGTTACGAGTTCTCGGACAGTGGACCGGAAAACTTTCGCGCCAATTTCAGCGACGGGAACGGGGGCCATTTCAGCGAGTTCTTCGAGCAGATGTTCGGGCGTGCCCAGGCCGGCGAAGGCACCCGCGCGCGCGCGCGACGCGCCTACTCGGACCAGGGCGATGCACAGCCGCGCATGCGAGGCGAAGACCAGCACGCGCGCATCGAGCTTGAGCTGATCGACGCCTGCCGCGGTGCCGAGCGCCAGATCAGCCTGCGTGGCGCCAAGCTGGACGCCAACGGGCACGTGGTGCCCGAGGAGCGCACGCTGCAGGTCAAGATTCCGCCCGGCGTCAAGGAAGGCCAGCTGATTCGGCTGGCCGGCCAGGGCGGCCCGGGCTACAACGGCGGCCCGGCCGGCGACCTGCTGCTGGAGGTGCAGATCCGCCCCGACCCGCGCTGGCGTGTCGACGGCCGCGACGTGATCCAGCGGTTGCGCGTCGCGCCCTGGGAAGCGGCCCTGGGCGCCAGCGTCGAGATCGCCACACCCGACGGCAAGGCCGTGGAAGTCACCGTGCCCAGCGGCTCTGGCGCGGGGCGCAAGCTGCGCCTGAAGGGGCGAGGCATTCCCTCCAGCAACACCCCCGGCGATCTGTACCTGGAGCTGGAAATCGCCGTGCCCGGGGCCGTCACCCCCGAGCAGAACACCGCATGGGAAGCCTTGTCGGGCGCCTACCCCGGCTTTGATCCGCGCCGCGTATGAACCTTTCCATCGACTTCGTCTCAGTCCTATAAAAGCTAAAAAGGGAGAGTGCCGATATGAGCCCCACCACACCCACCCTGGTCCCTGCCGAACTGGTTGAACTGTTGGACGACGCCGCCCTGACGCTGCACGAGCTGGCGCAAGGCTGCAGCGTCACGCCTGAATGGGTCCATGTTCACGTGGAAGCCGGTGTGCTGATCCCCGCGCGGGGCTCGCAAGCCGCCGAATGGCGTTTTGCCATCGCCACGCTGACGCGCGCGCGCCGCATCGCCGAGCTGGAATACACCTACGACGCGGATCCGCAGCTGGCCGCACTGGCCACCGACCTGATGGAAGAAGTGGCGCAGCTGCGCCGCCAGCTGGTGTTGCTGGGCGGGTAGTAGAGACAAATTGCACTGGAAAGACGGCCCGACGCCCTGGCAGCGCGGGTGCCCTGTCCCTTACGCGGGGACACGGAGGGACAGATGCCGGCTTGGGTTTACCAGCCGTTGCCGATACTGACGCCCCAGCCCACGCCATGGTGGCGGCCCCAGCCGCTGCCCACCGACAGGCTGACGCCGATCGGCACGCGGTACATCGGCGCGGGCGCCATCATCACCGGCGCCGCCGGGTAGGCGGCAGGCGCGTACACCGGTTGCGGGTAGGCCTGAGGGTAGGTTTGGGGATAGGCCTGCTGCGGGTAAGCCGAATACCCACCGCCATAGACCGGTTGCACCGGCGCGCGGACCACGCCGGCCGACTGCTCGCCAATGGCCGGCGGGATCGGGTAGGCCCCCATTTGAGGCATCGGCGCCGGGTAGGCCTGGGCCTGCGGGGCGCCGCCATAGGCGCCGTAGCCGCCATTGGGATCGCCGCCCGGATAAGGCACCTGAACCCAGGCGCCGGGCGCCTGCGCGGTGCGCGTGCGGTATTGGCGCCCACCCCATTCGTAAGTGACGTCGTAGCCGGTCAGCTGGTTTTGGTAGCCGGTGGCGCAGTTGCCGCCGTAATAGCCGCCTTGCTGCGCCTCCACCGTGTTGCCCAGCAGCGCGCCGCCCAGGGCGCCCAGCATGGCGCCCGCGATGTGGCCCGCGCCCTTGCCGATCTGGCTGCCGATCAGGCCGCCGGTGAGGGCGCCAATGGCCGCGCCGCCGCCCGAGCTGCCCCGGCCAGGCGCGCAGGTGTTGACCGGCACCGCTTCGTAAACCGGCGCGGCGGCCAGCACACGGGCGTTGACCATGGCCTGGGCCTGGACGCCAGCGGCGCCCAGGGACAGCAAGGCCAGAACGGACAGACGGGTGGTGACAGCAGAGCGGTTCATGGTGGTTCTTTCGGCAATCCAGATCGGGACGCGCCGCGCACGGGCGCCCCGCTTTTTTTTACAACGCGGCCGCCGTGTCGATCGCCGACGGCCTTTACACGCGCTTCACAAATCCCGCTCCTGCCCGGCCATTGTGCCCGCCAGGCGCCACGCTGTCACGTTGGGCGGAATTTTCCCTATTTCACTATCAATAACGTAGCTTATCAGGCTGATTGGACGCCGGCTGTTGACCAAAAACACCTTCATTTCTGATCCGTGCGCCGGCGCGCGAACGCCTCGTACCAGGCCAGCACGCCCGGATTGGCCATGGCTTCCTTGTTGACCACCTTTTCCAGCGGCTGGCCCAGCAGCAGCTTCTTGATCGGCAATTCCTGCTTCTTGCCGGACAGGGTGCGGGGGACTTCGGGCACCTGAAAGATGTCGTCGGGCACGAAGCGCGGGCTCAAGCTGACCCGGATGGCGTCCGACAGGCGCTTTTTCAGGCCCGCGTCCAGCTCCACTCCCGGGCGCAGCACCACGAACAGCGGCATGTAGCTGTCGCGGCCCAGGTATTCCAGATCGACCACCATCGAGTCGAGCACCTCGGGCAGGCCCTCGACCGCGCTGTAGATCTCGCTGGTGCCCATGCGCAGGCCGTGGCGGTTGATGGTGGCGTCGGAGCGCCCGTAGATCACGCACCATTCGCCTTGGCCCTGCTCGTCGCCGATGCGCAACCAATCGCCATGGCGCCACACCGGACCGGCGTCTGCCGGCAGGTCACCGCCGCCGGGCTTGCGGCCGTGACCGGGCGGGTACATCTCGAAATAGCTGGCACGGTAGCGGGCACCATCGGGGTCGCCCACCAGGTACAGCGGCATCGACGGGATGGGCTGGGTGCACACCAGCTCGCCGACCTGGCCCACGACAGGCGCGCCGGCATCGTTCCAGGCCTCCACGGCGGCGCCCAGCATGCGGCACTGCATCAGCCCGGGCTGCTGCGGCAGCTCGCGGTTGCCACCGATGAACGCGCCGCAGAAGTCGGTGCCACCTGAGATATTGGCCCACCAGATGTCGCCCCCACGCTCCACGGCTGCGCCTGTTGCGCTGCCCCCCGAGGGGGCCGCACCCGGCCTTGGGAGCGGCCCGACGCCCGGGTGGTCGCTCTCACGCCCTAGTGTTGCGCCGGACGCGATGCGCCGAAACTGATCATTCACCCACTGCTGCACCTCCGCCGCCAGCGGCGAGCCGGTGCTGCCCAGTGCCCGCACGCGCGACAAATCGCCGCACTGTGCCAAATCCAGCCCGGCCTTCATGCAGTTGGCGTAAAAGGCCGCGCCGGCGCCAAAGAAGCTGACCCGGTGGCGCGCCGCGAAGCGCCACAGCACGCCCCAGTCGGGCTGGTCCTTGCTGCCGCCGGGGCTGCCATCAAAGATGACGCAGGTGGTGCCACTCATCAGGCCCGCCAACTGCGCGTTCCACATCACCCAGCCGGTCGAGCTGTACCAGTGGTAGCGCTCGCCGAAGGTCTCCGGCGCGTAGCTGCAACCGATGTCGTTGTGCAGGGCGCCGAGCATCATCATCACCAAAATCATGCCGCCGTGCCCGTGCACGATGGGCTTGGGCAGGCCGGTGGTGCCGCTGGAGTACACCACCCACAGCGGATGATCGAAGGGCAGCCAGAGCGGCTCAAAGGCCTCGGTTTCGGCGTCATTTTGGGCGGTGGCCAGCGCGAAATCAAAGCTTTCAGCTATGATTTTTGATGTCCCCAGGTTGCGCTGCAACAGCAGGTGGGTGACGCTGGGCAGCGCCGCGCGCAGGGCCTCGACCACGTCCAGGCGCTCCAGATCGCGCCCGGCCCAGGTCACGCCGTCGCAGGCGATCAGCACCTTGGGCTCAATCTGCTTGAAGCGGTCGAGCACGGCGCTCGTGCCCATGTCCGGCGCGCACACGCTCCACACCGCGCCAATGCTGGCGGTGGCCAGAAACGCCACCAGGGTCTCGGGAATGTTCGGCAGATAGGCCCCCACCCGGTCGCCGGGCTGCACACCCTGGGCCTTCAGGTGCAGGGCCAGCGCCGCCACCTGGCGCCGCAGCTCGGGCCAGGACAGCTCGCGCGCCTGGCCTTTTTCGTTGTCGCTGACCACCGCCGGCAAGCCCGCCGCCTGCGCCGGCGCCACGTGCCGAAGCACCTGGCGCGCGTAATTGACTTGCGCGCCGGGAAACCACTCGGCACCCGGCATCACGTTCCTGGCCAGCACCGCACGGTGCGGGGTCGGCGACCGCACGTCGAAGTAATCCCAGATGCTTTGCCAAAAGGCGTCCAGATCGGTGACCGACCAACGCCACAACGCGTGGTAGTCGTCGAACGCCAGACCGCGCGTGTCGCGCAGCCAGTTCTGGTAGTGGCGGATGCGGGGCAGGGGCGAGGTCTTGCTCATGCCGCCGATTATTGGCCGACGGCCCCGACGAGGTCCATCGGCAGCAGATCGGACGCCGGGAACTCAAACGCCACCAGTGCAGCTCAGCGGCGCATCCCTGGGCCGGCCAAGCGGTGAACGACGGGTCAGCCGATCAATCGAACAACCGCCACACCATTTCCACCCCCGCCACCCACAAATCGTCCACCGACGTCGTGGTCACGTCGGTCTGGTGCCAGCGGTTTTGCTGCGCCTCGCGGCGGGCGCGTTCGCGGTCCCGCTCCAGGGTGATCAGCGCGTCGGCCAGATCGGCCGGGCGGGGGCCTTCCTGGGCACGGTGGCTTTGCTGGCCGTAGCCGGCCAGCGCGCGCTCCACCGCCTGCGGATCAAGCAGCGAGAACGCAGCGCGGCAGTACGGGCAGGCGTGGTCCTGGCGCAGATCGACCGGCGCGCCACAGCTGCCGCAATGGATCACGCGCACGCGCTCGGCCAGCGCCTCGACCTCGAGCGGGCTCAGCTGGCGCACGAAACCCTTTTCGATCATGAAGGACGAAAAGGTGGAAAAGCGCCCATGCCGCCGCGCACAGCGGTAGGTGATGTAGCGACCGGCGCGCACCATGTCGGAGCCCCGCGCCAGGGTGCTCCGGCAACGCGGGCAATTCAGCGCCTGCGCGAGGGGCGTTTGCGCGTCGTCGCGGTGCGCGTGCAGGATGCGAAACAGCTCGACCACGCCGGCCGGGGCCATGCGCTGGTTTTCGTTGCCGTCGAACCAGATGCCGTGGCAGGCGTGGCACAGATCCAGCTCCAGCGTGCCGCCCTGGTGGCTGGCGATCCGGTGCACGGCCATCGGCGCGCGGCAGGACGGGCAGGCGGTGGGCGCGGGGGCAAGTCGGTCAACCATGGTGGGCCGATGCTACCCCGGCCAAGGGACGTAACATCGGGCCCACCGCGCTTGCCCATGCCCAGATTCCACGTTCCCCTGCCCTTGTCGCCCGGTGCCCGGCTTGAGCTGCCCGCGGGCGCCGCGCGCCACGTGCAGGTGCTGCGCCTGCAACCGGGCGCCTCGATCACGCTGTTCAACGGCGAAGGCGGCGAATGGACGGCCAGCGTCGCGCGCATGACGCGCAGCGCGGTCGAGGTGACGCTGCAGGCGCACGACGCGGTGGAGCGCGAAGCACCACGCGCGGTGCACCTGGCCGTGGCCCTGATGGCCGCCGAACGGCTGGACTGGCTGATTGAAAAGGCCACCGAGCTGGGCGCGGCCGGCTTCATCCCCCTGCTGGCCGAGCGCAGCAGCCTGCGCCTGACCGGCGAGCGCGCCGCGCGCAAGCTGGCGCACTGGCGGGCGGTGGCGGTGGCCGCCTGCGAGCAAAGTGGGCGCAACCGGGTGCCCGACGTGGCCGAACCGGTGGCGCTGCCCGACTGGCTGGCGGCTGGCCTCCCGCACACCGGCCCTTGCTGGATGCTGGCGCTGGACGCCCCCAGCCAACCGCTGGCCGAAGCCGCCGCCGCCTGGCCCGCCGACGCGCCGCTGACCTTGTTGTCCGGCCCCGAGGGCGGCTTCAGCCCCCAGGAAGCGGCCGCCGCGCGCGCGGCCGGCTGCACCCCGGTGAGCCTGGGCGCTCGGGTGCTGCGCGCCGAAACCGCGCCGTTGGCGGCGCTGGCGACGGCGCTGCTGCGCTGAAATCGCCAAAATGCTATTATTTACATAGCTTAATATCTAATATTGACGCCGACATCAGGCGTATTTTTCTGCCCAACCGGGGCGATCGCGCGGCGGCGCATCCGGATTCCCGCCAGCCGCTTTAAGATGGCCCGACAGCGCCCTTGCGGCCGGCACGCCGCATCGCGCCCTTTTTCAGAAAATCCATCCGAGACCTTCCCATGGCCCTACCCGCCCAGCTCAGCTTCTGGCACATCGTGCGTTTTTCCACCTTGGCGCTGTGCGTGGTGGGGTTGCTGCTCAGCCTGTTCTCGATGATCGCCTTCGGCCATGGCCTGCTGTGGTTTCTGCTGTTCGCGGCCCTGGTGGCCTTGGGTGTGCACGATCTGACGCAGCGCAAACGCGCCATCCTGCGCAACTACCCGGTGCTGGGCCATCTGCGTTTTGTGCTGGAG
>JAIUOM010000033.1 GCA_020161215.1 Pseudomonadota bacterium
CGAGGCGCGCATTGCACCCACGCGCGAGGGGTACGTCAACGCAATTCAGGTGTGGCCTTTCACGGATGGGGCGCTGTACCAGCTCTATGCGGCAGTGGGCCGCGTGACGGTGATCGCGCTCCAGCCCGGTGAAGATCTGGTGACGGTGGCCGCCGGCGATACCGTGCGCTGGATCGTCGGGGACACATCGAGCGGCAGCGGCGATGCGCTGCGCGTCAACGTGATGGTCAAGCCGATCCGCTCGGGGTTGAAGACGAATCTGGTCATCACGACCAGCCGCAGGACGTACCTGCTGGAGCTGACCTCGACCGAGAAGACGTGGATGGCGTCGGTGTCCTGGGAGTACCCCAAGGACAAGATGCTGGCCTTGCAGCGCCAGGCGCAGGCGGCCAGCGCCGCCGCGCCGGTCGATGCTGGCCTGTCGCTGGAGAAGATCCGTTTCCGCTACGCGGTCAGCGGCAGCAACCCGCCGTGGAAGCCGCTGCGCGCCTTCGACGATGGCGAGAAGGTCTACATCCAGTTCCCCGCTGGCATCGCGCAAGGCGAGTTGCCGCCGCTGTTCGTCATCGGCGCGCAGGGCGATGGGCAACTGGTGAATTACCGCTTCCGCTCGCCGTACTACATCGTGGATCGCCTGTTCGGCGCGGCCGAGTTGCGCCTGGGCGGTGACAAGGGCGATGTGGTTCGGATCGAGCGCACGGACGGAACGCGGAGGAACTGACCATGAGCCAGGACGACTCCCCTGATCTTGCGGCGCAGGCGGGCAAGGTCGCGCCCGAGGCGGTGGCGCTGCGCGCCCAGCCGCGCCCGGTAACGCGCCTGAACCGGCGCACCTTGGCCATGCTCACCGGCGGCCTGTCGGTCGCCGTGCTGGGAGCCACGATCTGGTCATTGCAGTCACATCGGCGCGGCGCAGGCGAGCGGACCGAGCTGTACAACGTCGATCGCGTGTCGAAGTCTGAAGGGCTGGATGGCTTGCCCTCCGACTACTCCAAGCTGCCGAAGGTGCCGGAGCTGGGGCCGCCGCTGCCCGGCGACCTTGGCCCGGCCATCGTGAAGTCGCAGCAGCCGGTGACGCCGACCTATGCGCCACCGGGTCATGACCCGGAGGATGCGCGGCGCAAGGAGGCCGAAGCAGCCGCAGCCTCGTCGGTGTTTTTCCGCTCAGGCACTCCCGGCAAGACCGCAGCGCCAGCGACCGCGCAAGCAGCTGGCCCGGCATCGGCCTTGGCGGGCTTCGACCCGCTGGCCGCTGGCCCGGCCTCGACGGCGGCCCAGCCTGCCGACCCAACCGCCGTGCAGAACCGGCAAAACCAGAAAGAGGCTTTCCTGAAAGGCGCCTCTACGGAAACCCGTAATTCCACCAGTCTGCAAATGCCGTCCTCGCCGTATCAGGTCATGGCGGGAACGGTGATCGCCGGTGCGCTGGTGACGGGCATCAAGTCTGATTTGCCGGGCGACGTGATCGCCACGGTGACGGAGCCGGTCTACGACACGGCGACGGGCAAGTTCCTGCTGATCCCGCAGGGATCGCGCATCCTGGGCAAGTACAACAGCCAGGTGAGCTACGGGCAAAGCCGCGTGCAGGTGGTGTGGAACCGCGTCATCCTGCCGGACACGTCATCGCTGAAGCTCGACAACCTCGCGGGCACCGATCCGGCCGGCTATGCCGGGCTGGAGGATGGTGTCGATTGGCATTGGGATCGCGTCTTTGCCGGTGCGGCGCTGACCACATTGCTGGGCGTGGGTGCCGAGCTGGCCGCGCCGGAGAACCGGCAGAACGGCAACCGCATCGTGATCGCTGGGCGCGACAGCGCACAAGACAGCATCAACCAGGTGGGCCAGGAGATGACCAGGCGCAACATGAACATCCAGCCGACTTTGACGGAGCGGCCGGGCCTGCCGGTGCGGATCATCGTCAACCGCGATCTGGTGCTGCGACCGTACCAGCCAATGTTCTTCAACCGGGGAGCAATGCGATGAACACCACCAAGAAGCTGCGGCTCGGGCCGCTTCCCAAGACTGAGAGCACGAAGCTCACGTTCTCGTGCCCGGCCAGCCTCAAGGCCGACCTCGACTGCTACGCCGCGCTGCACGCTCAAGCGTATGGCGAGGTGGTCGATGCCATGACGCTGATTCCGTACATGCTGGAAGCCTTCATGGCGGGGGACAGGGGATTCAGGAAGGGCTCGGCGATACGGAGCGCGCCAACGAAACCGGCCTGATGGCGTCGCGTGCCATCCAACGGCATTCATCGAACGCGCAGCCTTCGGCTGCGCGTTCTTCGTTCTGGATGCTGCGAAGCCACTTGGGCTATCATGGTGCGACAAGCCCGCCGCCTCCCGGCAATCCAGCACGACCAAGTGCGATCCGGCTTTCTCTCCCGACGCTCTTATGTGGCACCTAGCCCACGACGCAGCAGTCACTTCAAGTGGCCCAAAACAGAGCTAACCTATTGCCCTGCTTATGATTTCAAACCCTGGAAATTCCGGGCCAGGGCTTGACATGAGCAATTTTTTGCTTTGGAGCGCACATGAGTGCCAAAACCTTCTCACGCGCCGGTGCTGCCGCGCCAGGCGAGCGGGACAACCTGAAACGTTTGCGACGCCTGCGCGCGCCGCTGTCGCTGCAACTGCCGCCGCCCGAGGCGCCACGCAACCACGTGGCCCAGGCCCTGGCCGCACGCAGCGTCAGCAGCGCTGCCGGCAAGCACATCCGCAGCCCAGGCGCCCAGCGCCGGGCCGACCGCGTGGCGCTGCAAAAAGCGCTGCGCCAGAACCTCTTGAAAGATTGACATGGACCTGAACGACGCCCGCCACCTGGCGCGGGATGAACTGAACCAACGCCTGGCCGAGCGCCAGGCGCAGCTGGCACGCGTGGCCCGCGAACTCAAGGCTGAACTGATCGGCCTGGACGACGTGATCGACCGCGTCATCGACGCCGTGCGCGCCTGGTACGTGCTGCCCGAGCTGATCACGCGCCCCGTGATCGTCTGCCTGTGGGGCCTGACGGGCACCGGCAAGACGCAGCTGACGCGTCTGCTGGCGCACAAACTCGGCTTTCTGGACCGCTTTGTCGAGGTGCAGATGGACGGCTTCTCCAACAGTGGCGGCTGGTACACGCCGGGCTCGATCTCGGGCATGCTGGCCGATTCGGGCATCGCCGAGGGCGAGCCCGGTATCTTGCTGCTGGACGAGTTTCAGCGTTACCGCACCATCGACGACAAGCGCCAGGACCTCAAGGTCGAGCGCTACCAGGACGTGTGGGCGCTGCTGTCCGACGGCCGCCTGTCGCCCGAACTGTCGTTCCTGCAAAAGCTCGACTTCCGTCTGGCGTCGGCGCAGTTCGATGCCGCCCGCCGCACCGAAGACGAAGCTGACGATGAAGACGATGTCGACGCCAGCGCTGACGCCACCGCCCCGGCCACCAAGGCGCCCAAGGCCCGCAAGTTCAGCCTCGACCCGTGGGACGCGCGCGAACTCAAGCGCGCGCTCAAGCTGACCGAATCTCTGGTCGAGATCATGGGCTGGTCGGCCCTCGAGGTGCAGTCGCGCGTGGAAGCCTTCCGTACCGACAGCAGCCGCTGGCAGACGGATTACAGCCGTCTGTTGATCTTCATCACTGGCAACCTGGACGGCATGTACGAGCAACTGGCGCAGGCGGTGGACGACTGCGACACCGACGCCGACGTGTTCCACGCCATGACGCGCAAGCTCTCGGTGATCGACGTCAAGTCGGCCCTGGGCCGGCGCTTTCGGCCGGAGCAGGTGGCGCGGCTGGGCAACCAGCACCTGGTCTACCCCTCGCTGTCGCGCCGCGCCTACCAGGCGCTGATCGCGCGCACCTGCGCGCAGTACGTGGACGAGATCCGCCACAGCTCGGGCATCGACTTCGCGATGGATGAGGCGGTGCTGGCCGAGATTTACGACAACGCCGTGTTTCCCGCCCAGGGCACGCGGCCGGTGTTCTCCAGTGTGCACGCGGTGCTGGGCGGCTCCCTGGTCAAGGCCGCGCTGTGGGCCATCGAGCGTGGCGCCGAGCCCGGCAGCACCGTAGCCGTCGCACTGGGTGCGGACCGCTGCCATCTGGTGGCGCGCACCCAAGGAGCGGAGCTGAGCTTGCCGGTCAACTTCGAGCTGCAGGGTTTGCGCCAGCGCCGCTCGCTGGACTTTCGCACGCTGCTGGCGGTGCACGAGGCGGGCCACGGGCTGGTGCATGCGCTGCTCAGCGGCCGCGCGCCGCAGGAGATCCGCATCAACGTGGCCTCGTTCAATGGGGGCTACAACAGCTACGACTCGCCGCGGGCCTGGTCGCGCCGCATGATCCGCGGCCGCATCTGCACCGGCCTGGCCGGCCGCGCGGCCGAGTGCGTGGTCTTTGGCCGCGACGCCAGCACCACCGGCGCCGAAGCCGACTACCGCTCCGCCACGGCCGAGGCGCTGCGCTACGTGCGGCACTGGGGCTTTGGCAGCCGCATCGGCCGCACCGACGTGGCCTCCAACGACGACGAAAACCTCAACACCGACGTGGCACCCACCAACGCCGAGGCCGAGGCCCTGCTCAACGCCGAGTCGGCACGCGCGGCCGAGCTGATCCGCACGCATGCCCAGCCGTTCCGCCAGCTGGTGCAAAGGCTGATGGACAGCGGCGCCGTGTCGGCGGCCGAGTTTGGCGCTGTCACTGGCCTTGCCGTGAATCCACCCGCCAGCGACGACAGCCCTGGTCCGGAGGACTGGCATGCGCGGTGGAAAGGATTTTGATCCCCCGAAGCGCCTGCGCGGCTTCTTCGATGGCCTGCTCCGCAGACTTCAGACCGGGCGCGCTGCGCCATCAAAGCGGCGGCGAATCTGGTCCAATCTTTGGGCGTTTTTAGCTTCTATTTTAATAGCAAAATGTGATTAATCCACGCCGACATCTGGCCCAAAAGGCTTGAAATTCAACCTGCCGGGGCTGGATCAGGCCAGTGCAGCTGCACACCATGCTCGGCAGCCAGGGCCTGCAGGTCGGCCTCCGTGTCGATGTCGCACGTGGTGCGTGGGTGGTCCACGGGCAGCGCCTGCACGCGCTCGGGGTGAGTGCGGCGCCAGTCGCGCACGCCTGTGGTGTCGGGGTGCTCGGTCAGCCACTGGCGCAACGCGCGACCAAACACCAATGGGTGGCCGGGTTGTCCCTCGTGGGTGGGCATCACCAGGTCAACGCCCTCGCCCCGCGCGCGCCAAGCCTGCTGCACGGCAACGATGTCGGCAGCCTGCAGCAGTGGCTGATCGGCCAGCAGCACCATGACCGACTGCAGCTCGGGGCCCAGCGCGGCCAGCCCGGTGCGCAGCGACGAGCCGGGGCCTACATCCGGATTCGGGTTCCGCACAGACTCCAACTTCACTCCCGTGGGCAAAGTCCGATGAGCAGCCTGTACCACCGGCGCCAGTTGCTCCGCATGATGGCCGAGCACGACGACGATGCGCTCCAGCCCCGCCTGCGCCAGCAGCGCGATCTGGCGCGCCAGCAGTGGTTGACCATCGCGTTGCAGCAGGCTCTTGGGCCGGTGGCCAAAGCGGCTGCCGGCGCCAGCGGCCAGCAGCACAGCGGCGATGGGGTCCTGCGCCGGGTTCACCGCACGACGCAGCCGCTGCCGCTGGCCGCGGCCTGCAGGTCTTTGACGTGCGCCACGTCCACGTCGCGCGGCAGGGCCACGCCGTTTTTGACGGCCAGCACCTCGGCCATGATGCTGACGGCGATCTCGGGCGGCGTTTTGCTGCCGATGTAGATGCCGATGGGGCCGCGCAGGCGGGCCAGATCGGCCTCGGTGCGGTCAAAGTGCTCGACCATCCGCTGGCGCCGGGCGGCGTTGTTGCGGCGGCTGCCAATGGCGCCGACGTAAAACGCCTCGGTGTTCAGCGCCTCCAGCAGGGCCAGATCGTCCAGCTTGGGGTCGTGCGTGAGGGCGATGACGCAGCTGCGGCGGTCGGGCGCAAAGGCTTGCACCACGTCGTCGGGCATGTCGGCGGTGAGCTGGGCGCCGGCCACGGACCAGGCGCCGCGGTACTCTTCGCGCGGGTCGCACACGGTGACGGCAAAGCCGCTGAACAAGGCCATGGTGGCCAGGTACTCGCTCATCTGGCCCGCGCCGATGATGAGCATGCGGTATTCGGGGCCGAAGGTGTTGGTGAGCTGGGTGCCGTCGACCGCCAGCGCGGCCGGTGCCTGCGCGGGCGACTGGGTGATCTGGCCATGAGCCAGCGCGATGCTGCGGCGCATCAGGCGGCCGGATTCGAGTGCGCGCACCAGCTCGGCCAGCTGCGCGGCGTCGGGGTCAAACTCCAGCAGCAGCTCCAGCGTGCCGCCGCAGGGCAGGCCAAAGCGGTGCGCCTCGTCGGCCGTGATGCCGTACTTGACGAAGCGCGGCGCGCCGTCGGGCGAGGCGGCCAGCGCATCGGCGGCGGCCTGCTGGGTGTAGCGGGCGATCAGGTCGTCCTCGATGCAGCCGCCCGAGACCGAACCGACCACGGCGCCGCTGTCCGCCAGCCCCATGATCGAACCCACGGGCCGCGGCGACGAGCCCCAGGTGCGCACCACGGTGGCCATCAGGGCGCGGTGGCCGCTGGCGCGCCAGTCGCGCAGGGCGCGCAAAACGGTGACGTCTAGGTTTTCCATGGCAGTGCTTTCGTTAAAAATGCGCCACCGGGGCTGTGCCCCGTCGACGCTGCAGGCATGATGTTGGCTGATGCGACCTGCGTCGCGACTTCAAAACACCCTTGCCCATGAAACTGATTGTGAACGGCCGGCCCCACGAGGTGGATGTCGAGCCAGAAATGCCCCTGTTGTGGGTGCTGCGCGACGAGCTCGGCATCACCGGCCCCAAGTACGGCTGCGGCATTGCCTTTTGCGGCGCCTGCACGGTGCACATCGACGGCGCGCCGGTGCGCTCGTGCGCGATGCCGGTGGGCCAGGTCGAGGGCGAAGTGACCACCATCGAAGGCCTGGGCCAGCCCGAGGCGCTGCACGCGGTGCAAAAGGCCTGGGTGGACCTGCAGGTGGCGCAGTGCGGATACTGCCAGTCGGGACAGATCATGACGGCCGCCTCGCTGCTGCAGACCACGCCATCGCCGACGGATGAGGAGATCGACAACGCCCTGGCCGCCAACCTGTGCCGCTGCGGCACCTACCCACGCATCCGCGCGGCGGTGAAGCAAGCCGCCAAAAATCTGAAAGGCGCATGACATGGGCAAGCTCGCCACCATTGCACGGCGCACTTTTTTGATCGGCTCGGCCGCCGTCGCGGGCGGTGTGGCCTTTGGTGTCTACCAGGCCAAGAAGACCCTGCCCAACCCGCTGAAGGAAGATGCACCCGCGGGCGCGGCCGTGTTCAACCCCTGGGTGCTGATCGACGCCCAGGGCATCACCCTGATCGCGCCGCACACCGATTTGGGCCAGGGCGTGCGCTCGATGCAGGCCGCGCTGATTGCCGAGGAGCTGGACGTGGACCTGAACCAGGTGCGCGTGACCCCCGGCGCGCCCAGCGCGGCCTACTACAACACTGCCACCGCCGACGAGTCGGTGCCGTTTCTGAGCACCGACGACAGCTGGCAGGCCGACGCGGCGCGCGGCGCCGTCGGCACCGTGATCCGCATGCTGGGCATGCAGGTCACGGGGGGCTCCACCGCCGTGCCCGACAGCTTTGTCAAGCTGCGCCAGGCCGGCGCCATGGCGCGCGAAACCCTCAAACTGGCCGCGTCCGAACAATCCGGCGTGCCGGTGGCCCAGCTCAAGACCGCGCAAGGCGCGGTGTTGCTGCCCGACGGCCGCAAGCTCCCCTATACCCAGCTGGCCGCCCGCGCGGCCCAGCTCAAACCCGTGCAGGACGTGCCCCTGCGCCCGCCCGAGCAATGGCGCCTGCTGGGCAAACCCATGCAGCGCGTCGACGTGCTGGACAAATCCACCGGGCGGCTGAAATACGGCATTGACCTGGCGATGGACGGCATGCTGATCGCCGCCGTGCGCCTGAACCCGCACAACGGCGCGCCGCTCAAGCGCTTTGACGCCAAGGCCGCTGAAGGCATGCGCGGCGTGAAGAAGGTGCTGCCCGTGACCAGCGGCGTCGCCGTGGTGGCCGACAACACCTGGCGCGCCTTCAAGGCCGCCGAAGCGGTGGATTGCGAATGGGCCGACGCCCCCTACCCTGCCAACCAGGCTGATCACTGGAAGGCCGTGGCCGACACCTTTGGCAACGACGGCCGGCTGGACAAGGTGTGGCGCAACGATGGCGACGTGGACGCCTTCACCGGCGCCACCAACCCGCACACCATCACGGCCGAATACCGCGCGCCCTACCTGGCACATGCGCCGCTGGAGCCGCTGGCGGCCGTCGTCAAGGTGTCGCCCGAGCGGGTCGACGTGTGGGTCAGCCACCAGATTCCGCGCGTGGCGCAACAGAAGGTGGCCGCCATCGTCGGCCAGCCCGAAAGCCAAGTGCACTTGCACAACCAATACAGCGGCGGCAGCTTTGGCCACCGGCTGGAGTTTGACCACGTCACCCTGGCCGCTGAGGTGGCCAAGCAGATGCCGGGCGTGCCCATCAAGCTGGTGTTCCGCCGCGAAGAGGACTTTGCCCACGATTACCCGCGCCAGATCGGCATGGCGCGCGGGCGCGGCGCGGTCGACGGCGGCCAAGTGCAGGCGCTGGGGCTGGACATCGCCACGGTGTCGTCCAGCGCCTCGCAGTTCGGCCGCATGGGCCAGGCGATGCCGGGCCCGGACGGCCAGATTGCCGCCGGCGCCTGGAACATGGCCTACGCCCTGCCCCACTGCCGCGTGCGCGCCTACCGCGTGCCTGAATTGGCGCCAACCAGCTCGTGGCGATCGGTCGGTGCGTCGACCGCGGGCTTTTTTGCCGAGAGCTTCATGGACGAGCTGGTCCACGCCGCTGGCGCCGACCCGCTGGCCGAACGCCTGCGTCTGGCACGCGACGAGCGCTCGCGCCAGCTGCTGCAGCTGCTGGGCCGCATGTGCGACTGGAAAGGCGCCAAGCCCGCACCCGGTGTGGGCCGCGGCGTGGCCTTTGTCACCTCGTTCGGCGTGCCCTGCGCCCAGGTGGTCGAGGTGCGCCGGTTGCCCGAGGGCATCCGGATCGAAAACGTGTGGGTGGCCGTGGACGTGGGCCCGGTCATCGACCCAGTCAACTTCGAGAACCTGGTGCAAGGCGGCGTGGTCTGGGCCCTGGGCCACGCCATGAACTGCGAGATCACCTACGAAGGCGGCAAGGCCCAGCAGTCGAACTTTCATGCCTTCACCGGCATGCGCCTGAACCAGTGCCCCGCCATCCATGTGCAGGCGCTGGCGGGCACGGCCAAGATCCGCGGCGTGGGCGAACCGCCCGTGCCTCCGGCCGCGCCAGCCCTGGCCAATGCCATCTTCGCCGCCACCGGGCAGCGCATCCGTGAAATGCCGTTTGCCAAGCACATCGACTTTGTGTGAGCGGCGCGGCGCCAGCGCCCTGGTGGCGCCGGCCCGCGCTCAGTCGAGGCTGCGCAGCACCCAGACGCCGATCGCCAGCACCAGCGCGCCAGCGACCCACACCCACATGGGCATGCCTTTGCCGTTGGCGGGTGCGGCGGCGGGCTCTGGCTCATCGGGTGCGGCAGGCGCGGCCTCGGCCGGGGCCGGGTGGCGGCGCTGCATTTCCTCGTCAAAGCGCTTGAAAAAGCCCTCGGCCATCGACTTGGCCACGCCATCGATCAGGCGCTGGCCGACCTGGGCGATCTTGCCGCCGACCTGGGCGTTGACGGCGTAGCCCAGCTCGCTGCCGGCGTCCTGCGGCGTCAGGCTGACCTTGGCGCTGCCCTTGCCAAAGCCGGCCGCACCGCCATTGCCCTCGAAGTTGATGGTGTAGCTGTGCGGCGCGTTGACGTCGGCCAGCTGCAGCTTGCCCTTGAACTTGGCCGACACGGGGCCGACCTTGATGGCATTGGTGACGTCGTAGGCGTTCTCGCCCGTGGCCTCGATGCTTTCGCAGCCGGGGATGCAGACCTTCAGCACCTCGGGGTCGTTCAGCGCCTCCCAGGCCTGTTGCTGCGTCACGGAAAGCGTGCGGCTACCTTGCATGTCCATGTGAAATCTCCTTTGATTGCTATTGTTTCATGAGCTTTGCAATGCCGCCGGCCAGCTCCTGCAGACGCTGCACGTTGTGCACCGCCAGCGTGCCGTCGGCGGCCTTGGCGAGTTCGGCGGCGCCGCGCGCGCTGGGCACATAGCCGTCAAAGCGCAGCAGCGGGTTGAGCCACAGGATACGGCGGCTGTGGCGTTTGAGCCATTGCAGCCCGCGCGCCAGATCGGCCGGCTCGCCGGTGTCCAGCCCGTCGCTGACGATCAGCACCAGCGTGCGGCGGCCCACCAGACGGCGCGCGTGGTGCTGGCGCAGCGCGGACAGCGATTCGCCCAGGCGCGTACCGCCACCGTAGTCCTGGATGGCGCTGCCCGCGGCCTGCAGCATGGCATCGGTGTCGGCCAGGCGAAAAGCCGGGCTCAGGTCGGTCAGGTGGGTGCCAAAGGCAAACACGTCGCGCCGCACGCGCTGGTGGTGCAGCTCGCGCGTGGCGGCGTGCAAGAACGCCAACAGCAGGCGCGCGTAGCGCTCCATCGAGCCCGACACGTCGACCAGCACCAAGAGCGGCAGCGGCTGACGGCGGCGCTGCAGGCGGTGCAGCGCCATGATCTCGCCCCCTGTGTGCGCCGCGCCCTGCAGCGTGTGCGCCCAGTGCACACGGGCGCCGCGCAGGCCGGCGCGCACGCGGCGCGCGGGCACTTCGGGCACGGGCAGGCGGATGTCGCGCACCAGGCGCTCGACCAGCTTGTATTCGCTGGCGCTGAGCTGGTTGAAGTCGGCGCTCTTGACGCGCAGCAGGTCGCTGGCGGTCATGGCGGCGTCGAACTCCAGCTCTTTGTCGGGGGCGGCGGGTTTGGGTTGCAGCAGGGATTTGTGGGGCGCCAGCGCTTCGCGTACGCGCGGGCGCTGCTTGGGCGGCGCGGCCTGGCCTTCGGCGCTGGGCAGCATCTGGGCCAGCAGCTTGTTGGCGATTTCGGGGTCGCGGAAGAAGGCGCTGAACAGCTCACGGAACACGGCGCGGTCCTGCTCGCGGCTGACGAGCACGGCCTCCAGCGCGGCGCTGACGTCGCTGCGGCGCTCCAGGCCGACGGCCAGCAGGGCCTGCTGGGCCAGGGCGATGCGCGCGACATCCACCGGGACACCGGCGCGGCGCAGGGTGCGGCCGAAGGCGGCGACGTTGCCAGCGAATTTGCCGGTGCGGACGTCGCCGAGCAGGGTGGTGGATTCGGGGGTCATGCCGCTTGTTTTGCACGTGCGGCAGCGCGCGTTGCCGTCGAGTTGTTTACTATTTTTTTGATAGCTGCTAGCGATTTGTGGACGCCGACATATGGCCTGTTTGGCTTGTTTTCTGAGGTGATGAACGGTGGATGCGCTGCTGGCCGGGAAGTGCGCCCGGCGGCGCACCTACTTTCTTTTGGGTCGCCAAAAGAAAGTAGGCAAAGAAAAGGCGACCCCACTTGCCGTGTCCCCTGCGCTGCGCTCCGGGGCAACCTGCGATGCTCGGTCATGGGGCGGTGCTGCGGAACTCGCTGCGCGCTTTCAGCGCTCCGCTCAGACAGCCGCAGCAAGTCAGCGCACGAAGCATGGGCATGCTGCGCTGCCCAGGCCCGCCCCACGCCCTGCGCTTCTCGGCACGGCCAGAGGGGTGTGGGGGTCCATTCGGGCCATCGCTGCGCTCGGCCTTGGTGCGTCATGCCGCCTCGCACTTCCCACCGTTCGGGCTGAGCCTGTCGAAGCCCTGATTCGCTGCGAACCTCGGCATCGCGCGTGGGGCCGCACCCAGGCGAAGAAAGGCGCGCGCTGCTCATATCTCGGGTTCAAGTGCCTGCGTAATCAACTCCTGCCCCAAGGCCGCCACATCCTCGCGCTGCTTGAACAGCACGCCGGCGGTGTCCTGCACGACTTCGGGGTCGAGTTGCAGGCGGTCGAGGGCGACGAGCGCCCTCGCCCACTCGACGCTTTCGGCGATGCCGGGGGCGCGCTGGAACTGGCCGGCGTAGGGCGCGCTGCGCAGGCGGGCGACGAAGCTGGCGACCTGCTCGGCCAGCGCGGCCGGGGCTTCGGGCACGCGGGCGCGGACGATGGCCAGCTCGCGCTCGCGGTCGGGGTAGTCGACCCAGTGGTAGAGACAGCGGCGCTTGACGGCATCATGAAGCTCGCGCGTGCGGTTGCTGGTGAGGATGGTGACCGGCGCCACGGTGGCGCGCACAGTGCCCAGCTCGGGGATGCTGACCTGGTATTCGCCCAGGTACTCCAGCAAGAAGGCCTCGAAAGGCTCGTCGGCGCGGTCCACCTCGTCGATCAGCAGCACGGCGCCGGGCGGCGGGGCCTGCAGCGCCTGCAACAACGGGCGACGGATGAGGTAATGGGGTTGGTAGACCTCGCGCTCGGCTTCTTCCGAGCTGGATTTGCCTTCGGCGGCACGCAGATGCAGCAATTGAGCGGCGTAGTTCCACTCGTACAGCGCCTCGCGCTGCTCCAGGCCGTCGTAGCACTGCAGGCGCAGCAGCTCGCGCGCCAGCACCTGGGCCAGGGCCTTGGCCAGCTCGGTCTTGCCGACGCCGGGTTCGCCCTCCAGCAGCAGCGGGCGGCCCAGGCGCAAGGCCAGAAAGGCCGCAGTAGCCAGGCGCCGATCGGCGAAGTAGCCCGCGCCCTCCAGGGCCTGGGCGAGCGCGTCGATGCTGCCGGGGACATGGGGCAAGGAAGTCATACGCTATCAAATAAAGAGCTGCCGAGACTTTGTGGGCGCCGGCAGATGGGCAAAAAAGCCCAATATACCGCCCGCAGGGAGGAAAACAGGCGGCTCGATTCACTTCGGCTCGGGCAGGGCACGCGCCCGGCCCGGCCGGATCACGCCAGGGCCTTGGCCACCGCGCGCTGCGCCATCACGCCGACCAGGTGGGCGCGGTAGGCGGCGCTGCCGTGCAAATCGCCGTTCAGCTCGGTTGGGTCGGTGGCGACACCGGCCGCCGCCTCGGGCGTGAAGCTCTTGCCGAGCGCGGCTTCCAGACCGGCATGGCGGAACACGCCGTTGCCGCCACCGGTGACGGCCACGCGCACGCCGGCGTCGGTTTGGGCCACGAACACGCCGATCAGCGCGAACAGCGAGGCCGGTTGGCGAAACTTGATGTAAGCCGCGCGTTTCGGTACAGGAAAGCGCACGGCGGTGATCAGCTCGCCCTCTTCCAGCGCGGTGGCGAACAGGCCCTGAAAGTAGTCGTCAGCGGCGATCTCGCGGCCGGTGGTGACGATGGTGGCGCCCAGGGCCAGCGCGCCAGCCGGGTAGTCGGCCGCCGGGTCGTTGTTGGCCAGCGAGCCGCCGATGGTGCCCATGGCCCGCACCTGCTTGTCGCCAATGCCACCGGCCAGCTGCGCCAGCGCGGGAATGGCGGCCTGCACGTCCTTGCTGGCGGCCACGTCGGCGTGGCGCGTCATGGCGCCGATGGTGACGCTGCCCGCGTCCTTGCGGATGCCGGCCAGCTCCTTCACGGCGCCCAGGTCAACCAGTTGCTCGGGCGCGGCCAGGCGCAGCTTCATCGACGCCAGCAGGGTCTGACCACCGGCCAGCAGCTTGCCGCCGGCCTGGGCCAGCTTGACGGCGTCGGCCTGCGCGGCCGGGCGTTCAAAGGTGAATGTGTACATGAAAAAAACCTTTCAATCGTTCAAGACCGAACTGAGCGCTGCGCCTCGCTCGGATGGCCGCGGAGCGGGCCAAGCCAGCGAACGCCGTGGCCGGACCTGCGCCGGCCACCGACGTTGTCCCCCTCCCATCGGAGAGGGGGAAGGCACGAAGCGACTCAGGGGGGAGTTCATTGTTTGGCTTGCTGGATGGCGGTCCAGACCCGTGCCGAGGTAACCGGCATGTCGATGTCCTTCACCCCCAGGTCCTTGAGCGCGTCGAGCACGGCGTTGACCACCGCCGGCGGCGAGCCGATGGCGCCGGCCTCGCCGCAGCCCTTGCTGCCGATCGGGTTGTGCGTGCAGGGCGTGCAGACATGGCCGAGCTTGAACACCGGGAAGTCGGCCGCGCGCGGCATGGCGTAGTCGCTGTAGCTGCCGGTGAGCAACTGGCCGCTTTCCGGGTCGTAGACACCGTGCTCCATCAGCGCCTGGCCGATGCCCTGCACCAGGCCGCCGTGCACCTGGCCCTCGACGATCATCGGGTTGATGATGACGCCGAAGTCGTCCACGGCCGTGAAGCTGTCGACGCGCACCACGCCGGTGGCGGGATCGACCTCGACCTCGCAGATGTGGGTGCCGGCCGGGTAGGTGAAGTTGGTCGGGTCGTAGAAGGCGGTCTCGTTCAGGCCCGGCTCCAGCTTGTCGAGCGGGTAGTTGTGCGGCACATAGGCCGTCAGCGCCACCTGGCCGAAGGGGATCTTCTTGTCGGTGCCCTTGACCTTGAACTCGCCACCGCTGAACTCGATGTCGGCATCGCTGGCTTCCATCAGGTGGGCGGCAATCTTCTTGGCCTTGGCCTCGATCTTGTCCAGCGCCTTCATGATGGCGGTGCCTCCCACGCTGAGCGATCGGCTGCCGTAGGTGCCCATGCCAAAGGGCACGCGGCCGGTGTCGCCGTGCACCACGTCGACCTGGCTGGGGTCAATGCCCAGCCGCGCCGCCACAATCTGCGCGAACGTGGTCTCGTGCCCCTGGCCGTGGCTGTGCGAGCCGGTAAACACCGTCACGCTGCCCGTGGGGTGCACGCGCACCTCGCCGCACTCGAACAGGCCGGCGCGGGCGCCCAGGGCGCCCGCGACGTTGCTGGGCGCCAGGCCGCAGGCCTCGATGTAGCTGCTGTAGCCGATGCCGCGCTTCAGGCCCTTGGCTTCGCTGGCTTTGCGGCGGGCGTCAAAACCAGCCACGTCGGCCAGCTTTTGCGCGCCATCCATGCAGGCCGGGTAGTCGCCAATGTCGTACTGCAGCGCCACCGGCGTCTGGTACGGGAACTGGGTGATGAAGTTGCGCTTGCGGATCTCGTCCTGCGCCAGGCCCATGTCCCAGGCGCAGCGGGTGACCAGGCGCTCGACCACGTACGTCGCCTCGGGCCGGCCGGCACCGCGGTAGGCATCCACCGGCGCGGTGCTGGTGAACCAGCCGTCCACCTCGACATAGATCTGCGGCGTGGCGTACTGCCCTGCCAGCAGCGTGCCGTACAGGATGGTGGGCACGCTGGACGCAAAGGTGGACAGGTAAGCGCCCAGGTTGGCGTTGGTGTGCACGCGCATGGCCAGGAACTTGCCGTCCTTGTCCATGGCCATCTCGGCGTGGGTGATGTGGTCGCGGCCATGCGCGTCCGACACAAAGGACTCGCTGCGGTCGGCCGTCCACTTGATGGCGCAGTTGAGCTGCTTGGCCGCCCAGGTCAGGGCAACGTCCTCGGCGTACAGGAAGATCTTGGAGCCAAAGCCGCCGCCGACATCGGGCGCGATCACGCGCACCTTGTGCTCGGGCAGTTGCAGCACGAAGGCGGTCATCAGTAGGCGCTCGACGTGCGGGTTCTGGTTGGAGACGTACAGCACGTACTCGTCGGTGGCGCGGTTGTAGCTGGCGTTGGCCGCGCGCGGCTCCATGGCGTTGGGGATCAGCCGGTTGTTGGTGATGTCCAGCTTGGTGACGTGCGCGGCGCCGGCAAAGGCGGCCTCGACGGCGGCCTTATCGCCCAGCGTCCACTTGTAGCACTGGTTGTCGGGCGCCTCGTCGTGCAGCGCCGGGGCCTTGCTCGCGGTGCGCATGTCGATCACCGGGCCCAGCACCTCGTAGTCGACCATCACCGCCTCGGCGGCGTTGCGCGCCTGCTCGGGCGTGTTGGCCACCACCAGGGCCACGTGGTCGCCCACGTAGCGCACCTTCTTGTCGGCCAGGATCGGGTGCGGCGGCTCCTTCATGGGGCTGCCGTCGGGGTTGTGGATGAGCCAGCCGCAGGGCAGCCCGCCCATCTTGCCGGCCATGTCCTGGCCGGTGAAGACGCGCACCACGCCCGGCATGGCGGCGGCGGCACTGGTGTCCACGCTCTTGAGGGCGGCGTGGGCGTGTGGCGAGCGCACGAAGGCGGCGTACTTCTGGTTGGCCTGCGTGATGTCGTCGGTGTACTGGCCGCGGCCGGTCAGAAAGCGCAGGTCTTCCTTGCGCAGCAGCGATTCCCCGATGTGGGGCAGCTTGGCAAATTCATTGGCACCCATGGCGTGTGGTCTCCGGTGGTCAGGCGTTCAGGCTCTTCTGGGCCTGCTGCACGGCCTTGACGATGTTCTGGTAGCCGGTGCAGCGGCAGATGTTGCCTTCCAGCAGCTCGCGGATTTCGGCTTCGCTGGCGTTCGGGTGGCGGCCCAGCAGGTCGATGCTGCTCATCACCATGCCGGGGGTGCAGAAGCCGCACTGCAGGCCGTGACACTCCTTGAACGCGGCCTGCATCGGGTGCAACTCGCCGTCGGCGGCGGCCACGCCCTCGATGGTGGTCACCTGGGCGCCCTGCATCTGCGCGGCCAGCACGTTGCAGGCCTTGATCGAACGGCCGTTGGCGATCACCGTGCAGGCGCCGCACTGGGCGGTGTCGCAGCCGACGTGGGTGCCGGTCAGCTGCAGGTGCTCGCGCAGCAGTTGCACCAGCAAGGTGTTCTCGGGCACGTCGGCCGACACGGCCTGGCCGTTGACGTTGAGCTCGACTTTCATGGCGGGCGTCTCCTAGGGGTTGTGCGAAAGCATGAGATCGTGTCATTCTTGAAATACCGCGCCCAGGCCGGCCTAGGACAAACCCTGGTTTGGCCGGCGGCGCCCAAGGAAATTCTCAGAATGAGACATTGCCGTGCGCCAGGCGCATGGCTTGGCTTTACGCTTTCGGTCCATGGGCACCCCACCATCCCCCCGGCTTGAGCAAATCGCGCTGGCGCGCCAAAGCGTGCTGGAAGAAGGCGCCGGCGCCACCGACGCCCTGGTGCAGGCCTGGTTCGACCGCACCTGGGCCGAGCGCGGCTGGATCGAGCGCTCCTGGCGCCGTTGCCTGGCCGCTGGCCAGCGCCCCGGCCAAACGGTGCTGTTCGCGCCGGTCAGCCCCGCCGCGCAGCGCCGCACCGCCCAGGCCGCCGAGCGCTTGCAAAGCGCCGCCCGGCCCGAGCTGGAGCGTCTGGCGCGCGCCGTGGCCCCCATCCGCTACTTCGCCATCCTCACCGACGCGCACGGCACCGTGGTGGACACCGCCGGCGCCATCGACGCGCGCGACCGCCACGCCAGCAGCATCGCGCGCGTCGGGGTCGATCTGTCCGAACGCAGCATCGGCACCAGCGCCATCGGCGCCGCGCTGAGCGAGCTGCAGCCGGTGTGGCTGCACCGCGGCGAGCATTTCTTTCAGGCCACCAGCGTCTACAGCTGCGCCGGCGCGCCCTTGCTGGGCCCCACCGGGCAATGCCAGGGCATGCTGGATTTGACCGGCGTGGAAGTGCCCGAGCGGCCCGAGCTGCGGCACCTGGTGGCGCGTGCCGCCCGCGCCATCGAAAACGCCCTGGTGCTGGCCGAGCCGCACGCCCTGCGCCTGCACCTGGCCTGGGCCGAATCCCTGCCCGGCGAGGGCGGCGACGCCCTGCTTTGCCTGGACGCCGACGGCCGCGTGGTGGCCGCCAACGGCGCCGCGCGCCAGATGCTGCCCGGCCTGTCGGTCCTGGCCCACGCCCCGGTGCACGCCGAGGAACTGTTCGCCCTGCCCTGGCCCGAGCTGTTCGACGCCGCCTGCGCGCGCGAACCGCGCCCCGTGCCACTGTGGTCGGGCCTGCGCGTGGCCCTGCAGGCCAGCCGCCCCGACGGCCAGGCGCCGGCCGGCGCGCGCCCCTCGCTGAAAGCGCTGGAATCCGAGCTCATCCACCAGGCCGTGCGCGACGCCGGCGGCAACGTCGCCGAAGCCGCGCGCGCCCTGGGCCTGAGCCGCGCCACCGTGTACCGGCGGCTGGGCGGGCCGCGCGGCGCGGCGCGTTGATCCGGCACGTTCGCGATGTTTTGGGCCGTATGCCGGCACCAGTCAATCCTAAGCAGCTATTATTTTATGAGCGTTCATCGACCTCTGGCGGGCAGGTAAAACCGGACCGACGGGCCGATTGATCGGCTCGCGGTGGTCGGCCGCGCAGCCGCCCGCGTGGTGCACCACGCGCGCCAGGCGTGTGGCGGGCGCACCCCTGCACCGGGCCTGGGGTCAAATTTTCGCCCAATTCAGGCGATTGTCGGCGCCCACCAAGCCCAGCCAGCTATCATTTTTAATGCGCCGGGGCGGTCGCACGGCGGCGCCAGCGCCTTACACTTGCCCCAACGCCCCGGCCCGCTTGAGCCGGCCGCCCTTCTCGCCTGCCCAAAGCCGCATGTCCACCGTCTTCAACTTCACCTTTGTCCCGTGGTTCCGCGCTGTGGCGCCTTATATCCACATGCACCGTGGCAAGACCTTCGTGGTGGGTGTGGTGGGCGAGGCAATTGCCGCCGGCAAGCTGGCCAACATCGCCATGGACCTGGCGCTGATCCAGAGCCTGGGGGTCAAGATCGTGCTGGTGCACGGCTTTCGGCCGCAGGTGGATGAGCAGCTCAAGACCAAGGGCCACGCGCCGCGCTTCAGCCAGGGCCTGCGCGTGACCGACGAGGTGGCGCTGGACAGCGCCCAGGAGGCCGCCGGCCAGCTGCGCTTCGAGATCGAGGCGGCGTTCAGCCAGGGCCTGCCCAACACGCCGATGGCCGGCTCCACGGTGCGCGTGATCTCGGGCAACTTTCTCACCGCCCGGCCCATGGGCATCATCGACGGCGTGGATTTCAAAAGCACCGGCGTGGTGCGCAAGGTGGACGTGGCGGGCATCACCCGCTCGCTGGACGCCGGCGCCATGGTGCTGATTTCGCCGTTTGGCTTTTCGCCCACCGGCGAAGCCTTTAACCTGAGCATGGAAGAAGTCGCCACCTCGGTGGCCGTGGCGCTGCAGGCCGACAAACTGATTTTTCTGGCCGAGAAGCCCGGCATCACGGTGCGCCCGTTGGAGCCCGAGGGGCCCGACAACCCCATCGACACCGAAATTCCCCTGGCCGAGGCACGCGCGCTGATGGCCAGCCTGCCGGCGCCGACCCGGCCGCTGGACGTGGGCTACTACCTGCGCCACTGCATCACCGCCTGCGAGCTGGGGGTGGAGCGCAGCCACATCATCCCCTTTGCCGTGGACGGCGCGCTGCTGCTGGAGGTGTACGTGCACGACGGCATCGGCACCATGGTGGTCGATGAGAAGCTGGAGAGCCTGCGCGAGGCCACGGCCGACGACGTGACCGGCATCCTGCAGCTGATCGAGCCGTTCGAAAAGGACGGCACCCTGGTCAAGCGCAGCCGCACCGAGATCGAGCGCGACATCGGCAACTACACCATCGTCGAGCACGACGGGGTGATCTTTGCCTGCGCCGCGCTCTACCCCTACCCCGAGACCAAGACGGCCGAGATGGCGGCGCTGACGGTGTCGCCGCAAAGCCAGGGCCAGGGCGACGGCGAAAAAGTGCTGCGCCGCGTCGAGCAGCGCGCGCGCGCCATGGGGCTGTCGAGCATTTTCGTGCTCACCACCCGCACCATGCACTGGTTCATCAAGCGCGGCTTTCAGGCCGTGGATCCGGAATGGTTGCCCGAGGCGCGCAAGCGCAAGTACAACTGGGACCGCCGCAGTCAGGTGCTGGTCAAGAAGCTGTAGCGGCCTTCACTCCCGGCCGGCAGGCAGGCGGGCGCTTCTCCTACGGTGCGGCGGCGCGGCGCCGATTAGAGTCGGCTGAGGCCGATGTTGAGGGGCACGCTTCATGCCCCGAACCGGCACGTACACGGGAGAGCAGTGCCATGGAACTTGTCGCAATGGCCGCGGTGGGCCTGGTGGCCGGTTGGCTGGCCGGCATGCTGATGGGTGGTGGCGGCTACGGGATGCTGGGCGACATCGTCATCGGCGTCCTGGGCGCCTTGCTGGGCCGATTTTTGTTCGGCTCGTTCGGCGGGGTGGTGGGCGACGGCTGGCTGGGCGCCATTGCCGTGGCCACCTTGGGCGCGGTGGTGCTGATCGTGCTGCTGCGCCTGGTCAAGCGCGTCTGAAGGCGCGCGGCCGCAGGCTCAGGCCGGCCAGCCCCCGCGCGGCCGTCCGGGGGCTTTCAGCAACAGCGCCAGGATCGTCACGATGAAGACGATGAACCACACGAAAGACCAGTTGGCGATGGTGCCGCCCAGAAAGGTCCAGTCGACCGCGCTGCAATCGCCGCCGCCCTTGAAGATCATCGGGATGGCGCGCTGCAGGGGGAAGGATTCGATCATGCCGAACAGGTCGCGCCCGCAGGTGGCCATGGGCGGCGGGTTCCACTGCAGCCAGCTCTGGCGCGCGGCGGTGAAGGTGCCGAAACCGGCCACACCAATCGCCAGCAGCCCCCACAGGCGCCAGCCCGCCGGCCCTTTCGACACCGCGGCCAGCGCGCAGAACACCCCCACCACGATCAGGCAGTAGCGCTGCACGATGCACATCGGGCAAGGCTCCAGGCCGACCACGTTCTGCAGGTACAGGATGCCGAAGGCGAGCATGGCCGCGCAGACGACGGCGATGGCGCCGAACACGCGGCGGGGATGGTCAAAAAGGGCGCTCAGCAAGAAAACTCTCCGTCGATCCAAGCCCCGGCGGCGCCGGGCTGGGTACTGGACTGGCCGGACCCCGAACAAGTTCCCGGCCGATCTGGGTTCATCGGGCAATCGACCGCCCGATAATTTCAAAATCGATAGCTGCATAGGCCAGAAAGACTGGCCCTAGAGTTCAATTTTACGCCCCAATCGGTACCCGACGGCCGAGGCCGCCCCGGCTCAGTTGAAGCGTTTGAACCAGGCCAGCATCGCGTCGACGAACTTCTGCATGAACTCCTGGCTGTCGGGGCCGATTTGGCCATCCACCACCAGGCCGTCCTTCCACTGAATGAACATTTCGGGCGTGGGCAGGGTCGGTGACGACTGCGCCGACAGCGCCAGCCGCAGGTGCTGCTGCGCCAGCGCCGCGCCCACCGGGCTCAGCGAAATGCCGCACACGGCCGTGGGCTTGCCGATCCACACGCTCTGGCCCCAAGGGCGCGAGGCGTTGTCGAAGGCGTTCTTCAGCGGGCCCGGGATCGAGCGGTTGTACTCGGGCGTGACGAACAGCACGCCGCTGGCGGCCTGGATCTGCTCGCGCAGGCGCTTGACCTGGGGCGCCTGGTTGGCGTCGTCGTCCTGGTTGTACAGCGGCAGGTCGTCGATGCGCACGAAGGTCGTGGTGACGCCGGCCGGCAGCAGCTTGGCCAGCGCCTCGGCGAACTGGCGGTTGTACGAGTCCTTGCGCAGGCTACCGACGACGATGGCGATGTTGAGGGGGTTCATGGCGTTCTTCTCCTGGTTCAACCGGTTGGGGCAAAGCCGGCGATTGTCCGGGCTTTTGCTTGCCCGCGTCGGGCATGAGGGCTCGGCGCGCCGATTCCCTGGCGGCCCGCACCCTGCGCCGGCCACCCCACCACCACCGCACGGCGCCGTCTCGTCAAGCCCCTGGTGCCGCATGGCGTCCGGATAATGTCCGCATGCCCGATACCCCCCACCCCGCCACTTCGGCCGAGCACGCCGACCTGTCCCCCGAAACCGACGAACCGCGTCGGCCGCAGCGCCGCATCCAGTCGATCGAGGTGGGCATGCGCGTGCTGCAGGCCCTGACCGAGCAGCGCCGGCCGCTGCCGCTGAAAGAGCTGGCCCGGCTGGCCGACATGCCGCCGGGCAAGGCCCATCCCTACCTGGTGAGCTTCATGGGCACCGGCATGGCCAAGCAAAGCCCGCTGACCGGACATTACGAACTGGGCCCGGCCGCCCTGCAGATCGGCCTGGCGGCGCTGCAGCAGCTGGATCCGCTGACCGAGGCCAGCCAGGAAGCCGCCTTGCTGGCCGCACGCGCCGACCTGAGCGTGGCGCTGGCCGTCTGGGGCCATCTGGGCCCCACCGTGGTGCGGCTGGACGAGCCGCGCTACCCGCTGCACGTGAACCTGCGCGTGGGCACGGTGATGTCGGTGTTCAACACCATCACCGGCCGGGTCTTCGCCGCCTACCTGCCCGAGAAGATGGTGCGCACCATGCTGGAGGACGAGCACCGCCGCGTGGTCGGCGGCACCTCGGGCAGCTACGACTCGCCCGAGGTGCAGCAGTTGCTGGCCGAGATCCGCGCCACCGGCATGGGGCGCGGGCTGTCCATGCCCCAGCCGGGCGTGAACACCTTGTGTGCGCCGGTGTTCGACGCGGCCGGCCACATCGCCCTGGTGATCACCATGATCGGCCCGCACGGCGTGTTCGACGCCGCCATCGACAGCCCCGCCGGCCGCATGCTGCGCGAGCACGCCGCCAACGTCTCGCGCCGCTTGGGCCATGTCCCCTTGGAGACCTCAAAATTAAACAATATCGAATCGATTGACGGATAACTAAATTTCCTCCACAATCCCCTCATCGCCCCCTGACATTGGAGACACGCCCCTCATGGCCGACAAGAAATTCGCCTCGCACGCCGACCTGGAAGAAAAAAAGATCAGCTGGGAAAAGCTCAGCGACAACGCCTACGCCTACACCGCCGAGGGCGACCCGAACACCGGCGTCATCATTGGCGACGACAGCTGCATGATCATCGACGCCACCGCCACGCCCGTGGCCGCGCAAGGCGTCATCCAGAAGATCCGCGAGATCACCGACAAGCCCATCAAGTACGTGGTACTGACCCACTACCACGCCGTGCGCGTGCTGGGCGCCTCGGGCTACAAGGCCGAAGGCTTGCAGCAGATCGTCGCCAGCCAGGACACCTACGACCTGGTCGTCGAGCGTGGCCAACAGGACATGGATTCCGAGATTGGCCGCTTTCCGCGCCTGTTCCAGGCCGTCGAGAGCGTGCCCGGCCTGACCTGGCCGACGCTCACCTTCCAGGGCGAAATGACGCTGTGGCTGGGCAAGCTGGAAGTCAAGATCAAGCAGGTGGGCCGTGGCCACACCAAGGGCGACACCATTGTTTACCTGCCCAGCCAGAACATCTGCTTCTCGGGCGACCTGGTCGAGGCCGACGCCGCCTGCTACACCGGCGACGCCTACCTGGCCGACTGGCCGCAAACGCTGGACAACCTGGCCGCCATGAAGTTCGACAAGCTCGTGCCCGGCCGGGGCCCGGCGCTGCTGACGGCCGCCGAGGTGCAAAAAGGCCTGGCCTACACCCGCGACTTCGTGTCCACCCTGTACCAGAGCGCGCAAGAAGCCGTGGCCCAGGGCATGGACCTGAACGCCTGCATGAAGCACACCCGCAAGGCCATGGATCCGAAGTTCGGCCAGGTCTTCATCTACGAGCACTGCCTGCCCTTCGACGTGACCCGCGCCCACGACGAAGCCAGCGGCATCCGCGACCCGCGCATCTGGACCGCCGAGCGTGACCAGGAAATGTGGCACGCCTTGCAGGCGTGACCCCCTGAGCGGCTGACGCCGCTTCCCCCGCTCTCTCCGGGCGGGGGACGAGCCGGCCGCTTCGGAGCGGCCGTGCGCAGCGGCTCCCCGCTTGGCCAGCTCCGAGGCCTCTGGGCGGAGCCACAAAAAAACATGGAGACAAACAGTGCAAAAGACATTCACCTACCCCAAGTTCGACTTCGTCACGCCGCCTGAGCTGGCCGAGGGCAAATCCGGCCACTACCCCGTGGTGGTGGTGGGCGCCGGGCCGGTGGGCCTGTCGGCGGCGATCGATCTGGCCCAGCAAGGGCAGGACGTGCTGCTGCTGGACAACGACGACACGGTGTCCATCGGCTCGCGCGGCGTGTGCTATGCCAAGCGCGCGCTGGAAGTACTGGACCGCATGGGCTGTGGCGAAAAGTTCGTCGCCAAGGGCGTGAACTGGGACGTGGGCCGCACCTTCCTGCGCGAGGGCGAGGTGTTCAACTTCAACCTGCGCCCCGAGGCCGACCACCACCGCCCCGGCATGATCAACCTGCAGCAGTACTACCTGGAGGAATACCTGGTCGAGCGGGCGCGCCAGCTGCCGAATCTGCAGATGCGCTTCAAGAACGAGGTGATCGCCGTCACCCCGGGCGACGACAAGGTCGGCGTGCGCGTGGAAACGCCCGAGGGCGCCTACACCCTGTCCACCGACTGGCTGGTGGTGGCCGATGGCGCGCGCAGCCCGATCCGCACCATGATGGGCCTGGACATCGAAGGCAAGATCTTCATGGACCGCTTTCTCATCGCCGACGTGGTGATGAAGGCCGACTTTCCGGCCGAGCGCTGGTTCTGGTTCGACCCCCCCTTTCACCCCAACCAGAGCGTGCTGCTGCACAAACAGGCCGACAACGTCTGGCGCATCGACTTCCAGCTCGGCTGGGAAGCCGACCCGGTGGAAGAGAAAAAGCCCGAGAACGTGATCCCGCGTATCAAGGCCATGCTGGGCGATGAGCGCGAGTTCGAGCTGGAATGGGTCAGCGTGTACACCTTCCAGTGCCGGCGCATGAACGAGTTCACCCACGGGCGGGTGCTGTTCGCCGGCGACTCGGCGCACCAGGTCTCGCCCTTTGGCGCGCGCGGCGCCAACTCCGGCATTCAAGACACCGACAACCTGGCCTGGAAACTCAAGCTGGTGCTGGACGGCAAGGCCCCGCCGGCCCTGCTCGACACCTACAGCGAGGAGCGCGGCTGGGCGGCGGACGAGAACCTCATGAACTCGACCCGCTCCACCGACTTCATCACGCCCAAGAGCAAGACCAGCAAGATGTTCCGCAACGCGGTGCTGGAGCTGGCGGCGCAACACCCGTTTGCCCGCGCGCTGGTCAATTCCGGGCGCCTGTCGGTGCCCAGCTGGCTGCAGAACTCGAGCCTGAACACGCCCGACACCGACACCTTTGCCGGCGACATGATCCCCGGCGCCCCGGCCGCCGACGCGCCGGTGGGTGACGGCGGGGCCGACGGCTGGCTGCTGCGCCAGCTGGGCAACCGCTTCCAGGCCCTGCACTACGTGGACGACGCCAGCGCGCTGGACGCCGCCACCGCCCAGGCGCTTGACCAGCTGGCCGGCAACGGCATCGCCGTGCAAGCCCTGGTGGTGGCCCAGCGCGGCCAGGCGCCGAGCGGGCTGAAGACCCTGATCGATGCCAAGGGCCGGGTGCGCGAGCGCTACGACCTGCAACCGGGCAGCACCTACCTGCTGCGCCCCGACCAGCACGTGGCCGCCCGCTGGCGCGCGCTGACGCCCGCCAAGGTGCACGCCGCCGTGGCCCGCGCCACCCGCAACGCCTGAAGCCGCACGAGGAGACCACCGCCATGCCCCTGAACACCCAACCCAATTTCCGCGAAGCCGGCAAGCGCTATTTCCAGACTTTTTCGCCAGGTGACGATTTCTACGAGCTGCTGATCGACACCCACCGCGACCTGAGCGACGATCAAAGCGCCATGCTCAACGCCCGGTTGGTGCTGCTGCTGGCCAACCACATCGGCGATATCGGTACCTTGCGCGAGGCGATGCGAATCGCCCGCGAAGGCGTTTGAACCTATCCCCTTCACCCACTGCTCATCAACACAAGGAGACTCTCATGGCTATTCTCAACGGCGTGCATCACGTTGCCTATCGCTGCAAGAACGCAAAAGAAACGGTCGAGTGGTACCAGAAGAACCTCGGCGCCGACTTCATCCTGGCGATCGCCGAAGACGAGGTACCCTCGACCAAGTCCCCCGATCCCTACATGCACATCTTCATCGACATCGGCGGCGGCAACATCCTGGCTTTCTTCGAACTGCCGACCAAGGCCGACATGATTGCCCCCTCCGACGCCAACACGCCGGTGTGGACGCAGCACCTGGCGCTCAAGGTCGATTCGGTCGAGACCATGATGAAGGCCAAGGCCCGACTCGAGGCCGGCGGCGTCGAGGTGCTTGGCCCGACCGACCACACCATCTTCAAGTCGATCTACTTCTTCGACCCCAGTGGCCACCGCCTGGAGCTGGCCGCCAACACCGCCACGCCGCAGATGAACAAGGCCCTGGACGACGTGAAGTGGGAGATGCTCAACGAGTGGGACCGCACCAAGAAGGCCCCCACCCACGCCCGCTGGATGCACGACGGCAGCGGCAAGGTCGGCCCGCACTGAGCGGCCTGATCGCTTCATAATAAATAGCTGACCAGGCTTTCAGGACGCCGGCCAACGGGTGTTTTTGACCCGAACCGGCGATTCTTCGGCAACAAGGATCAGGCGCGCGCCAGTTCCTCACGCACCATTTCCAGCCGGTCCTGGCCGAAGAACATTTCGTCGCCCACGAACATCGTCGGCGCGCCAAACACGCCCCGGGCCACCGCCTCCTCGGTGGTGGCCTTGAGGGCGTTTTTCACGTCCGGCTCGGCCGCCAGCACCTGTATTTCGGCCGGCTCGAACCCCGCCTCGGCCAGCACCCCGGCCGTCAGCAAGGCGTCGTTCAGATTCAGCCCATCAACCCAGATGGCCTTGAACACCGCCGCCAGCAGCGCCTGCAGCCGCTCGGGCTGGCGCAGCGCAACGCCAGTGATCGCGCGCATCAAGAACAGCGTGATGATGGGGAAATGCGCGTTGCGCACCAGGGGCACGCCGTACTTGCGGGCATGGCGCCCCAGGTCGTGGTGGGTGTAGTCGCCCTTGGCCGGCACGGCCGCCGGCGAGGCGTTTCCGGTGGCCTGGAACACGCCGCCCAGCAGCATCGGCTTGTACACCAGCTCGGCGCCGGCCGCCTGACACAGCGCGGGCAGCTGAGTCCACGCCAGATAGGACGCCGGGCTGCCGACGTCGAAATAGAACAGCACCTGTTTGCTCATGGGGATCTCCTCGTGTTGTCGCGTTCGGGCAGGCAGGCCGCGCACGCCGGGGCTATGCTACGCGGATTGTCACTTCCGGAGCGCGACCCCGCATGAGCACCGCCCCCACCCCTGCCCCTGTCGCCCTGGTCGTTGGCGCCGGCGACGCCACCGGCAGCGCCATCGCCGCCCGCTTCGCGCGCGAGGGCTACACCGCCTGCCTGACCCGGCGCTCGGCCGACAAGCTGACGCCGGCCGTGGAGGCCATCCGCGCCGCCGGTGGCCAGGCCTTCGGCTACGGCAGCGACGCGCGCAAGGAAGAAGACGTGACGGCCCTCATCGAGCGCGTCGAGAGCGAGCACGGCCCGATCGAGGTGCTGGTGTTCAACATCGGCGCCAACGTGCCCTGTGCGGTGCTGGATGAAAGCGCGCGCAAGTACTTCAAGATCTGGGAAATGGCCTGTTTCGCCGGCTTTTTGAACGCCCGCGAGGTGGCCCGGCGCATGGTGGCGCGCGGGCGCGGCACGATCCTGTTCACCGGCGCCACGGCCTCGCTGCGCGGCGGCGCCGGCTTTGCCGCCTTTGCCGGCGCCAAGCACGCGCTGCGCGCGCTGGCCCAGGCCTTGTCGCGCGAGCTGGGGCCGCAGGGCATCCACGTGGCGCACGTCGTCGTCGATGGCGCCATCGACACCGAGTTCATCCGCACCCAGTTCCCCGCGCGCTACGCCTTGAAGGCCGAGGACGGTATCCTCAATCCCGACCACATCGCCGACACCTACTGGCACCTGCACAGTCAGCCGCGCGACGCCTGGACGTTCGAGCTGGACCTGCGGCCCTACATGGAACGCTGGTAGCCGCGGCGCCCCCTTTCCCCTCAGCTCTCTTTTTCTTTGTACCCAAGGATCTGCCCATGCAAACCCGCATCACCCAACTCTTCGGCATCCAGCACCCCATCATCCAGGGCGGTATGCACTTCGTCGGCAAGGCCGAACTGGCCGCGGCCGTTTCCAACGCCGGTGGCCTGGGCATCATCACCGCACTGACGCAGAAAACGCCCGAACTGCTGGCCAAGGAAATCGCACGCGCCCGCGAGATGACGGACAAGCCGATCGGCGTCAACCTGACCTTCTTGCCCACTTTCGCCAAGCCGCCCTACCCCGAATACATCGCCGCCATCATCGACGGCGGCGTGAAAGCCGTGGAAACCGCTGGCCGCAGCCCCGAGGAGCACATGGCCCAGCTCAAGGCCGCCGGCATCAAGGTGATCCACAAATGCACCTCGGTGCGCCACGCGTTGAAGGCCGAACGCATCGGCTGCGACGCGGTCAGCGTGGACGGCTTTGAATGCGGCGGCCACCCGGGCGAGGACGACGTGCCCAACTTCATCCTGCTGCCGCGCGCCGCCGAGGAGCTGAAGGTGCCCTTCGTCGCCTCGGGCGGCATGGCCGACGGCCGCAGTCTGGTGGCCGCCATGGCGCTGGGCGCCGAGGGCATGAACATGGGCACGCGTTTCATCGCCACCAAGGAGGCGCCGGTGCACGACAACGTCAAGAACGCCATCGTCGCCGCCAGCGAGCTGGACACGCGCCTGATCATGCGCAGCCTGCGCAACACCGAGCGCGTGATCAACAACTCGGGCGTCGAGGAAATCCTGGCCATCGAACGCGCCAAGGGCGATGCGCTCAAGATCGAGGACATCATCGACCAGGTGGCCGGCATCTACCCGCGCGTGATGGAGCAAGGCGACATGGAAGCCGGTGCCTGGAGCTGCGGCATGGTGGCCGGCCTGGTGCGCGACGTGCCCACCGTCAAGGAACTGATCGACCGCATCATGGCAGAAGCCGAGGCGATCATCACGAAGCGCCTGGCCGGCGCGCTGGCGAAGTAATCCACGTCCCCCGAAGTGCCTGCGGCGCCTCCCCCGCCGGGGGGGCGGGCCGGCCGCTTCGGAGCGGTCGGGCGCGGCGGCCGGGCCGTTGTTTCGTCGGCCGCCGCCCAGAGGTTCAGGCCATCTTCACGGCCGTGCCGGTGACCGACACCAGCATCATCCCGTTGGTTTCGCCCAGTACCTCGTAGTCGAAGTCGATGCCGACGATGCCATTGGCGCCCATTTCCTTGGCCACTGACCTGGCTTCCTCCAACGCCGCCTCGCGCGCACCGGCCAGGGCGCGTTCGTAACCGCCGGCACGGCCGCCCACCACGTCGCGCACGCTGGAGAACATGTCGCGGAAGATGTTGGCGCCGATGATGGCCTCGCCGTTGACGATGCCCAGAAACTGCGCCACCTGCGCCCCACCCTGGCCCTGCGGCAGCACGGTGGAAAGGAAAAAATCGTTGGACGATGTGGAAAACCAGCCCATCGGGCACCTCCTGTCAAGCACTGGCCGAGAAGCATAGCCCATGCCGGTTTCATGCCGGGCATGCCGCGCTGACAGCAAGCGGTCCGCCGACCGAGCTCTGGACACCCCGGTCAGCGGCCACGACCAACTGGCCCGCCTTCCCCAACCGGCAAGAGAAAACCGCTGGCGCCCCAAATCGCCCACCGCAGCCCCAGCAGACAATTTTCCAAGCCATTTATGCCGCCAGTCGGCGCCAATTAATCTTGGTAAGCTATATTTTCAATAGCTTTGAAAACTGCTCATGCTGCGGCCCCCTCCAACGGCCGTGGAGCAGGCCACGCCAGGGGCCGCCGTGCACGGCCGCCCGAAGCGGCCGGCCCGCCCCCTGGGGGAGGCGCCGCAGGCGCTTCGATGGGAACCTCATTCTTTTCGGCGCGTCAGCTGATCCAGCGTAGCGCGGCGTTGCCGTGCCGCGCCTTGCTCGGGGCCGAAGTGCAGCGCCACCTGATCGGCGTTGCCCGCCATGTCCGGGTTGTCGACCCGCACCAGGGTGGTGGCATCGGCCCCGACGGGGCTCAGCGCCACCCGTGGGCTGAGCGCGGCGGACGGGCCCAGCACCCGCGCCAGGGTGGCCAGCACGGTGTGCGCGTCGTTGTCGAAATCACCGTGGTGCGTGGCCTGACAGGCGCCAGCATCGCCCTCGGGCCGGCTGTTCGGGCCGCGCACCAGGTCCACGCCGCGCGCGCTCAAGGCCTGGTGCAGCGCCAGTTGGTAGTCGGGATGGCCCGGATCGAGGTATTTGCCCAGGCCCAGCAGCGGCACGCCACGGTGGCGCCGCGAACCGGGCTCGTGCAGATCGCGCTCGAAAGCGTGCGACACCAGGTACAGCAGCGACTTATTGTAGATGCGCAGGCAGTTGTCGTCCTGCTCGGCCGGGTCGGTCAGGGTGAACAGGGCCAGCTTGGCCAGCGTGCCCTGGTCCAGGGCGGGCGCGTACTCGGCCTGGTAGTCCTCGTGCGTGCAGGCCGGGGCCCACAAGGTGCAGCTGCTGGCGCGCAGACCGGCCTTGGTCAGCAGCGCCAGCATCGGCGCCAGGAAGATCGAACCCGCGCTGTGCCCGACCAGATGCAGCTCGAAATCGTCGCCGTAGCTGGCCTGCAGCCCTTGCAGCGCCTTCACCACCACGGCCGCCGCCCGCCCGGGCAGGCTGGCGGCGCGTGCGTTCTCCTTCATCTCGCGCCACATCAGCCGCCCGCCCAAGGTGCGCGCCAGGGGCTCCAGGGAGTCGTCCAGGCGGTCCAGCATGAAGTCCTTCAGGCCATCCAGCACGCCCTCGCTGCGCCTCGAGCGCACGGCGTCGGCCAGGATGTTGCCCAGGGTCTCCAGAAAACCGCTGTGCCAGACAAACACCAGCGGATAAACCTGCCGGCCCAGCATGGTGGGGCGGAATTCGGCCACGCGCTGCACGGCGGCGGCTTGTGGCACCAGGCCGCCGTGGGCGTACAGCAGCACGCGTTTCTTGGGCCAGTGGGCCGTCGCGCGCGGCAGGTCCTGCTGGAAGATGCGCGCCACGTCCTGGGCATCGGTGCCGTAGGTGCCGGCCGGGCTGAGCCAACCGTCGTTGCCGACACTGATGATGTGCGGGCGCAAGTCTTCGTAGGCGTAGCCGGTCGACTGCCCGGCGGTGGCCCGGTGCACGGTGGCGGTGGAGGCCACGCTGTGCAACTCGACCGGGGCGCCGAGCCGGGCCACCCACACGTCGGTGCCATTGGCCAACCAGTCGTCGTAGCTGATGCGGGCAAAGCCGCGCAAGCCCCAGTCCGGCCCCCAGGAGTTCTGGATCCACAGCCCCTGCGCATCGTAGGCCACGATGGCGAAGGCGTGGCCGCCCAATGGCTGCGTCTGGTACGGAATGCAGCCTTGCTCGTCGACCTGGTTCCAGCCGCTGTGCACCGCCGCCGTGGCGTACAGAACGCCCACCTCGGCCAGCGCGGCGTGCAGGGCCACCAGGTCCTTGTGGTTGACGCGGAAGTACGCGCCCAGGGGACGGCGCCGCGCAGCCGCCACGCGCGCGTCGTTCAGGCCGCCGGGCACCTTGCGCCCACTGGAAGGCCAATCGGTCTCGCCGGCCACGCCGTGCTTGTGCCAGCCCTTCATGGCGCCGCGCGCGCTGGAGCCTTCGTACTTCTCGCCCGGCCATTCGTCGTAGCGCCGCGCCATTTCGTACAGCATGCGCGGGCTGACCGGCTCGCGGTCGGGCAGTACCTTGCGCCGCGCCAGCAGGTAATGCACCACCGTGGCCAGGCCGTAGCCGGTGCAGGCGCCTTCCCGGCCCTGGTCCAGGATCGGGATGCCGTGCTCGACGTAGTCGCCCAGCGGCAGGTGCGGGGGCACTTCGATCAGGGTCGGCTCGAACATCGCATCGCGGAAATCCATGGTGTCGCGGCGCGCATCGAAGGTGCGTGCGGGGACACTGGCGCCGGCCGGCGCGGCGGCGGCTCGGCGCCGGGCCGAGCGGCGGTGCGCGCCGGGCGCGGCGCCGGTGTCGTCCGGTTCGGCGCCCAGCGCCTCGCTGCCGCGCGGCAGTGGCGTTTCATCCACCTCAGCCGGTGCGGCTGCGGCTCGCGCGACCTGGGCCGGCCAGTCGGGCGCCAGCACGGCGCGCGCGCGCTCCAGCATCTGCTGACGGTGCGCCAATCCGTTCAAGCCGCCATTGATGCGGCGCGTGATGCCTTCGAAATCGCCTGCGTCGGCCAGCTCGTTCAGCCCATTGCGCCGCCAATACAGGCCGGCGATGCGAAAGGCCACTTCGGGCATGGCGGCGCGGTCCGGCTCGGCCAGCAGATCCTGGCCCAGCAACTCGCCGTAGCGCTGGTAGTTGGCGCGCCCGGTGATCTGGATCGGCCCGCGCCCGCGAAAGCGAAAGCCATCGCCCTTGCGGGTGTTGCCCAACCGCGTGGCCAGCGTGCTGGGCGGCTCGTAGCGGCGCTGCGCGTCGGTCGGGCCCCACAGCTCCTGCATCCACACCAGCTCGCCCGACTCATGCCCGATCTGCGCCAGAAAGGCGCAGGCGCGCGGCAGGCTGGTGATGCCGAACTCCTGCATCGCCTCATTCAGCGGCTGCAGGTACAGCGCACGCTTGGCCTGGGCCAGGTTGTGCATGATCTGGCCCAGTTGCGTCGACGTCAGCATGGCGACTCTCCTCGTGGCATGGCGGTGCCAGCCATTGTGGAGCGATCGGGCCTTATCGACCTCCCATGAAGAAGGGAGGCGCGCGCGGCAGGCGCGCGGCTTACACCTTGGCCAGCGCCTGGTCTAGATCGGCCAACAAATCGTCGATGTGCTCGATGCCCACGCACAGGCGCACGGTTTCTTCCTTGACGCCGGTTTTGGCCAGCTCCTCGGGCGACAGCTGGCGGTGCGTGGTGCTGGCCGGGTGCGTGGCCAGCGATTTGGCGTCGCCGATGTTGACCAGGCGGGTGAACAGCTGCAGCGCGTCCAGGAAGCGCGCGCCGGCCTCGCGGCCACCGTCGGCGGACTTGACACCGAAGGTGAGCAGGCCCGAGGCGCGGCCGCCCATGTAGTGCTGGGCCAGGGCGTGGTCGTCGTGGTCGGGCAGGCCGGCGTAGCTGACCCAGGCGACCTTGGCGTGTTTTTGCAGAAATTCGGCCACCGTCTGCGTGTTTTCGCAGATGCGGTCCATGCGCAGGGCCAGGGTTTCAATGCCTTGCAAAATTTGCCAGGCGTTGAAGGGGGACAGCGCCGCGCCGGTGTTGCGCAGCGGCACCACGCGCGCGCGGCCGATGTAGGCCGCCGCGCCCAGCGCCTCGGTGTAGACCACGCCGTGGTAGCTGACATCGGGCTCGTTCAGGCGCTTGAAGCGCGCCTTGTGCTCGGCCCACGGGAACTTGCCGCTGTCGACAATCGCGCCGCCCAACGTGGTGCCGTGGCCGCCCAGGTACTTGGTGAGCGAATGCACCACGATGTCGGCGCCGTGCTCGATGGGGCGCAGCAGGTAGGGGCTGGCCACCGTGTTGTCGACGATCAGCGGCACCCCGTGTTCGTGCGCCACGGCCGCCACGCTGGCGATGTCGGTCACGTTGCCGGCCGGGTTGCCGATGGTTTCGACGAACACCGCCTTGGTCTTGTCGTCGATCAGCTTGGCGAAACTGGCCGGGTCGCGGTGGTCGGCGAAGCGGGTGGTGATGCCCAGCTGCGGCAGCGTGTGGGCAAACAGGTTGTAGGTGCCACCGTACAGCGCGGTGCTGCTGACGATGTTGTCGCCGGCCTCGGCAATGGTCTGGATGGCGTACATGATGGCCGATTGGCCGCTGGCCACGGCCAGGCCGGCGATGCCGCCTTCCAGCGCCGCCACGCGCTTTTCCAGCACGTCGCAGGTCGGGTTCATGATGCGGCTGTAGATGTTGCCGGGCACCTTCAGGTCGAACAGATCGGCGCCGTGCTGGGCGCTGTCGAAGGCGTAGGCCACCGTCTGGTAGATCGGCACGGCCACCGACTTGGTGACCGGATCGGGGCTGTAGCCGGCGTGGACGAGTTGGGTTTCGAGTTTCCAGGTGGGTGCGGTCATGGCGGGCTCCGGGGTAGGCAAGAAGTAGCGAAACCTCGCAGTATGCCCCCGCGGCACGCCAGGGCCAAAGACCGATTTGGCAGATGCTTATGCGCTGCCACGGCGGCGCCAGGGCCAAGCGGCGCAGGCGCGGCGGGCGTGGCGCGGCATGGGGGACAATCGGCGCACAGACCCGATCTGGGGGCGGCAGCGCCGCGCCCAGACCACCCACCCCCGCACAGAAGGACCCCCCATGGCACGCACCGTGAACTGCATCAAGCTTGGCCAGGAAGCCGAAGGCCTGGACTTTCCGCCCTATCCCGGCGAACTGGGCAAACGCATCTGGGAAAACGTCAGCAAGCAGGCCTGGCAGGACTGGCTCAAGCACCAGACCATGCTGGTGAACGAAAACCGCCTGAACCTGGCCGACCAGCGCGCACGCGAGTACCTCAAGCGCCAGATGGAAAACCATTTCTTTGGCGCCGGCGCCGACCAGGCGGCGGGCTACGTGCCACCGGAGGCTTGACGCACCCTTGAGGCGCCGGCGCCACGGCCCCCGCTGGACGGGTCGGCACCACAGCCAAACAGACCGGAGGGTATGGCGCGCAGGACACGCGATCTCGCATGAGATGCCTGGCTTGCCGCGCCGCCGCCTTGTGGGCCGAGCCCGCTCAAACCCCGCCCCGACCCGCCCCACGCGCGCGTCGGACTGGCACGGCCCCCGTGATTCAAGGCCAAAACCCTGGGTTGTCGGCGTCCACAAAGCCTGACATGCTCATAAATTAATAGTATTTTCAGATGTCCATGCCCACCGTCTTGTGGCGCGACGACGGCACCCCCACCAGCCCGCGCTTTGGCGACATCTACCGCCACGCTGGCGTGGGCGGCGCGGGCGGGCTGACGCAGGCGCGGGAAGTGTTTTTGCACGGCTGCCGGCTGCTGCCAGGGCACGACGGCAGTCCTGCCGCCTGGGCCGGCGCGGCGCGCTGGGCGGTGCTGGAAACCGGGTTTGGCCTGGGCCTGAACTTTCTGGCCACCTGGCAAGCCTGGGCCGCCGACCCGACGCGGCCAGGGCGGCTGTACTACAGCGCGGTCGAGGCCTTCGTGCCCGAACCGGCCGATTTGATCCGCAGCGCCGCGCCTTTCCCCGAGCTGCACGCCTTGGCCGCCGAACTGGCCGCCCAATGGCGCGGCCTGCTGCCCGGCCTGCACCGCATCGCGCTGGTCGAGGGCCGGGTGCAGCTGACCCTGGCGGTGGGCGAGGTGCGGCCCATGCTGGCCGAGCTGAGCGGCGCGCACGACAGCCTGTACCTGGACGGCTTCAGCCCCGAACACAACCCCGAGATGTGGCGCCTGCCGACGCTGAAGGCCGCCAGCCGCCTGCTGCGGCACGGCGCGCACGCCGCCACTTGGTGCGTGGCGCGCGAGGTGCGCGAGCACCTGACCAGCTGCGGCTTCCAGGTTGAGCGCGTGCCCGGTGTGCCGCCCAAGCGCCACGCCCTGCACGCCCGGTACGCCCCGCACTGGGCCAGGCCACGCCGCGCGGCCGACCCCGAGGGACTGCCGCCGCCGGCCGACCGGCCCGGCCACTGCCTGGTCGTCGGCGCCGGGCTGGCCGGCGCCTCGGTGGCGTGGGGCCTGGCCGCGCGCGGCTGGCAGGTCACCGTGCTCGACCACGGCGCGCAACCCGCCGCCGGCGCCAGCGGTTTGCCGGCCGGCGTGGTGGCGCCGCACG
>JAIUOM010000233.1 GCA_020161215.1 Pseudomonadota bacterium
AGGCGCAAAGGCGCTGACGGCGCAATCGGGCCCGGTTGCACGAAAAAGGGCTTCCGAGGAAGCCCTTGTCGTTGTCGGCGTGAACGCCTGATCAGCGTCCGTAGCCGCCGGCGCGGTTGCCACCGCCACCGAAACCGCCGCGCTTGCCACCACCGCCGCCGCCACCACCACCGCGGTTGCGCTTGCCGCGGCCGGCGCCGCCGCCCATCAGGTCGATGCTGGTGCGCATCGGGTCGGGCTGGCCGGCGGCGCCGTGGCTGGGGCCGCGCGGGACGTTGCGGCGTCCGTGCAGGTTGGTCTGCAGCGGGTCGATGTGACGCGGCAGGTGGTCGGGATCGCGGTCTTCGTCGTCGTAGCCAAAGTCGCGCGTGGGGCGGGGCTGCGGCTGGCTCGCCGGGCGCGCCTGCTGAAGGGGCTGCTGGCCCGGCATGGCCGGGCCGTTGCCGCCGCGCCCGCGCCGGCGGCGGTTGCGGTTGGCGCGCTGGCCCTGCGGGCGATCGCCCTCGTGCAGGCCGTCGGGCGCACCGTGCTCCATCGGCTGGCCGTCGGCGTTCAGGCGCGGGGCGTCGTCGGACTGGCCCTCGGCGTTGGCGCGCAGCCCTTGCGGGCGGGGCCCGCGCGCCGGCGGGGCGCCGCGGCCACGCGGGGCCTGGCCGGCCTTGTTGTCGCGGATGCGCTGCATCATCTCCTGGCGCGCGGCGCGGGCGGCGGCCTGCATCACCTCGCGGCCGGGCGGCTTGCCGAGGCCGCCCCACAGCGTCTGGCGGCCCATGGCGATGGGCTCGGCGCGCTCGCCTTCCTCGGGGCCAAAACCGTCCAGCACCTTGACCGGGATCTGCTGGCGCGTGAAGCGCTCGATCTCGTGCATGAAGCCTTCCTCGTCCATGCACACCAGGCTGACGGCCTCGCCGTTGGCGCCGGCGCGGCCGGTGCGGCCGATGCGGTGCACGTAGTCCTCGGGCACGTTGGGGATGTCGAGGTTGACCACGTGCGGCAGGTCGTCGATGTCGATGCCACGCGCGGCGATGTCGGTGGCCACCAGGGCCCGCAGCTCGCCGCTCTTGAAGTCGGCCAGCGCCTGGGTGCGGGCGGTCTGGCTCTTGTTGCCGTGCAGGGCCATGGCGCGGATACCGCGGTCGCACAGGAAGTCGGCCACCCGGTTGGCGCCGAACTTGGTGCGCGTGAACACCAGCACCTGGCTCCAGTTGTTGTCGCCGATCAGGTGCGCCAGCACGTCTTTCTTGCGCGTGCGACCGACCGGGTAGATGACCTGGGCGATGCGCTCGACGGTGGTGTTGGGCGGCGTGACCTGGATGCTGCGCGGATCGCGCAGCAGGCCGCCGGCCAGCTCGCGGATCTCGTCGCTGAAGGTGGCCGAGAAGAGCAGGCTTTGCTTGGCCTTGGGCAGCAGGGCCAGCACTTTCTTGACGTCGTGGATGAAGCCCATGTCGAGCATGCGGTCGGCTTCATCAAGCACCAGGATTTCGACCAGGGACAGATCGATATGGCCCTGCTGTTGCAGATCCAGCAGGCGCCCCGGGGTGGCCACCAGGATGTCCACGCCCTTGGCGATGCGGTTGATTTGCGGGTTCATGCCGACGCCGCCGAACACCACGGTCGACTTCAGCTTGAGGTGCTTGCCGTAGGCGCGCACGGCTTCCTCGACCTGGGCGGCCAGTTCGCGCGTGGGCGTCAGCACCAGGGCGCGGATGGCGCCCGGGCGTTGCGCCGGCCGGTTGCTGAGCAACTGCAGCATGGGCAGCGTGAAGCCGGCGGTCTTGCCGGTGCCGGTTTGCGCGCCGGCCAGCAGATCGTGGCCTTCCAGGACCATGGGAATGGCTTGCGCCTGGATGGGGGTGGGCTGGGTATAGCCCTGTTCTTGCACCGCTTGCAGAATGGCGGGCGCCAGGTTCAGATCGTCAAAGTTCATCAAAAAGGAAGCGCCTGTCTCTCGGTGGCGCAGGGGAGCCTCGGGCTTGTTCCGGCGGTGAGCCGGCCAGTCAGGAAAGTCGAGGCGGGTTCTTCTGGGATTGGGCGGCAGGCAGGTGTCACACAACCTGCAAGGCCCCAGCGGAAGAGCTGGCGTCGCGGCGAACTGGAGGTCCGCAATGCCGTTTTATTATCGCATGGGACGCGGACGAATGCCACTTGCCGTGTCGGGACGTTTTTTTCATGATGGTTTCCACCACATTTGGCTACCACGCCGCCGAAGACCGCATCTGGCTCAGCTGCACCGGCTGGCCCCACCGCCTGTGGTTGACGCGGCGGCTGGTGCACGATCTGCTGGTGCTGGCGACGCGCGCACTGGAGGCCGCGCCGCCAGCGCAGGCCGACGCGCGGCCGGCCGCCGAGCGTGTCGCCGCCGAGCACGACGATTCGCTGAACCGTCCGCGCGCCGGTGAATCGGCCCAGCCCTTGCGCCCGGGCCGCGAGTCGGCCGGCGCGCCGGAATTGGCCACCGCCGAGCTGTGCCTGCAAGTCGGTATGCAGTGCAACGCCGAGCAGGCCGAGCTGGTGTTTCGCACCGCGGGCGGTGAGCGCCGCTTGCTGCTCACCCGACCCGGCCTGCACCGCTGGCTGCACGCCTTGCACCGGCTGCTGACCTCGGCACGCTGGCACGAATGGCCGCCCTTGTCTGACTGGCTGACCCGCAGCCACCTGCCGCCAGCCCTGCAGGCGCTGCTGCGGGTGCCGCCCGAGGCGGACGGCAACGCGCCGGCGCAGCGCCGATAATCGGTGGGCCACGGTGCGCGGCGGCGCCCTTTCGGGGGGCCTGTCGCGCCTTCTTTTTTTCCACCATTTTTCAATGCTCCCGGGCTTGTCAGACAAGCCTGGGTAGCTATCAATTCAAGAGTATTCTCATGGCCCAGTACGTTTTCACCATGAACCGCGTCGGCAAGATCGTGCCGCCCAAACGCGCGATTCTGAAAGACATTTCGCTCAGCTTCTTCCCCGGCGCCAAGATCGGCGTGCTGGGCCTGAACGGCTCCGGCAAGTCCACCTTGCTGAAGATCATGGCCGGCATCGACAAGGAGATCGAGGGCGAGGCCACGCCCATGCCGGGCCTGGACATCGGCTACCTGCCGCAAGAGCCGCAGCTGAACCCCGAGCACACCGTGCGCGAAGAGGTCGAGCTGGCCATGGGCGAAGTCAACGCCGCCCGCGCCCGGCTGGAAGAAATTTACGCCGCCTACGGTGAAGAGGACGCCGACTTCGACGCCCTGAGCGAGGAGCAAGGCCGGCTGGAGGCCGTGATCGCCGCCGCCGGCACCGACAGCGAGCACCAGCTGGAGATTGCCGCCGACGCGCTGCGCCTGCCGCCCTGGGACGCGGTCATCGGCAAGCTCTCGGGCGGTGAAAAGCGCCGCGTGGCGCTGTGCAAGCTGCTCTTGTCCAAGCCCGACATGCTGCTGCTGGACGAACCCACCAACCACCTGGACGCGGAAAGCGTGGAGTGGCTGGAGATCTTTTTAAAGCGCTTTACCGGCACCGTGGTGGCCATCACCCACGACCGCTACTTCCTGGACAACGCCGCCGAGTGGATTCTGGAACTCGACCGCGGCCACGGCATCCCCTGGAAAGGCAACTACTCGGACTGGCTGGAGCAGAAAGAAGCGCGCCTGCTGCAGGAAAAGAAAAGCGAAGACGCGCGCATGAAGGCGATGAAGAAGG
>JAIUOM010000234.1 GCA_020161215.1 Pseudomonadota bacterium
AGGGCGACCTGCTCACCACCAGCGGTGTTGATGGCGTCTACCCGCCGGGCCTGCCGGTGGCCAAGGTGGTGCGGGTCGATCGGCGCGGCGACTCCAGCTTCGCGCGCGTGCTGTGCGAGCCGGTGGCCGAACTGCAGGGCGTCACGCACGTGATGGTGCTCTCGCCGGTCAAGCTGGCCCAGGCCGACGGCTCGGCCGCGCCCGTGCCGCCGCGTCCCGCCGCCTCGACACCCACGCGCGCCAGCGTCCCGGCCTCGGTGCCGGGGCGGGCCATCGCGCCGGCCTCCGGCCCGGCCCGCGCCAGCACCCAGGCCTCGGCGCCACGGCGCGCCGCCTCGGGAGCGCGCCGATGATCATGCCGCGCGGACAACAGCTGCTGCTGCCGGCCAGCCCCGGGTTCATCTGGGGCAGCCTGCTGGTGGGGCTGATGCTCAACCTGTTGCCGCTCGGGCGCGTGATCTGGATGCCCGACGTGCTGGCCGTGGTGCTGGTGTTCTGGAGCATCTACCAGCCGCGCCGCATCGGCCTGGGCGCGGCCTTTCTGTTCGGCCTGACGCTGGACGTGCACCAGGCCTCGCTGCTGGGCCAGCACGCGCTGGCCTACACCGTGCTGATCTACTTCGCCATCATGGTGCACCGGCGCATCCTGTGGTTTTCGGTGCCGGGGCAGGCGGTACAGCTGCTGCCGCTGTTCGCCGCCGCGCACGCCATCACCATCGTCCTGCGCCTGATCGGCGGGGCCGAGTTCCCGGGCTGGCAGGTGCTGCTGGGCCCGTTCCTGGAAGCCGCCCTGTGGCCGCTGGTGAGCTGGTTGCTGCTGGCGCCGCAGCGCCGCGCGCCCAACCCCGACGCGGACCGCCCGCTGTGAGCCCCGGTCTGGCGCGTCTGGCCGCGCGCGATGAAACTTTCCCACGCCCTTGACAGTCTCACACCGCGCGCCCTTGAATACACCATGACCGAGATCCGCAACGTCGAAGCCGAGCTGACGCGCTTTCGCCTGCGTCTGGCGGTCATCGCGCTGGTCATGCTGCTGGCCTTTGGCCTGCTGGCCTGGCGCCTGTACCACCTGCAGGTGCTGCGGCACGACGACTTGCTGCAGCAGGCCGAGACCAACCGCACGGCGGTGGTGCCGATCGTGCCCAACCGCGGCGAGATCCTGGACCGCAACGGCGTGGTGCTGGCCACCAACTACAAGGCCTACACGCTGGAGATCACGCCGTCGCGCACCGGTCGGCCCTTGCCCGAGACCATCGACGCGGTCGGCGAGGTGGTCGAAATCACCCCGCGCGACCGGCGCCGCTTCGAGCGCCTGCGCCAGGACACCAAGAGCTTCGAGTCGCTGCCCATCCGCACCCGCCTGTCGGACGAGGAGGTGGCGCGCTTTGCCGCCCAGCGCTACCGCTTTCCGGGCGTGGAAATCAAGGCGCGGCTGTTCCGCACCTACCCGCTGGACGAAACCGCCGCGCACGTGATCGGCTACATCGGCCGCATCAACCAGCGCGAAAAAGAGCGCATCGAGGATTCCGACGACGCCCCGAACTACCGCGGCACCGACTACATCGGAAAGCTCGGGGTGGAAAACAGCTACGAGAAGACGCTGCACGGCACCACCGGGGTCGAGCAGATGGAGACCTCGGCCGGCGGGCGCGCCGTGCGCCGCCTGGCCAGCCACCCGGCCACGCCGGGCGACTCGGTGCGGCTGACCATCGACGCCAACCTGCAGAAGCTGATCGAGGACATGTACGGCGAGCGCCGCGGCGCGCTGGTGGCCATCGACCCGCGCAACGGCGAGGTGCTGGCGCTGGTCAGCAAGCCCACCTTCGATCCCAACCTGTTCGTCGAGGGCATCGACCACGAATCCTGGGCCGAGCTGAACGACTCCGTCGACAAGCCGCTGCTCAACCGCGCCCTGCGCGGCACCTACCCGCCTGGCTCCACCTACAAGCCCTTCATGGGACTGGCGGCGCTGGAAACCGGCAAGCGCACCCCCGGCATGACCATCATGGACGGCGGATCGTGGACCTTCGCTGGCCACACCTTCCGCTCCGGCCACGCGTTGGGCTCGGTCGATCTGCAGCGCAGCATCGTCAAATCCAGCAACGTCTACTACTACATGCTGGCCAACGACATGGGCGTGAACGCCATCCACGACTTCATGAAGCCGCTGGGGTTTGGTCAGATCACCGGCATCGACATTCCTGGCGAGACGCGCGGCGTGCTGCCCTCCACCGAGTGGAAGCGCAACACCTACCGCCGCCCCGAACAGCAGAAGTGGTACGCCGGCGAGACCATTTCGCTGGGCATCGGCCAGGGCTACAACAACTTCACCATGCTGCAGCTGGCCGGCGCCGTGGCCACGCTGGCCGGCGGCGGCGTGCACCACCAGCCGCACGTGGTCAAATCGCGCCAGGATCCGCTCAGCCTGCGCTTCGAGGACGTGCCCCAGCCCCCTGGCCAAAAGCTCGGCTACCGGCCCGAGAACGTGGCCCTGATCCGGCGCGCCATGGTCGGCGTGACGCTGGAGGGCACCTCGCGCGGGGTGTTCCAGGGCGCCAGCTACCTGTCGGGCGGCAAGACCGGCACGGCGCAGGCCGTGACCATCGGCCAGAAGGCCAAGTACAACGCCTCCAAGCTGACCGAGCTCCAGCGCGACCACTCGCTCTACATCGCCTTTGCGCCGGCCGACGCGCCGACCATCGCCGTGGCCGCCATCGTCGAAAACGCCGGTTTCGGCGCGGCGCACGCGGCGCCGCTGGTGCGCCGCGTCATGGACTTCTGGCTGGCCGGGCTCTACCCCAGCGAGCAGGACCTGGCGGCCATCCAACAGGGCCAGGCCTACGCGCCCCTGGGTGCGCCACGCCCCTTGTCCGAAGTGCCGCTGCTGCGCGCGCCCACGCTCAGCCCCTGACACGCGGCCGCCGCCCGCGAAAGGCAAACGGCCCTACGGCTATCAGGCCGATAAAAACTATTGACTTCCGTTGGGGGTTGTCCTTTTCTATCATGTGCTCAGCCGGTTCCGGTCCGGCCTTCCCCGACACCCAAAGGCAAGAAAAAGGAGTACCCCCATGAAAGACGACGCCCCCAAGTGCCCCGTCACGCACCTGACCACCGATTTCGGCGCCCCCGTGGTGAGCAACCGCGACAGCCTGACGGCCGGCCCGCGCGGCCCGCTGCTGGCGCAGGACGTGTGGCTGAACGAGAAATTGGCCAACTTCGTGCGCGAGGTGGTGCCCGAGCGGCGCATGCACGCCAAGGGTTCGGGCGCCTTTGGCACCTTCACCGTCACGCAGGACATCACCCGCTACACGCGCGCCAAGATCTTCAGTGAAGTCGGCAAGAAGACCGAGATGTTCGCCCGCTTCACCACCGTGGCCGGCGAGCGTGGCGCCGCCGACGCCGAGCGCGACATCCGCGGCTTTGCCCTGAAGTTCTACACCGAGGAAGGCAACTGGGACATGGTGGGCAACAACACGCCGGTGTTCTTCATCCGCGATCCGCGCCAGTTCCCCGACCTGAACAAGGCCGTCAAGCGCGATCCGCGCAGCAACCTGCGTTCGGCCAGCCACAACTGGGACTACTGGACGCTGCTGCCCGAGGCGCTGCACCAGGTCACCGTGGTCATGAGCGACCGCGGCATTCCGGCCAGCTACCGGCACATGCACGGTTTCA
>JAIUOM010000034.1 GCA_020161215.1 Pseudomonadota bacterium
AACGGCCGGCCACGGGCCGAGGGTTTGGCGCCGGGGGAATCAAACCCCGCGTGCCCGGTCGGCCTGAAAGCGGGCCACCCACGCGGCCAGGCCGCCGGCGTCCAGGGCCTGGCGCACTTCGCGCATCAGCTGCAGGTAGTAGTGCAGGTTGTGCACCGTGGCCAGCATGGGCGCCAGCATCTCGCCGCAGCGCTCCAGGTGGTGCAGGTAGGCGCGCGAAAAGCCTTCGCGCCCGCCGTCGGCCCAGCTGACGCCGCTGGCGCCGGCGCAGGCGTGGCAGGTGCAGGTTTCGTCAATCGGGTGCGGGTCGGTCTTGTGGCGCGCGTTGCGGATCTTCAGATCGCCAAAGCGGGTGAACAGGTGGCCATTGCGCGCGTTGCGCGTGGGCATCACGCAGTCGAACATGTCCACGCCGTGTTGCACGCCGTACACCAGGTCTTCGGGCGTGCCCACGCCCATCAGGTAGCGCGGCTTGTGCGCCGGCAGCCGGTGCGGCGTGTGGGCGGTGATGCGCAGCATGTCTTCCTTGGGCTCACCCACGCTCACGCCGCCGATGGCGTAGCCGGGAAAATCCATGGCGACCAGTTGCTCCAGCGACTCTTGCCGCAGGGACTCGAACATGCCGCCCTGCACGATGCCAAACAAGGCGTTGGGGTTTTCCAGCCGCGCGAACTCAGCCTGGCAGCGCTGGGCCCAGCGCAGCGAGAGCTCCATGCTGGTGCGCGCTTCGCGCTCGGTGGTGATCTGGCCCTTGGTCTCGTAGGGCGTGCACTCGTCGAACTGCATGACGATGTCGCTGTTCAGCACGGTCTGGATCTGCATGCTGATCTCGGGCGTGAGGAACAGCTTGTCGCCGTTGACGGGGCTGGCAAATTTGACGCCTTCCTCGCTGATCTTGCGCATCTCGCCCAGCGACCAGACCTGAAAGCCGCCCGAGTCGGTCAGGATGGGTTTGTGCCAGTTCTCGAAGCCGTGCAGGCCGCCCAAGCCCTGCAGCACATCGAGCCCTGGGCGCATCCACAGGTGGAAGGTGTTGCCCAGGATGATTTGCGCGCCCATCTCGTGCAGGCTGCGCGGCATCACGCCCTTGACGGTGCCGTAGGTGCCCACGGGCATGAAGATGGGTGTCTCGACCACGCCGTGGTTCAGGGTCAGGCGCCCGCGGCGCGCGTGGGAGGTGGGGTCGGTGCCCAGAAGCTCGAAACTCAGCATGGCCGCGATTGTCGGCGATGCCCGTGCGTCGGCAGGCCCTACCGATCCGGCGCGCCGAACAGCTCGGCGATCAGCACGCGCAGCCACTGGTTGCCGGCGTCCTGGTGTCCCCGGGCGTGCCAGAACTGGCCGATGGTGCTGGCGGCCAGGCGCAGCGGCAGCTCGCGGGTGGCCAGATCCATGGGCGCGGCGAGGCGTTCGGCCAGCCGTTCGGGCACGGTGGCCAGCAGATCGGTGCCGGCCAGCACATGGCCCAGCGCCACGTAGTCGGGCACCGTCAGGCGCACGCGGCGCGCCAGGCCTTTTTGGTCCAGCAGGTCGTCCACCCGGCCGTGGCCGGTGCCGTCGGCCTGCACGCGCACGTGTTCGGCGGCCAGGAAATCGGCGCGGCCGAGCGTGCTGCGCACCGCCAGCCGGTGCGCGCCGCGCATCAGGCACACGTAGTGCTGGCGCAGCAGCACCTGCTGGTAAAAGCCGGCCTGCAGTTGCGGCAACAGGCCCAGGGCCAGATCGATCTGCCCGGTCGCCATGGCCTGCGCCAGCGCCGTGTCGGCCAATACCACGGCGCGCAGTGTCACGCCCGGCGCCCCCGTGTCCAGGGCGCGCAGCAGGCGCGGCAAAAAGTAGATCTGGCCGACGTCGTTCATGGCCAGGGTGAAGCAGCGCTCGGTGCGCGTCGGCTCGAACGGTGCGCGCTCGCGCAGGGCCTCGCTCAGCAGGGCCAGCGCGCGCGCCACCGGCTCGGCCAGGTCCTGCGCGTAGGGCGTGGGCCGCATGCCGGTGGGTGTGCGCAGAAACAGCTCGTCGCCCAGCGCCAGGCGCAGGCGGCGCAAGGCGTGGCTGACGGCCGGCTGGCTCAGGCCCAGCGACTGGGCGGCGGGCGACACGCCGCCGTCCTTGAGCAACTGGTGGAAGATGCGCAGCAGGTTCAGGTCGAGCTGGGTCGGGTCCATTCGCATTATTCTGAATGTGAATGGGCATTATTCATGCCAAAGTGTTGATCGCGCGCGGGCGAGGTTTCATCATCTGCCCACCGCCGACACGCGAGGAGACACCGATGAACCACACCGCCGGGCTGCATTGGGAAGCCGGTACCAGCCGTATTCCGTTTGCCGTCTACACCGACGAGCAACTGCATCAGAAGGAGCTGGAGCGCTTCTTCTACAACGGCCACTGGTGCTATGTGGGCCTGGAGGCCGAGGTGCCGCAGCCGGGCGACTTCAAGCGCACGGTGGTGGGCGAGCGCTCGGTCATCCTGAGCCGCGCCGCCGACGGCAGCCTGCACTGCTTCGAGAACGTGTGCGCGCACCGCGGCATGCAGTTTTGCCGCCAGCGCCACGGCAACCGCAAGGAGTTTGTCTGCCCCTACCACCAGTGGAGCTACACGCTCAGCGGCGACCTGCAAGGCGTGCCGCTGCGCCGTGGCGTGCGCCAGGACGGCCAGGTCAAGGGCGGCATGCCGGCCGACTTCAATCCCAAGGACCATGGCCTGACCAAGCTGAAAGTCGCCACGCGCGGCGGCGTGGTGTTTGCCAGCTTTGACCACGACGTGGAGCCGCTGGAGGATTACCTGGGCCCCACCATCCTGCAGTACTTCGACCGCCTGTTTGATGGCCGCGAGCTGAAGCTGCTGGGCTACAACCGCCAGCGCATCCCCGGCAACTGGAAGCTGATGCAGGAGAACATCAAAGACCCCTATCACCCCGGCCTGCTGCACACCTGGTTTGTCACCTTCGGCCTCTGGCGGGCGGACAACAAGGCCGCGCTGAAGATGGACGCCCACCACCGCCACGCCGCGATGATCTCCACGCGCGGCAACGCTGGCGCCAAGTCGGATGTGTCCAACGTGTCCAGCTTCAAGTCGACCATGGAGCTGGAGGACAAGCGCTTTTTAGACATCGTGCACGAAGACTGGTGGGGCGAACCCACGGCGGTGATGACCACCATCTTCCCCAGCGTGATCTTCCAGCAGCAGGTCAACAGCGTGTCCACCCGCCACATCCAGCCCGATGGGCACGGCAACTTCGATTTTGTCTGGACGCATTTCGGCTTTGCCAACGACACGCCCGAGATGACCGCGCGCCGACTGCGCCAAGCCAACCTGTTTGGCCCGGCCGGTTTTGTGTCGGCCGACGACGGCGAGGCGATCGAGCTGTCGCAATGCGGCTTCGAGCAAAAGCCCGGCCACCGCGCGCTGGCCGAGCTGGGCGGGCGCGGCGTCGAAGAAACCGACCACATGGTCACGGAGACCCTGATCCGCGGCATGTACGAGTACTGGCGAAAAGTGATGGAGACAGAGACAGTGCCCCCACGCTCCGCGGCTTCGCCTGCTGCGCTGCCCCCCGAGGGGGCCGCGCCCTCGCTTGGGGCGGCCCGGCGCGAGGGCGGGGCTTCGTTGCACGCCGACAGCGGCGGAAAGGCCTGAAGCCATGGTCAACACCCTCGACTTCGACACCTGGCAAGCCCTCATGCGCCTGCAGGCCGATTACGCCGCCGCCGTCGACTCCAGCCACTGGGAGTTGTGGCCCGACTTCTTCACCGAAGACGGCGTTTACAAGCTGCAGCCGCGCGAGAACCACGAACGCGGTTTTCCGCTGTGCACCCTGACCTTCGACGGCAAGGCCAGCCTGCGCGACCGTGTCTACGGCATCAAGGAAACGCTGTTTCACGACCCTTATTACCAGCGCCACGTCGTCGGCGCGCCGCTGGTGCGTGAGGTGCTGACTGACGGCAGCATCGTCTGCGAATCCAATTACGCCGTATTCCGCACCAAGCTGAACGGGCTGTCCACGGTCTTCAACGTCGGGCGCTACATGGACCGCGTGGCACGCACGGCCGAAGGTCTGAAGTTCGCTGAACGTTTGGCTGTCTATGACAGCGAAATGATCCCCAATTCGATCATTTACCCCGTGTGAGGAAGTCACCATGAGCCAATGGACCGACGTCGCCGCCGCAGACGACATCTTTGAAGGCGCTGCCATCGCCGTCACGCCCAGCGGGCTGGACATTGCCGTCTACAAGACCGAGGCCGGCGAGGTGTTTGCCACCGACAACATCTGCACGCATGGTCACGCCCGCCTGTGTGATGGTTTTCTGGAGGGGCACGAGATCGAATGCCCCTTCCACCAGGGCCGCTTCGACATCCGCACTGGCCAGCCCACGCTGGAGCCCTGCGTGGACGCGATCAAGAGCTATCCCGTCAAGATCGAGGGTGGTCGGGTGTGGCTGGAGATTTGAGATAAATAGCTATTTAAATAGTAGCTGAAGGCGCCAGATTCCCTAGCGTCAGAGGCCGGTTTGATGCTTGAAAACCTGCGTCAGGCTACCCACGGCGTGGGCAGTGCCGGCTTGCTCACCATCAGCCAGAAGACGAGTAGCATGGCGACGAACGCGGGGTAGCCCAGGGCCTCCCACACCCGCGCCAGCCGCCAGTAGATGGCGGGCAGATCCCGGCCCTGGTCGGCCGCAGCCTGGGCCAGGCGCGCCATGCGCCACTGCAGCCACACCACTGGCAGCCACAGCGCGCCGGTCAGCACATACAGCAGCAGCGACCAGGCGATCCACGGCGTGCTGAGCGGCCAGCCCGCCAGGTGTGCCATGGCGATCCCGGTGAGCGGTTGCACCACGACCGCAGGCGTGGTGAACCACCAGTCCGCGCGCACCACCAGGCGCGCCACCACCGCTTGCGCGCGCACGTCGCCGCTGCGGTTGGCAAAGAACATGTAGAAGGCCGTGCCCAGGCCGGTGCCCACCAGCAGCACGCTGGAGATGATGTGGACGAACTTCAGCAGCAGGTAGGTGTTCATGCGCGCACGTCCTGGCGCCACAACAGCAGCAAAGCGGCCGCGATCGGCACGTTCTTGGCCAGCGGCCCGAACGGATGCAGCCACCACGCCGGCTCCACCGCGCTCGCCAGCAAGGTCATGACGCCCATGGCCCCCAGCGCCGCCAGATAGGCCGCGCGTCCCGGCCGCCACCACAGCCACATGCCAATCAGCAAGTCGGCGGCCACGCCGCAGCCCATCAGCCAAGGTTTGACTGGTGCCCATGCAGCGGGCAGCGCTGCCAGCAGCGCCAGGCTTTGGCCGTTCCATTCCCACAGCGACACTGCGGCCGTCCACAGCCACAAGCCAGCCAGGCTGAGGCGCAGCCAGCGCCATTCAGGACTCAGAGGGGCGGTCGTGCGCGCGTTCATGCGAGGTCCGTCACCATGCCCCAGCGGGCGAACTCGGGGGCGAACTCGTCCAGCCGCAGCAGTCCGGCGGCGGTGTGCGCGCCGGGCGGCGGCCCGTCACCACGTGCCAGCCGGCGCGCCAGCAGGATCGCGGCCATGCAGGGAATTTCGGGCCCATGGTCGCAGTCTGCGGCAATGTCCCAACGTGCCTGGGCCGCCTGGCCCTGCGCGTCAAGGCCACTCACTTCGACAAACATGCCGCCCAGGGCGCTGCCCCAACGGTCAAACAGCGGGGCCCCACGGTGCAGGGGGGCGGCCAGCTTTTCGGGCCGCGCCAGCAGCCCAGCGCGCCGCAGCGCCGCCAGCCACGCGAACACGGTTTGCGACAGCGGCACTTCCAGCGCGGCGCGGAACATCACTTCGTCACGCACGCCATAGCGCGAAGGGAACAGCTCCAGATCCGGGATGTCGCACAAGGCGCCACGGCGCGGCGCCATGCGCGCAAAGCGCACCGCGCTCGGGCGCGCCCAGCCGGGCGCCTGCTGCCAACGGCCGCCGCGCCAGATGTCGATGGGCGCGCCGCAATAGCTGAGCACGGCCGCCAGCGTGGCCACGCCGCGGGGTGCGGTCTGCGCCGGGGCGATACAGATATCGATGCGGTGCACGGCCCGCCAACCCGCGCTGAGCTGCTCCACCACGGCCGACGACAGCGCCGGCACTGTGCTGGCGCCGCTGACCGCGCAGCGCTGGGCGGCGGTGAAGGCGTCGTTCAACGCGGCCGGAAAGTCGCACACAAAGCGCCGCCCGTCCGCCAGGTCAATGTAGTGTGCTCCTGCATCCGCGCAGGCCTGCGCCACCGCGTACTGCTGGGCCTGAAACGGGCCGGCCGTGTGGATCAGCAAGCCGATGCCCTGCGCGCGCAGGCGCTGCGCCAGCTGTGGGTCGGCCGCATCCAGCGCCAGGGCTTGGGCGCCCACGGCGTCGGCCAGAGCGCGGGCGCGGGTGGCGTCACGGCCGGCCACCACCAGCCGCAGCGTTGAATCCTGCGCCAGGGCCTTGACGATGCGCGTGCCAAAGTGGCCGTAGCCGCCCAGCACGAGCACGGTCAGCGGCGGTGGAGTGGCGCGCGGCCCCGTCATGGCGTGACCGGCGGCGTGCGCACCAGCCACATCGCATCCCCGTAGCTGAAGAAGCGGTAGCGCTCGGCGATCGCGTGGCGGTACAGCGCCATGATGTGTTCGTAGTCTGCAAACGCGCTCACCATCATCATCAAGGTGCTGCGCGGAAGGTGGAAGTTGGTGACCAGGGCGTCCACCACCTGAAACTCGAAACCCGGCGTGATGAAGATGCCGGTGTCGCCGTGGGCCTGCCCGCTGGCGGCCCAGCTTTCCAGCGTGCGCACGGTGGTGGTGCCCACGGCCACTACGCGTCCGCCGCGGGCCCGGCAGGCGCCAATGGCGGTTCGCGTGGCCTCGGGCACGTGGTAGCGCTCGCGGTGCATCACATGCTCGGCCAGGGACTCGGTCTTGACGGGCTGGAAAGTGCCCGCGCCCACGTGCAGGGTGACGGCGGCGCGCTGCACGCCACGCGCTTCTATCGCGCCCAGCAGCGCCGCGTCAAAGTGCAGCGCCGCCGTGGGTGCGGCCACCGCGCCCGGGTTGGCGGCAAACACGGTCTGGTAGCGCGTTTCGTCATCGGCCGAGTCGGCATGCGTGATGTACGGGGGCAGCGGCACATGGCCGTGAGCAGCCATCAGGGCGTAGGCATCATCTAAAAAACGCAGGTGGAACAGGGGGCCGCTCGCATCGGGCCAGCGGCCGAGCAGCTCGGCGCTGAAGCCGCCGGCCATCTGCAGCACAGTGCCCACGGGCGGCTTCTTGCTTACCTTCATGTGGGCGGCCACCGTGCCATCGTCCAGCACGCGCTCGACCAACAACTCCAGCTTGCCGCCAGTTGGCTTTTCTCCGAACAGGCGTGCCTTGACGACCTGGGTGTCGTTGAAGACCAGCAAATCGGCCGGCGCCAGCAGCGCGGGCAGCTCGCGAAACACCCGGTCCACGGGCACGGCGCGGCTGCCGTCCAGCAGGCGCGAGGCGCTGCGCTCGGGCGCGGGGTGTTGGGCGATCAGCTCGGGCGGCAGGGCGAAATCGAAGTCGCCGGTGGTGAAGGTGTGGGTGCGCATGGGGCTTGAGGGCCGGACGGGCCCGTGCCAAGAAGTCGGACGAAGGCAGAATTGTTCCATGTCCGATGCCGCCGTCCCCTTGTCCGCGCCGCAGAAGGCCTTGCGCAAGCTGGGCCTGGTGCGCGACATCGATCTGGCGCTGCACCTGCCGCTGCGCTACGAGGACGAGACGCGCATCGTGCGCCTGACCGATGCTCGCCACGGCGAGGTGGTGCAGGTGGAAGGCGAGGTGACGCACCAGGAGGTGGTGTACCGCCCGCGGCGCCAGCTGCTGGTGACGCTGAACGATGGCAGCGACTCGGCGGTGTTGCGTTTTTTCAACTTCTACCCCTCGCAGCAAAAGCAGATGGCGGTCGGCACCCGGGTGCGCGCGCGCGGCGAGCTGCGGGGTGGCCTGGCCGGCCTGACCCTGATGCACCCCACGGTGCGCGCGGCCGGCGGCACGCTGCCCGAAGCGCTGACGCCTGTCTACCCCACGGTGGCCGCGCTGCCCCAGGCCTACCTGCGCAAGGCGGTGCTGGCCGGGTTGGCGGGGGCTGAGCTGTCGGAGACCATCGCACCAGCGTTTTTGAATGAAATTGCCGATCTGTCGGCGTGGGATCTTCGTCGGGCGCTCACTTTTTTGCACCGCCCGACACCCGACGTGTCCTTGGCCCAGTTGGAAGACCACAGCCATCCGGCCTGGCAGCGCCTGAAGACCGAGGAACTGCTGGCGCAGCAGCTGTCGCAATTGCAGTCGCGCCGCGCGCGTGAGCGCCTGCGCGCGCCGCCGCTGCAGGCGGGGCCGGACGGTTTGCCGGGGCGCTTGTTGGCGGTGCTGCCGTTTCAGCTGACCAGCGCCCAGCAGCGCGTGGCCCAGGAGATCGGGCACGACATCGGGCGCACGCAGCCGATGCACCGCCTGTTGCAAGGCGACGTGGGTTCGGGCAAGACCGTGGTGGCGGCGCTGGCCGCCACCACCGCCATCGACGCTGGCTGGCAGTGCGCGCTGATGGCGCCCACCGAAATCCTGGCCGAACAGCACTTTGCCAAGCTGGTGGACTGGCTGGCGCCGCTGCTGGCCCCGCTGGGCAAGCGCGTGGCCTGGCTCACCGGCAGCCAGAAGAAGAAGCAGCGCACCGAGATGCTGGCGGCCATCGAATCGGGCCAGGCGGCGCTGGTGGTGGGCACGCACGCCATCATCCAGTCGCAGGTGCGGTTTCAGCGCCTGGGCCTTGCCCTCATCGACGAGCAGCACCGTTTTGGGGTGGAGCAGCGGCTGGAGCTGCGCCGCAAATTGCAGGGCGATGCAGCCCCCTCCGGGGGCAGCGAGCCGTGCAGCGGCGGAGCGTGGGGGTCGGCCACCCTTGAGCCGCATCTGCTGATGATGAGCGCCACCCCCATCCCGCGCACGCTGGCGATGAGCTACTACGCCGACCTGGAGGTGTCCACCATCGACGAGTTGCCCCCCGGCCGCACCCCGGTGGTCACCAAGCTGGTGGCCGCGCACCGGCGCGCCGAGGTGATCGAGCGCATCGCCGCCCAGATCGCCCAGGGCCGGCAGGTGTACTGGGTGTGCCCGCTGATCGAGGAGAGCGAGGCGCTGGATCTGCGCAACGCCACCGAAACCCACGCCGAGCTGGGCAGCGCCTTGCCGGGGCAGGAGATCGGTCTGCTGCACTCGCGCCTGCCGCCGGCCGAGAAAAAAGAGGTGATGCAACGCTTTGTCGGCGGCGAGCTGCCGGTGCTGGTCAGCACCACCGTGATTGAGGTCGGCGTGGACGTGCCCAACGCCAGCCTGATGGTGATCGAGCACGCCGAGCGCTTTGGCCTGAGCCAGTTGCACCAGTTGCGTGGCCGCGTCGGGCGCGGCACCGCGGCCTCGGCCTGCGTGCTGCTGTACTCGCCGCCCGAGGGCGGGCGCCTGGGCGAGACGGCGCGTGCGCGCTTGAAAGCCATGGTGGAAACCAACGACGGCTTTGAGATCGCCCGGCGCGATCTGGAGATTCGTGGCCCCGGCGAATTCTTGGGTGCACGCCAAAGCGGCGCCGCGCTGCTGCGCTTTGCCGATCTGGCGCAGGACGCCCCCCTGCTGGAATGGGCTCGCCGCGTGGCGCCACGCCTGCTGGACGAAGCCGCCCCGCTGGCCCAACGGCACGTGGACCGTTGGCTGGGGGGGCGGGCCGACTATCTCAAGGCTTGAGCGGGGTGTGGATGGGCATGCTGCAGTCTGTCGCCCCGGTTACAAAGCGATGTGCGCGAATCCCGCTACGCTGCGGGCTGCGCCACCAACCACCGGACGACAGCTCACCATGGCTCTTGAACTGAATTCACGCCGACTCATCCCTCTTGCCCTGGCCGCGCTGTTGAGCGCTTGCGCTGGCTCGCCGCTTTCGCAGCAAGCCAGCGCGCGCACCGAGGCTGCGCCGCCGACCGCGCCGTCCGAAATCGGTGAGCTGCGCCCCGGCATGCTGCGCGGCTACCTGGACCGCGCGGCGCTGCCCGACAGTCTGGCGCTGCTGCCCGCGCCGCCGCAGCCCGGCAGCCCGGCCGCGGCGGCCGACGAGGCCACCTACCGCGCCACCCGCGCGCTGCTGAGTACCCCGCGTGGCGCCTTGGCGCGTGCCGATGCGCAACTGAGCTTTCCTGCCGCCGCCAGCACCTTTGCCTGCGCCGCCCAGCTCGACATCACGCCCGAAGGCACGCCGCACCTGGTCACCTTGATGCGCCGCACCCTGGTCGATGCCGGTCTGTCCACCTACGGCGCCAAGGACCATTACAAGCGCCAGCGCCCCTTCGCCCAGCACAAGGACGCCAGCTGCACCCCGGACGAAGAAGGGCGGCTGGCCAAGGACGGCTCCTACCCCTCCGGCCACGCCGCGCTGGGCTGGGCTTGGGCCCTGGTGCTGACCGAACTGATGCCCGATCGCACCAACCCCCTACTGCAGCGCGGCTATGCCTTCGGCCAAAGCCGAGTGATTTGCGGCGTGCACTGGCAAAGCGACGTCGAGGCCGGTCGCCTGATCGGCTCGGCGGCGGTGGCGCGTCTGCACGCCGACCCGGTGTTTGAGGCCCAGATGCGTGCTGCAGGCCAGGAAGTGCGCGCCGCCCGCGCCGCCGGCCGTGGGCCGACGAAGGATTGCGCGGCCGAGGCGGCGGCGCTCAAGCCCTGATCTGCTGGCTGCCGTGACCGCCGCCGAACCCGCCGCCGAACCCGCCGCCGAGCTGCTGCCGGGCTTTGAGTCCATCGACGTCGATACCGACGTGGGCGTGCGCATTCACGCGCGCGTGGGCGGACACGGCCCACCGCTGTTGCTGCTGCACGGCCACCCGCAGACGCACGCCATCTGGCACCGCGTGGCGCCGCGCCTGGCTGGGCATTGCCGTCTGGTGCTGGCCGATCTGCGCGGCTATGGCGCTTCGTCCAAGCCGGCCGGCGAGCCCGAGCACGGCAATTACAGCAAACGCGTGATGGCGCGCGACATGCTGCGCCTGATGCAGGCGCTGGGCCACGCGCGTTTCGACGTGCTGGCGCACGACCGCGGCGCGCGCGTGGCGCACCGGCTGGCCGCCGACCATCCTCAGGCGGTGCGGCGCCTGGTGCTGCTCGACATCGCGCCCACCCTGGCCATGTACGAGCAAACCAGCGAGGCCTTTGCCCGCGCCTACTGGCACTGGTTCTTTCTGATTCAGCCGGCGCCGCTGCCCGAGCGGCTGATCGAGGCCGACCCGGCTGGCTACGTACGCGACGTGATGGGCCGGCGCAGCGCCGGCTTGGCGCCGTTTGATCCGCGTGCGCTTGCCGCTTACCAGCAAGCCCTGGCGCGGCCCGGCGCGGCGCACGGCGTGTGCGAGGACTACCGGGCGGCGGCGGGGATTGATCTGGAACACGACCGCGCCGACCGCGCCGCCGGCCACCGTCTGGCGCCGCCGCTGCTGGCCCTGTGGGGCGAGCAGGGCGTGGTGCACCGGTGTTTCGAGCCGCTGGCCGAATGGCACCGGGTGGCCGACGACGTGCGTGGCCAGTCCTTGCCCTGCGGCCACTACATCGCCGAGGAAGCGCCCGAGGCGCTGCTGGCGCAGGTGCTGCCGTTTCTTCTGGATGGGCATGGCGCGGCATAGCCGCGGCCGTGCGCGCAAAGGCGTCAGAATGTCGGCTCTGGCGCTTGTTTTCCCATGACGCTCACCGAACTCAAATACATTGTGGCGGTCGCCCGCGAAAAGCACTTCGGCAAGGCGGCCGAGGCCTGCTTCGTGTCGCAGCCCACGTTGTCGGTGGCCGTGAAGAAGCTGGAGGACGAGCTGGAGCTGAAGCTGTTCGAGCGCAGCGCCGGCGAGGTCACCGTGACGCCGCTGGGCGAGGAGATCATCCGCCAGGCCCAGAGCGTACTGGAGCAGGCCGCCGAGATCAAGGAAATCGCCAAGCGCGGCAAGGACCCGCTGGGCGGCCCGCTGAAGCTGGGCGTGATCTACACCATCGGCCCTTATTTGCTGCCCGACCTGGTGCGCCAGAACATCGAGCGCACGCCGCACATGCCGCTGATGCTGCAGGAAAGCTTCACCGTGCGTCTGCTGGAGATGCTGCGCACCGGCGAGATCGACTGCGCCATCCTGGCCGAACCTTTCCCCGACACCGGCCTGGCCATCGCGCCGCTGTACGACGAGCCTTTCATGGCCGCAGTGCCCATCGACCACCCGCTGGCCGCCGCCGACGCGGTGAGCTCCGAGGCGCTGAAGAACGAGCACATGCTGCTGCTGGGCACCGGCCACTGCTTTCGCGACCACGTGCTGCAGGTCTGCCCCGAGTTCGCGCGCTTTTCCAGCGCCACCGAGGGCATTCGCAAGAGCTTCGAGGGTTCCTCGCTGGAAACCATCCAGCACATGGTGGCCGCCGGCATGGGCGTGACCCTGGTGCCCCGGCTGGCGGTGACGGCCGAGGCTTTGGCCGCGCGGCCGCGGCCCGAGCCGGTGCCGGGCGCCGCGCGCGCGCTGATCCGTTACCTGCCGGTGCGCGACGAAGCCGGGGGCCCGCCGCCCACGCGGCGCGTGGTGCTGGCCTGGCGGCGCAGCTTCACGCGCTACGAGGCCATCGCGGCGTTGCGCAACGCGGTCTACGCCTGCGAACTGCCCGGCGTGACCCGGCTGTCGACCTGATGGCGACCTCCGCCGTGACCGCGGGCGTGGCGCCCGCGGTGCCTGAGGAGCTGGCGCGCGAGGTGGTGCGTGCGCAACTGGCTTTCGACCCCCTGGTCCCCTGGTTGCTGGCGCTGCTGCTGGTGCTGATGGGCGCGGTTTTCTGGCGTTGGGGCGTCGCGCGCCCCTGGCCCCCCGCCACCCAGGCCCGGGTGCGTGCGGCGGTGGCGTTGGGCCTGTTGTGGGCGGCGTTGGCCTGGGGCTTGTTTGGCGCTCCGGCCGCGCCGCTGCCCGTGCTGCAGACGCTGGATGCCGCGGCGGCGGCCTGGGCGCGGGACGTGCAAGCGCTGCCGGCGCTGCCGTGGCTGGCGGTGCGCCTGAGCGACCTGGGTGAATTGCTGGTGCTGGCCGGCGTCACCGGCGTGGTGGCCGCGGGCCTGCTGCTGGCGCGCCGGCCCGCGCTGGCCCTGGGCTGGGTGCTGGCCATTGGCATCAACAGCCTGGCGGTGCGGGTGTTGAAGAATCTGTTTGCCCGCGCCCGACCGCTGGCGGGCGAGCCGAGCCGCATGGACGGCGCGGGCGACTGGATTACCTCCGGCTTCAGCTTTCCCAGCGGGCACGCGGCCGGCTCGGCCATGGTCTACGGTGTGCTGGCCTGGTTGCTGTGCCAGCGCGTGCCGCCCGCCTGGCGCTGGCCGGTCGGGTTGGCTTGCGCGCTGTTGGTGGGCGGCGTCGCCATCAGCCGCGTGCTGTTGGGCGTGCATTTTTTGAGCGACGTCGTGGGTGGCCTGCTGTGGGCCGGTGCACTGGGGCTGCTGGCGGTCACCGTGCTCGACCGGCTGGGCGCCACTGCGGTAAATTCAATTCCAGATCGTCCGCTGTCGCTGCGGTGACGGCGCGAAAAGCCATCAAAATGTGTGCATGACACCCACCATGATCGCTCCGCCGCCGCGCGGCAAGCTGTCCTTGTACCTGGACCTGATCCGCTGGGACCGCCCCGCGGGCTGGCTGCTGCTGCTGTGGCCCAGCTTGAGCGCGCTGTGGCTGGCGGCGGACGGCTTTCCCGGTTGGCACCTGCTGCTCGTGTTCGTGCTGGGCACCGTCCTGATGCGCTCGGCCGGTTGCTGCGTCAACGACGTCGCCGACCGTGAGTTCGACCGCCACGTCAAGCGCACCGCCGGCCGCCCCGTCACCAGCGGCCAGGTGGGCGTGAAGGAGGCGTTGACCCTGGGCGCGGTGCTGGCCTTGGTGGCCTTTGGGCTGGTGCTCACCACCAACGCCGCCGCCATCGCCTGGTCGTTTCCGGCCCTGGCCATCACCTTGATTTACCCCTACGCCAAGCGCCACGTGTCGATGCCGCAGGCGGTGCTGGGCGTGGCGTTTTCCTTCGGCATTCCGGTGGCCTACGCGGCGGTGCAGGGGCAGGTGCCGTCCGTGGCCTGGCTGCTGCTGCTGGGCAACCTGTTCTGGGTGCTGGCCTACGACACCGAATACGCCATGGTCGACCGCGACGACGACCTGCGCATCGGCATGAAGACCTCGGCCATCACCCTGGGGCGCTGGGACGTGGCGGCGATCATGGCTTTCTACGCCGCCCACCTGCTCATCTGGGCCTGGCTGATTTCACGGCAGATCTGGCACCCACTGCTGTGGCTGGCCTTCGGCGTGGCGGTGGCGCAGGTGCTGTGGCACTACCGGCTGATCAAGGACCGCACGCGCGACGGGTGTTTTCAGGCCTTCCGCGCCAACCATTGGCTGGGCGCCACGCTGTTCGCCGGCATCGTGCTGGCCTATGCGCTGCCGCCGATGTGAAGGGGGCGCGCTACAGAATGCCGGCTTCGGCGTAGGGTTCGGCGCGCCGCACGCGGTCGTACCCGAGCCGGCTCAGATCCAGCGACTGGTAACGGCCGCGCACGATCAACTCCGCGATGCCCCGCGCCGCCGCCGGCGCGTGCATCATGCCGTGTCCCGAGAAGCCCGCCACGGTGTACAGATTGGGCCGCCCGCCCGACCAGGCGCCAATCACCGGGTTGCCGTCCAGCTCGTTGACTTCGTACAGCCCGGACCAGGTGCGGTGGCAGCGCGCCGCCTCGAAGGCCGGGAAGCGGTGCGCCACGGCCGGCCACACCATGCGTTCGAAATAGTCGTGATCGACGTCGAAGTTGAATCCACGGGATGCGTCGCCGTCCACCAGGCCGCCCGAAAACCCCTGGCCCTCGGAGCGAAAGGCCAACCGCGCCACGTCCTTCACATAGGGCAGGCGCTCGACCGGCGAGCCGGGCGTGAAATAGTGTTCGTAGCGGCGCATGGGCGACACCGGCAGCGGCATCCCGAACAGCGCCGCCACCTGCCCCGACCACGCGCCACACGCGTTGACGAAGGCCTCGGCGCTGAGGTCGCCGCCGCCGCCCAGGACGACCGAACGCACCTTGACCGAATCCGTGCGAGCCGCCACCACGCGGTCCTGGATGTACTCGGCGCCCAGTTCGACGGCTTTGCGCCGAAAACCCCACAGCAGCCCGTTCGGGTCGCACCAGCCGTCGCGCGGGGTGAGCGCGCCGGCGCCCAGATCGTCCACGCGCATGGACGGAAAGCGCTGCTTCAGCTCGGCCGGTGTCAGCAGATCGACCACGCAGCCGTGTGCCCGCTGAATGGCCACGTTGCGCTCCAGGTTCGCGACATCCTGCGCAGGTACGATGAACAGATAGCCGCCTTCGACCCAGTCCACCGGCGCGGGGCGCCCGTGGCTTGCCATCGTGGCCTCGAACTGCTTGATGAAGTCGATGCTGAACTTCGACATCTCGATGTTCTCGGGGCAGGTGAATTGCACCCGGCAGCCGCCCGAGGCCCGGAGCGCCGAGGCGAACTCGTAGGTGGGGTCGGGTTCAAGCACGCACACCGACAAGCCGGGCGAGGCCTTGAGCAGGAAATAGGCGATGGCCGAACCCACGATGCCGCCGCCCATCACGGCGACGTCGTACCGAGTGTTCTCAAGCGGTGAGGTCATGCAGGTCGGAAAGTTGAAAATGGGGTAGTGGAAGCGCTGATTGACAATGTATCCGTCATTGGATCCAATTGTCAATTTTCTTGTCATACCCCGGGAGTCAGCCATGAAACTTCAGATCGTCCTCGTCGCGCTCGCCCTGTCGGCACCGCTGGCGCAGGCCCAGTCCACGGACACGCTGGAGAAAATCCGCGCCAGTGGCGAGATCACCGTCGGCCACCGCGATTCCTCGATTCCCTTTTCGTACATCGTCGCCCAAGGCAGCGAACCGGTCGGCTACGCGGTCGAGATCTGCAAGGAAGTCGTGGCCGCGGTCCGCCAGCAGCTGAACCTGCCCGGGTTGAACGTGAAGTACATGACCGTGACCTCGCAAAACCGCATTCCCTTGGTGCAGAACGGCACGGTCGACATCGAGTGCGGCTCCACCACCAACTCGGTGGCGCGTCAGCAGCAGGTGGCCTTTGGTCCGAACTACATCATGGTGGGGGTCAGCGCGGCGGTGCGCAAGGACTCGGGCATCAACAGCTTCGCCGACCTGAACGGCAAGACCATCGCCACCACCACCGGCACCACGTCGATTCCCCTGCTGCGCGCCTACAAGCGGGCCGACAACGTCCAGGTCAACGAGATCTACGGCAAGGACCACGCCGACTCGTTCCTGCTGCTGTCCTCGGGAAGGGTCAGCGCGTTCGTGATGGACGACGTGCTGCTGGCCGGCCAGATCGCCGCGTCCAACGCGCCGGGCGACTACAAGATCCTGGGTGAAACCCTGCGCCAGGAGCCCTACGGCATCATGCTCCGCAAGGACGACCCCAAGTTCAAGGCCCTGGTCGACGCCACGGTCACGGGGCTGATGAAAAGCGGCCGGATCAACGAGATGTACGCCAAGTGGTTCACTTCGCCGATTCCGCCGCGCGGCGTGAACCTGAACTTCCCGATGACCGAAGCCACGCGGGAGCTCTACCGCAACCCCAACGACAAGGGGGTGTGAGCCCGCCTTATTGGGCTTGAAGGGCCTGTTGGGTGTGCGCGATGTGCTCTTCCAGCAGGTGCACGGCCCGCGCCACGTCGCGTTCGATGCAGGCGCGCAGAATCAGCCGGTGCTCGCTCTGCGGCAATTGGCGGCCGGTCTTGTGCGACTGCAGCGCGCGCATCTGCACGCCGATGCCTCGCACCAGATCCTCGATCATCTTCAGCAGGCGCGGCCGGCTGCAGGCGCGGTACAGGGTCAGGTGAAACTGCAGATTGAACTCTGACCACGCCAGGGGCGATTCGGTGCCGTCGTAGCGCGACAGCACCTCGCGCGCGGCCTTATGGTCGGCCGCCGTCATGCGGGGAATGGCCAACTGCAGCGCCCGCGTTTCCAGCCCGATCCGGATATCCAGCGCCTCCAGCAATTCGGGGATGGACTGAGAGGCCACCACCGAGCCGGTGTGCGGCGTATGGGCCACCAGGCCTTCGGCTTGCAGGCGTTTCAGCGCCTCGCGCACGGGGATCCGGCTGACGCCGAAGCGCCGGGCCAGGGCTTCCTGCTTCAAGGGCACGCCAACGCCAAGAGAGCCGCTCAGGATCAGATCGCGCAGCGCGTGGGTCACGGCGTCGGCGGAGAGCACCGGGGGGGCCGGGGCGACGGCACTCATGGGCGAATCATCTCCAGGTGGGGTGGGGCGCGGTCATTCTACGGTCGGGCCTGGGGTTGCAGGGGGTGGGCGTTCGGCTCCCGCTCAGGCGGCTAGCGCCCGAACTCGTCGCCCAGCTCCTTCGCGCGCACGCAGGCGGCGCGCATGGCCTCGACGAAGCTGCCCTGGACACCGGCTTGTTCCAGCCGCGTCAGGGCCGCATGGGTCGTGCCGCCCTTGCTGGTGACGCGCTCGCGCAACGTGGCCAGCGGCTCGGGCGAATCCTTGGCCAAGGCGCTGCCGCCCAGGAAGGTGCCGACGGCCAGGCGGCGCGCCTGGTCGGGCGACAGACCCAGCTCGGTGCCGGCTTGCTGCATGGCCTCCAGAAAGTAAAACACGTAGGCCGGGCCGGAACCGGACAGGGCGGTGACGGCGTCGAGCTGCTCCTCGCGCTCCACCCACAGGTACTCGCCGGTGGTGGAAATCACCGCCTCGGCCAGGCTGCGGTCGGCCGGGGTGACGGCGGGCGCGGCGTACAGGCCGGTCATGCCCTGGCCGACCAGGGCCGGGGTGTTGGGCATGCAGCGCACGACGCGGTCGTGGCCCATGGCGCCGCCGATCGCGCCGGCGCGGATGCCGGCCATCACCGACAGCTGCGGTGCGCCGCCGGCGTGCGGCGCCACGGCTTGCGCGGCGTCCCGGAAGCTCTGCGGCTTGACGGCCCAGACCACCAGGTCGGCGCCGCCCAGAAACGCGCCCGCCGCCGGCTGGGCGTCCACGCCGTGCTGGGCGCGCAGGGCCTGGCGCGCGGCCTCGAAGGGTTCGAGCACCGCGATCTGCTCGGCCGGCAGGCCCCGCCGCCGCAGGCCGCCGATGATGGCGCCGGCCATGTTGCCGCCGCCGATGAAGGCGATGCGGGTCGAGGGGGGCAGGGTGAAGGGCTGGGTCATGGGGGGTTGGGTGGGCATGGTTAGCTATTGAAACAGTAGCTGCTCAGGATTCAGCGGCGCCGGCCTCGGGCAGATTTTTCCCATATTCTGACCGCGCCGGCGAGGGCTTGGGCGGCGCTTTGTCGGACCGGGCGCGGTCTGGGCGGCGCACGCCGCGTCTCAGCCCGCATCTCCACCCAGCCAGAGCGGCATGCCGTGGGTGCGCGCCGGATCAAGCCGCTTCGCCGGGCCTTGGCCGCGCACCTGCAGGGCAAAGGGGCCTTCGCCGTCGCCCTCGCCCTGGCGCGCCAGGCGTTCCTGGAGCGGCTTGGCGACTTCAAAATCAATAGCTGATCTGGAAGTATCCACGCCGGCCAATGGCCTAAAAAGCTCGAAATCGGTGTCCGCCAGCCGGTAGCTGGCCCCGCCGGGCCGGGGCTGCAGCGGGAGGTCCGGGCCGAGCAGGGCTTGCCAGCGGGTGCGGGTGAGTTCGAAATCCCGTGCCGCCACGGCCACGTGGGCGATGCCGGTGGCGCGGTTGGCATGCTGGCGCGCCGCGCCTTCGGGCACGCGCAGGGCGCGCGGCGTGAGGTCGGCGCACAGAAAGGGCACGTCGGGCGTGTCGTGGCGGGCGCTTTCCCAATCGATGCGCACGCCGTCCGGGCGGTGCCGCCCGCCGGGGATGGGGCCGCGCAGCGTGCCGAGGCCGCGCGCCTGGGCCGCGGCCAACGCGGGGCCCACGGCGCCGGGCAGCAGGGCGTGATCGACCAGGCCTTCGCCGTGCGCCTGCAAGGTGCGCCACCAGCGTTCTTCGGGGGCGGGGGCGCGCCAGGCAATGATCTCGATGTAGGCGCCGTCCTCGAACACCACCAGCGCGTTGTGCGAGGTACGGCCGGGGTGCGCGCCGCCGGGCGTGACGGTGAAACCCAGGGCGCGGAAGTTCTCGCTGGCGCGCGCCAGATCGTGCACCGCCAGCACCACGTGGTCGAGCTGGCGCAACTGGGGCTCGGTCATGGGCGTCACTCGACGACCTTGAGGCCGGTGGTCTTGACGAACTGCGTCCAACGGTCGTACTGCTGCTTGGTGTAGCGATCCAGCGCAGGGCCGTCGCTGGCCACCACTTCAAAGCCCAAGGCGTTGAGTCTTTGCTTCACGTCGGGGGTGTTCAGCGCGCCCTGAAACTCGCCGGTCAGCTTGGCGACGGTGGCGCCGGGCGTGGCGGAGGGCGCGAAGATGCCGATCCACGAATAGGCCTCGAAGCCCGGAAAGCCGGATTCGGCCACCGTGGGTACGTTGGGCAGATCGGGCAGGCGGGTGGCGCCGGTCACGGCCAGGGGCTTGACCTTGCCGGCCGAAATTTGCCCCTTGAGGGCGGCGTAGGACAGCAAGGTCAGGCTGGCCTGATCGCTGATCACCGCCTGCACGGCCGGGCCGCCGCCGCCGTGCGGCACGTGCAGCACGAAGATGCCGGCCTGGCGCTTGATGTCTTCCATCACCAGGTGGTTCATCGAGCCGACGCCGGTGGAGGCGTAGGAAAAACGCGCCGGCTGCTTGCGCGCCGCCGCCACGAATTCGCGCAGGTTGGCCGCCGGCACGCTGGCCGAGGCGCCGATGACCAGCGGAAAGCGCACCGCCAAGCTCACGCCGACGAAGTCCTTGAAGGTGTCGTAGGGCAGGTTGGGCTTGACGATGGGGTTGATGGCGTGGGTGTCGAAGCACACCAGCAAGGTGTTGCCGTCGGGCGCGGCGCGGGCCACGAACTGGGTGCCGATCTGGCTGGCGGCGCCGGGCTTGTTGTCGACGATGACCGAGCGCCGGGCCAGCTCGCCCAGGCGCGGCTGGATGGTGCGGGCGGTGATGTCGGTGCTGCCACCGGGCGGAAAGGTGACCACCAGGCGCAACGGCGGGCCATCCTGGGCTTGGGACGTCAGGGGCAGGCCCAGCAACGTGGCACCGCTGCCCAGTGCGGCGGCTTGGACGAACTGACGACGGGAAGGCACGAAGGTTGGCATACGAAGCTCTCCTAGGGTGGAACAAATATAGGGCCGTGGGGCGGTCTGACCAGTGGGGTAGCCGGAAATTTTGCTTGCTAAATAAGCATTCTTATAAGTATACTTAACCACATACACAGATGCAAGCCCAAGCCGGTGATCGCGATCGCCACGCGCCCAAGACCCGGCGCGACTTGCGCGCAAAGCCCGGACCGCACGGATTTCAAACTTGACCAGACCCACGGAGTAGCGAAGTGACCACGACAATGAACGGCGCCCAAGCCCTACTGAAGATGCTGGAGTTGCACGGCGTGACGCATGTGTTTGGCCTGCCGGGGGAAACCACCATCGGCTGGTACAAAGAGTGGCAAAAGGGCTCGAGCATCGAGTACGTGCTGACCCGCGACGAACGCACCGCCTCTTTTGCCGCCGAGGCCTATGCCAAGGTCACCGGGCGGCCCTGCGTGCTGGAGGCGCCCAGCCCCGGGGTGACCCATTGCACGCCGGGCATCACCGAGGCCTACCTGAGTTCGGTGCCGGTGATCTTCTTCAGCTCGGACATCCCGGTGAACCAGGACAAGAAGCACGGCCTGACCGGCGTCGACCAGACCGCCTTGTACGCCAGCATTTGCAAGGAGTCGTTCTACCTGACCAGCGTCAAGGACATCCCCTTCATGCTGCGCCGTGCCTTCCGCGTGGCGACGTCTGGCCGCCCGGCACCGGTGCACATCCGGGTGCCGATCAACATCTTCCACGAGCGCGCCGAGCTGTCCGACCTGTACGCCGAGCCCGAATACCAGCACTACCCCGCGCACCGGCCGGTGGCCGACCACGGGAAGATCCGCGAGGCGATTCTGGTCTTGCTGGCGGCCGAAAAACCGCTGATCGTGTGCGGGCAAGGGGCCTTGATTTCGAAGGCGTCCGAGGTTGTGCTGGCGCTGGCCGAGCGCCTGCAGATCCCCATCGCCACCACCACGCCAGGCAAGGGCGCGGTGCCCGAGACGCACCCCTTGGCGCTGCGCGTCATTGGCGCGCGCGGCGGCATGGACTATTCGAACCGCTACGCCTTGGAGGCCGATACGGTGTTCTTCATTGGCAGCAACACCGATTCCAGCTCCACCAACCACTGGAAGCTGTACGGCGACCCCGGCAGCAAGACCTTTTTGCACCTGGACATCGCGGAAGCCCATGTCGGCAACAACTTCCCGGTGAAAGTGGGCCTGGTGGGCGATGCCCGGGCGACCCTGGCGTATATGTTGGAGCTGATCGAGGCCGAGCACGGCGACGTGCGGCGCCAGCCGCTCGATCTGACCGAGACCAAGCGCGCCGCGCTGGACGCCGTGTTCAACTCGACCGTGGCCATGCCGGCAGGCACGATTTCCCCGGTGAAACTGTCGCAGGCCCTGGACGCCCTCTTGCCGCCCAACGCCATCGTGACCGCCGAGCCGGGGGTCAGCGCCATTTACCCGTCGGCGCTGCTGTCCGTGCGCGAAGCCGGGCGCCGCTACCTCACCAATTATTCGATGGGGGCCCTGGGCTACGCGGTGCCGGCCGGCATCGGCGCGGCCTATGCCAACGACGGCCCGGTGATCTCGTTCACGGGCGATGGCTCGTTGGCCTTTGTCCTGGGTGACTTTGAAACCATCAAGCGCAGCGGGAAAAACATCACCGTGATCCTGACCCGCAACGACACCTACGGCTGGATTCGCGGCGAGGCGATTTTGCTGGACGGCGTGGACGCCCCGTGGACCACCGATTTTGGCGCGGTGGACTACGTCAAGGTGGCCGAGGGCTTTGGTTTTGCCACCGCACGGATCACGTCGGAAGAGCAGATCGAGGCCGTGCTGAGAGAGGCCATCGAAAACCCGGGCGCCAACTTCATCGAGGTGGTCGTTCCGTCGCAGGACCAGATCGTGCCTTTCGTGCCGCCCTGGGTTCAGGCCGCGAAAGACAAGAAGTTGCCGTACTTCGAGTGACGAGAGCCCCGTGCGAGTCCCTGAAAATTACGCATACTCATGCTGCTCATCCCTACAAGTGCTCGCTGATGCCCTCCAAAGTTGACGCTCCGCACGCCGTGCGTGTGAAATCCGGGTCCCATGGTGTGGGCGCCATTTCCACCGCCCGGCGCGCGCGCGGCTCCGACGTGCTGAACCGTCTGCGCGACATGGCCATTGCCTACGAGCTGAAACCCGGTGAGCGCTTGTCCGAGATCGAGTTGGCCGAGCGCCTGGGCGTCAGCCGCACGCCGGTGCGCGAGGCGCTGGCGCGGCTGGTCACCGATGGTTTTCTGGCGCCGGCCAGCCGCGGCTTCGTGCGCCGCCCGCTGGACGTGCAGGAAACGCTGGATTTGTACGAGGCGCGCCTGGCCATCGAGCGCGAATGCCTGCGCCTGGCGCTCACGCGCGCCACGCCCGAGCAAATCGAGGAGGCGCAAGACTACCTGGCCGGCAGCCGTCAGGTGCGCCCGCCCACCCCGGTGCGCGAGCTGGTGGCGCTGGACGAGGCCTTCCATCTGCGCATTGCCGCCATGGCCCACAACGCCGAGTTGCTGCGCCTGCTGGAGAACCTGAACCAACGCATCCGCTTCGTGCGCTGGCTGGCCATGGAAAGCGTGGGCCGCGAATCGACCCAGGAGCAGCACCAGCAACTGCTCGACGCCCTGGCCGCCGGCCAGGCCGAGGAAGCCGAGCGCTGCCTGAGCCAGCACATCGGCCTGCGCCGCGAGCAGGTGGTGGAGGCGATTGGGCGTGGGCTGGCGCGCATCTACATGCCGCAAGAGGACGCCGCGCAACCCTGAGGCGGGCCCGCCTGGCTCAGTGGCCGGGCGGCGGCGCGGTGCTGCCGCGCACCACCAGCTCCACCGGGTACTGCATGACGCGCTCGTGGGGCTGGTTTTCCAGCCGGGCGATCAGTTGTTCGGCGGCGCCGTGGCCGATGGCCGTGACGGGGGTCGCCACGCTGGTCAACGGCGGCGTCTGGGTGGCGCCAAGGTCGGTGTTGTCCACCCCGGTCACCGACAGCTGCTCGGGAATGCGAATGCCCAGCTTGCGGCAGGCCAGCATGGTGCCGACCGCGAACACGTCGTTGGTGGCCACCACGGCGCTGGGGCGCTGAGGCTGGCTGAGCAGTTGCGTGGCGGCCGCCTCGGCCTCCGGCAGGGAAATAGCGGCGTAGGCCACGTGGCGCTCGTCCAGCGTCAGGCCGTGTTGCGCCAGCGTGCCGCGCAGTCCCTCGCCACGCGCCCGGGCGCGGTCGTTGCCCGTCAGGTGGGCGCTGAGCAGGCCGATGTGGCGATGCCCCAGCGCAATCAGGTGCCGTGCCACCAGCTGGGTGGCGGCCTGGTTGTCGAAGCCGATGCAGGGGTGGCGCTGCGCGGGGTCGGCGCCCCAGGTCAGCACGTAGGGGCGGCCGTAGTCGTCCAGCAGGGAAAACAAGGCCTGCTCATGGTCCAGGCCGACCAGCACGAAGGCGTCCACCCCATGCTCGATCAACTGGCCGGCCAGGCGTGTTTCGACGGCCAGGTCGTAGTGGTGTTCGGCCAGCACCACCACGTAGCCGCGCTCACCCAGCCGCTGCTGCAAGGCGCTGGTGGTGCGCGCGTACAGCGCGTAGTCGAAACTGGGCACGAGGGCCCCCACCATCTTGCTGCGGTGGCTGCGCAAGGCGCGCGCCGCGCCGTGCGGCACATAGCGCAGCTTGGCGGCGGCGTCGAGCACGCGCTGGCGGGTGTCGGGGTCGACCGAACCCGGCTGGTTCATGGCGCGCGAGACGGTGGCCGTGGAAACGCCCGCCAGTTGCGCCACGTCCTTGGCGCCCGAGCGTGTCTTGCGGGCAGTGAATTCGGGTGGGGCGGTGGGCGGAAGCATGACAGGGCGCTTGGGGAGTGTGCCGCAATAGTAAACGTTTGCACGACACGCTTTCGCCCATTTCGGAACAAGATCAAACCCAAGAAATACGGGTAATCCCGGGACGATTTTCGCAGAGCAGTCGATAGACTTGGGGCACCGATGTAATCGATTTCATGAACCTGGTCCAACGTTCCAAGGCGATGGGCCGCACAGGAGGCACGGCATGAGGCGAGTGATCCAGAGCCAAGGGGGCGCCACACGGCGCGAGATCGTCGGCGGCGCGGCCGCCCTGGGGGTGGCGATGTGGAGCGGGCGCGCCTGGGCTCAGGCCAGTGCCGACCTGGGACCGTACCAGCAGGCCAAGATCAACTGGCGGCAAGCCGAGGGCGAGTCGATCTCGGTGGCGGTGATTCCGGCCAGCTACTTTGAAAACCTGCTCAGCCTGCTGCCGCAGTTCGAGGCCCTCACCGGTATCAAGGTGCGGCCCGAGAAGGTGCCGCCCGGGCAGATCCGCCAGAAGGCGATGCTGGATCTGTCGTCCAAGACCGGCACCTACGCCACCCACGCGGCCGACCCCATGTACTACCCGCTGTACGTGGCCAACAAGTGGGTCGACCCGCTGGACCGCTACCTGAACGACGCCACGCTGACGGACCCGGCCTGGTTCAACTATGGTGACATCCTGAAGGCCTGGCGCGAGGCCGATTCCATCGACGGCAAGCCCTACGGCATTCCCTACGACGGCGAGGTGACCGTGCAGGTCTACCGCAAGGACCTGTACGCGGCCAAGAACCTCAAGCCGGCCGAGACCTACGACCAGTTGCTGGCCAACGCCAAGGCCTTGAACGACCCGGCCAACCGCGCCTATGGCCTGGCCTTGCGCGGCTTTGCCGGTGCTGGGCAGAACATGTACATCTACCCCTCGCTGCTGCGCGGCTTTGGCGGTGGCTGGTTCCAGGGCAAGGTGCTGACAGTGAACACGCCGGAGGCGGTGAAGGCACTGGAGTGGTACGTGAACGCGCTCACCCAGTACGCGCCGCCTGCCGTGCGCAACTGGAACTGGCCGGACATCGCCGACGCCTTCTCGCAGGGCTCGGTGGCCTGCTACGTGGACGCGCACTCGTCCGCCGCCGTCATCACCAACCCCGAAAAGTCCAAGGTGGTGGGCAAGGTGGCCTACGCGCGCTGGCCCAAGGGGCCGGCGGGCAAGCGCGTCACCTCGATCTGGAACTGGGGCTTTCCCATCAACGCCGCGCTGTCCGAGAAGACCAAGCGCGCCACCTGGCTGTTCATCAGCTGGGCCGCGGCGGCCGAGACCCAGGCGCGCACCTCCTGGAAGTTCGACGGGCCGGCCAAACGCTCGGGCCTGAACCGCCTGTCGCTGTGGAAGTCGCCCGAGTTTGCCGAGGCCATGAAGAACGCCGGCGACAACTTCATCCCCGCGGCGCTGGAGTCGCTGGAGCAGGACACCGACGTCGATTGGCGCCCACGCGTGCCGCAGTGGCCGGCGGTGGGCGAGACCATGGCCACGGCCATTCAATCCGCCCTGGTGGGGCAGAAAAAGCCGAAGGAAGCGCTGGACGAGGCCCAGGCGCGCATTGCCCAGGTCATGAAAAGCTGAGCGCCCATGAGCCTTGCCGCCCCCATCGACGTGATGGCGCGGCAGGAGCGGCGTTTCGCGCTGGCGTTGTTCGCGCCGGCCTTTGTGCTGCTGCTGCTGATCACTACCGCGCCGCTGATCTTCCTGGCCTGGAACAGCCTGCAGAAGCTGGACATGAGCATGCCCTGGCTGTCCGGCTTCGCTGGGCTGGACAACTACGCCAAGATGGGGGGCGACCCGCGTTTCTGGAATTCCCTGGCGCTGACGGCGGTCTACACCGCCTCCACGGTGGTGCTGCAGGTGTTCATTGGCCTGTCGCTGGCCCTGCTGGTGCTGCAAATTCCCCGTGGTCAGGCGCTGCTGCGGGTGGCGGCCATCCTGCCCATCGTGCTGGCGCCGGTGGTGGTGGGCCTGTTCTGGCGCACCCTGGTGCTGGCGCCCGACGTGGGCCTGGTGGACGTGGTGACGCGCGCGCTGGGCCTGGGCAGCCACAACTGGCTGGGTGACCCGCAGCTGGCGCTGATCTCGGTCATCGCCATCCACACCTGGCAATGGACACCGTTCGCCTTTCTGGTGCTGCTGGCCACCCTGGCCACGCTGCCGCCCGATGTGTACGAAGCGGCGCGGCTGGATCGCGCCGGGCCGGCGCAGCGCTTTTGGCACATCACGCTGCCGCTGATCCGACCGGCGGTGGTGATGGTGGTCATCCTGCGCACCATGACGGCGCTGTCGGCGTTCGCGGCGATCTTTGCCGCCACCGGAGGCGGCCCGGGCACCGCCACCGAAATCCTGAACCTGTACGCCTACCGCACCTCGTTCACCGAGCTGAACCTGGGGTATGGCTCGGCGCTGGCGATGGTGCTGCTGGCCATCACTGTGCTCATTTCCTGGCTGCTGTTCAGCCGCCGAAAGGCCCGGGCATGATCGCCCCGCGCGCAAGTCGGCAAGCGCTGCTGCTGGTGGTGGCCGGGTTGCTGGTGTCGGTGTGGGCGTTTCCGGTGCTGTGGGCGCTGCTGACTTCGTTCAAGACCGAGCGCGACGTGCTGGCCTACCCGCCACTGCTGGTGTTCAGCCCGACCTTGACCAACTATCAGGACGTGCTGTGGGGCCCGTCCTCGATCCTGCCCAACCTGTGGTCCAGCCTGGTGGTGAGCTGCGCCGCCACGGCGCTGACAATGCTGTTTGCCGTGCCCGCCGCCTACGCGCTGGCGCGCCTGCGCTATCCCGGACGGCGCATCAGCGGCTTTTATGTGCTGGCCACGCAGATGCTGCCGCCGGTGGGGCTGGTGATTCCCTACTACCTGGTGCTGCAGCGGGTGGGCTGGCTGGACAGCTACAGCGGGCTGGTCACCATCTACCTGACGTTTTCCTTGCCGTTCGCGATCTGGCTGCTGGTGTCGTATTTCGAAGATGTGCCTTATGAGATGGAAGAAGCCGCGTTGCTGGACCGCGCCGGCCGTCTGCGCGCGCTCTGGTACGTGATCCTGCCGCAGGTGCGCGGCGGCATGGCGGTGACCACGGTGTTTGTGTTCCTGAACGCCTGGAACGAATTCATGTTCGCGGTGGTGCTGGGTGGCAACCGGGTGCGGCCGGTCACCGTGGCGATGTTCAATTTCATCTCTGTCGAGCAGACGCAGTGGGCGCGTCTGGCGGCCGGGGCCATGGTGGCCATGGCCCCGGTAATCATCGTCGGGCTGCTGGCGCAGCGCCATATCGTCAAGGGCCTCACGGTGGGCGCGGTCAAGGGAGGGGGGCGTCGATGAGCACAGGCAAGGGCGCGGTGCGGTTCGAGGGCGTGGTCAAGCGCCACGGGCCGACCACGGTGCTGCATGGCGTGGATCTGGAGATCCAGGCCGGCGAATTTTTCGTGCTGCTGGGGCCTTCTGGGTCCGGCAAGACCACCACGCTGCGCATCCTGGCCGGCCTGGAGCCGGTCAGTGGCGGGCGCGTGTTCATTGATGGCGAGGACGTCACCACGGTGGAGCCGGGCGCCCGTGACGTGGCCATGGTGTTTCAGAGCTATGCGCTGTACCCGCACATGACGGTGGAGCAGAACATCGGCTTTCCGCTGCGCATGGTCGGCACGCCGCGCCAAGCCGTCGAGCAGGCCGTGCGCGACGCCGCCACGCGCGTCAGCATCGACCATTTGCTCAAACGCCGGCCGGGCCAGTTGTCGGGTGGCCAGCAGCAGCGCGTGGCGTTGGCGCGCGCCATCGTGCGCCAGCCCAGGTTGTTCTTGCTGGACGAACCGCTGTCCAACCTGGACGCCAAGCTGCGCCTGGAAACGCGCCTGGAACTCAAGCAACTGCAGCGCGCGCTGGGCGTGACCACGGTCTATGTCACCCACGACCAGGAGGAAGCCATGACCCTGGCCGATCGCGTGGCCGTGTTCATGGACGGGCGCATCGTGCAAGTGGCCACGCCGCGCGACATCTACGGTCGGCCGGCGCAGGTGGCGGTGGCCGGCTTCATCGGCACGCCGCCGATGAATCTGCTGCCGGGTGTGTGGCAGGGCGCCGAAGTGCGGATCGACGGCGTGGCGCATCCGGTGCCGGCCCATGCGCCGCAGGCGCGCGAGGTGACCGTAGGTGTGCGCCCGGGTGACTTGCACCCGGGGCCCGTCGGCAGTGCGGCGCGCGTGAACTACATCGAGGAGCTGGGCGACCACCGCATTCTGGACCTGGATGCGGGCGGCCAACGCCTGAAGCTCAAGACCGACGCTCGCAACGACCTGGTCGAGGGCGACACGATCCACGTCGGCTTCGAGCCGGCGGCGGTGCACCTTTTCGACCGCGCCAGCGGCGCCCGCCTGAACTGAACCCGCTCACCCACAAGGGAACCACCATGCGCTCCACACGCCCGAACGTCCTGCTGATCCTGAACGACGACATGGGGTATTCCGACATCGGCTGCTACGGCGGCGAGATCGAGACCCCCCACCTGGACCGCCTGGCTGCGGGCGGACTGCGTTTCTCGCAGTTCTACAACACGGCGCGCTGCAGCCCCTCGCGTGCGTCCTTGCTCACCGGCCTGCACCCGCACCAGACCGGCATCGGCATCCTGACCTATGACTCGGGACCCGAGGGCTATGCCGGCAACCTGAACCAGCGCTGCGCCACCATTGCCGAGGTGCTGAAACCCGCGGGTTACCGCAGCTATCTGAGCGGCAAGTGGCATGTGTCGAGCAATCTGGTCGAGCCGACCGACTCGTGGCCGATGCAGCGCGGCTTTGACGATTTTTTTGGCACCATCATCGGCGCCGGCAGCTTCTATGACCCCAATACGCTGACGCGGCGCAACCAGAACGCTGAGCACGAGGCGCGTGCGCCGGGCTTTTTCTACACCGACGCCATCAGTGACGAGGCGGTGAAGTTCCTGCGGCAGCACCGCGATGCGCACGCCGACAAGCCCTTCTTTCAGTACGTGGCCTACACCGCGCCGCACTGGCCGCTGCATGCGCACCCCGAGGACATCGCCAAGTACAAGGGCCGCTTCGACGCCGGCTGGGACCAGCTGCGCGAGCAGCGCCTGGCGCGCCTGGTGGCCAGCGGTATCCTGGATGCGCAGTGGCAGCTGACGGCGCGCGACCCGCGCCAGCCGCCCTGGACGGAGGCCGAGCACAAGGCCTGGCTGGCCAACTGCATGGAGGTGTACGCGGCGCAGATCGATCGCATGGACCAGGGCATTGGCCGCATCCTGGCGGCGCTGCAGGACATGGGTCAACTGGACGATACGCTGGTGATTTTCCTGTCCGACAACGGCGCCTGCGCCGAGGACATCCCCGAGGGCGTGACGGTGGACGAGTTGGTCAGCAAGCTGATGATCGCCCGCTCGCACACCCGGGACGGCGCCGTGGTGCGCTTTGGCAACACCCCGGACATTGCCCCCGGCCCCGAAGACACCTACCAGAGCTACGGCCAGGCCTGGGCCAATCTGTCGAACACGCCGTTCCGGCTGTACAAACACTGGACGCACGAGGGCGGCATTTCCACGCCGCTGATCTTCCACTGGCCGGCCGGCATCGCGCAGCGTGGCGAGGTCCGCCACACACCGGGCTACTTGCCGGACATCATGGCCACCATTGTCGAGGTGGCGCAGGCGGCCTATCCCGAGCAGCTGGGCGAGCGCGACATCCTGCCGCTGGAAGGCCATTCGCTGGCCGGCGCCTTCGCGGCCGACGCGCCCGAGCGCCCGCCCATGTTCTGGGAGCACGAGGGCAACGCCGCCATGCGCGACGGCCGCTGGAAGCTGGTGCGCGAGTACCCCAAGGCCTGGGAGCTGTACGACATGCAAGCCGACCGGACCGAACTGCACGACCTGGCCGCCCAGCAGCCCGAACGCGTGGCCCGCATGGCCGGGCAGTACCAAGCCTGGGCTCAGCGCGCCGGGGTGCTGCCGCGCGATCAGGTGCTGGCGCTGATGCGCAGCCAGGGCGTGACCCAGGCCTTCTGGGAAGAGGAGTGAAAGCCTGCTGCACGCCCCAGGCGGTCCGACCGGCCGGCGTGGTGCCGGCGGCGGGGACGGCCAGGGGCCAAGCGGCGATCGACTGGGTGGCTTTGCCCGGGGGGCGCTTTCTGATGGGCACCGATTCGCGCGAGGGTTTTGCCGAGGACGGCGAGGGTCCGGCGCGCGAGGTCACGGTGAGCGCCTTCGCGCTGGGGCGCACGGCGGTCACCAATGCCCAGTTTCGCGACTTCGTGCGTGCCACGCGCCATGTCACGCAGGCCGAGGCGGCCGGGAATTCTTTCGTCTTCTACCTGCAGGTGGCGCCCGAGCTGCGCCAGGCCACGCGCCAGGTGGCGCGCGACGTGCCCTGGTGGCTGCCGGTGGAGGGCGCCTGCTGGCAGCGGCCCGAGGGGCCGGGCTCGTCGATGCTGGAGCGGCTGGACCACCCGGTGGTGCACATCTCGTGGCACGACGCGCAGGCTTTCTGTGCCTGGGCTGGCGCGCGGCTGCCGACCGAGGCGGAGTGGGAGTTCGCGGCGCGTGGCGGCCTGGCCGGCCAGCGCTATCCCTGGGGCGACGAGCTGGTCGACGGTGGGCGCGGCCAGTGCCAGATCTGGCAGGGCGAGTTTCCGGCCCACCCCGCGCCGGGCTGGGCGCCCGGCACCCTGCCGGCGCAAGCCTTGCCGCCCAACGGCCATGGTTTGCACCACATGGTGGGCAACACCTGGGCCTGGTGCGCCGACTGGTTCAGCCCCGACTACCACCGTGAAACGCCGGCGCTGGACCCCGTGCAGTCCAGGATGACCGGGCGGCGCTCGCAGCGCGGCGGCTCGTTCCTGTGCCACGCCTCGTATTGCAATCGCTACCGGGTGGCGGCGCGCGGCGCCAACACCCCCGACACCAGCACCAGCCACTGCGGCTTTCGCGTGGCGCGCTCGGGGCCACTACAGTAGTGCCACCATGAGCTATCTCCTCGCCCTCGACCAAGGTACCACCAGCAGCCGCGCCATCGCCTTCGACCGCCAAGGGCGTGTCGCCGCGGTGGCGCAACGCGAGTTCACCCAGCATTTTCCCCAGCCTGGCTGGGTGGAACACGACGCCAGCGAGATCTGGACGACGCAGCTGGCCGTGGCACGCGAATGTGTGCGAAAACTGACCTTGGCCGGCGCCAGTAAATCTAGAGTAGCTACTAATATAGTAGCAATCGGCATCACCAACCAGCGCGAAACCACGGTGCTGTGGGACCGCGCCACGGGCCAGCCGGTGGCGCCGGCCATCGTCTGGCAGGATCGGCGCACCACGGCGCGCTGCGAGCAACTCAGGCGCCAGGGCAAGGCGGCGCTGATCCAGCGCAAGACCGGGCTGGTGCTGGACGCCTATTTTTCCGCCACCAAGCTGGAATGGCTGCTGGACCAGGTGCCCGGCGCCCGCACCCGGGCCGAGGCCGGCGAGCTGGCCTTTGGCACCATCGACAGCTGGTTGGTCTACAAGCTCACCGGCGGCCGCGTGCACGCCACCGACCCGAGCAACGCCGCGCGCACGATGCTCATGAACCTGGGCACCCTGGACTGGGACGCCGAGCTGCTGCGCCTGTTCCGCGTGCCGCGCGCGGTGCTGCCGGCCATCGTGCCGTCCTGCGGCGTGCTGGGCGAGACCAGCGCCGAGCTGCTCGGCGCGCCGCTGCCAATCGCCGGCCTGGCCGGTGACCAGCAGGCCGCCACCTTCGGCCAGGCCTGCTTTGCGCCCGGCATGGCCAAGAACACCTACGGCACCGGCTGCTTCATGCTGATGAACACCGGCACCCAGCCGGTGCCCAGCCGCAACCAGTTGCTGAGCACGGTGGCCTGGTGTGGCCCCTCGGACGCCGGCACCCGGGCGGTGCAGGCCGAGCAGGCCTGTTACGCGCTGGAGGGCTCGGTGTTCATGGCCGGCGCCACGGTGCAGTGGCTGCGCGACGGCCTGCGGATGATCCGCCAGTCCGGCGAGGTCGAGGCATTGGCCGCCAGCGTGCCCGACACCGGCGACGTGTTCCTGGTGCCGGCCTTTGCCGGCCTGGGCGCTCCCGACTGGGACGGCCGCGCGCGCGGCACCCTGGTCGGCATGACGCGCGGCACCACCCGCGCCCACATCGCCCGCGCCGCGCTGGAGGCCATTGCCCTGCAGTCGGCCGACGTGTTCGGCGCCATGAGCCGCGACGCCGGCCTGGCGCTGACCGAGTTGCGTGTGGACGGCGGCGCCAGCCGCAACGACTTGCTGATGCAGATGCAGGCCGACCTGCTGGGTGCCCCCGTGGTGCGCCCCCAGGTCACCGAAACCACGGCCCTGGGCGTCGCCTACCTGGCCGGCCTGGCGCTGGGCGTGTGGTCGGATGGGGCCGACATCGCCCAGCGCTGGGTGGTTGACCGGCGCTTCGAGCCGCGCTTGCCCGAGGCCGAGCGCCTGGCCCGCCTGGCGCGCTGGCGCCAGGCCGTGGAGCGCTCACGCGACTGGGCGGACTGAGCGCCGCCGCGCCGGCCTCCGCCGATTCGTCCCGAAAATCGTCGTATCGTTGCGCCATGAGCACCACGCCCCTGCCCACCGACCGCGCCGCGTTGCTGCAACGCCTGGCCGAACCGCGCCGCTACGACATCGCCATCGTCGGCGGGGGCGCCACCGGCCTGGGCGTGGCGGTGGACGCCGCGCTGCGCGGCCACAGCGTGCTGCTGGTGGAAGCGCAGGATTTCGCCAAGGGCACCTCGTCGCGCGCCACCAAGCTGGTGCACGGCGGCGTGCGCTACCTGGCCCAGGGCAACATCCACCTGGTGCGCGAGGCCTTGCGCGAGCGCGTGCACATGCTCGACAGCGCGCCGCACCTGGCCCAGCCGCTGCCTTTCGTGATGCCCTCGTACCGCCTGTGGGAAACGCCGTTCTATGGCGTCGGCCTGAAGATGTACGACGCGCTGGCCGGGCGCGCCGGGCTTGGGCGCACCGAGTGGCTTGGCGCGAGCCAGGCGCGCGGCCTGCTGCCTGGCGCCCAGCCGCGGGGGCTGCGCGGCGGCGTCAAGTACTGGGACGGCCAGTTCGACGATGCCCGCCTGGCGCTGGCGCTGGCACGCACGGCAGCCGCCAAGGGCGCGCTGCTGGTCAACTACTGCCCCGCGCTTGAACTGCTGCATGAAGGCGGCAAGGTCGCCGGCCTGGTCTGCGAAGACACGGAATCGGGCCGGCGCTTCACGCTGCGCGCCAAGTGCGTGGTCAACGCCACCGGCCCCTGGGTGGACCTGTTCCGCCAGCAGGATGCCGAGGCCCAGGGCCGTCCCGTCAAGCCCATGGTCGCGCCCAGCCAGGGCGTGCACGTGGTCGTGGACCGCGACTTCCTGCCCAGCGATCACGCCCTGCTCGTGCCCAAGACGGCCGATGGCCGCGTGCTCTTTGCCGTGCCCTGGCTGGGCAAGGTCATCCTGGGCACCACCGACACCCCGCGCAACGACCTGGCACGCGAGCCCCTGCCGTTCCCCGAGGAGCTGGACTTCATCCTCACCGAGGCCGGACGCTACCTCACGCGCCAGCCCACGCTGGCCGATGTGCGCAGCATGTGGGTGGGCCTGCGCCCGCTGGTCAAGCCCCAGGACGACGACGGCGAGAACACCAAGAAGATCAGCCGCGAGCACACGGTCATGTCCAGCCGCACCGGCCTGGTCACCGTGACGGGCGGCAAATGGACCACCTACCGCGCCATGGCCGA
>JAIUOM010000035.1 GCA_020161215.1 Pseudomonadota bacterium
GCCAGTTCGAACGACGCAACGAACGAACCAATGTTGGCGTCGACCCGCGCAGACTTCTGGAAGCGAAGCCGACCGATGTGTTGCCGAAGCCATCGCCGGAAGCAGAGGCCGCCTTTCTGGCCAGGCCGCAGCCAGCCCCCAGCGAGGCCGAGCCACGAACCACCCGGTCGCGCGCCTTCCTGATTCTTCCGGTGCTCTTCATTGCCCTCGGCGTCGCGTGGGGCGTCTCTCGACTGTTTCAGGACCCAGTCGTGATTGATGAGCAGAAGCCGGTTCTGCCGCCAATCGTTCTTCCTCCTCCGGTCGTGCTGCCCGTTCTCGAGCCCGTCGATTCTGGCAGCTCCGGTGAGGAACTCGCGCCTGTCAATCCTGTCATCGTTCAGAAGGTGAAGCCGCCACCGGTTCGCACCTGTGTTCCGAATCAGGCCTGGCGCGACCGCATGGCGGCGCGCCCCAGCGCGGCGGCCTGGTAAAGCCGCGTCGATTTCAGGTCAAATTGGCCGTAGGCCGGCGTGGATATTTCCTATATAGCTATTAAATCATAGCATTCAGGCCGCCGCTTCGGCCACCCCATCGCCGTTCTTGCCGTTCGCGGCCTTGGGCCCGCGCTGGGTCGGCGGGGCGAAGTACAGGGCCGTCCAGCCGTTTTCCACCTTGAAGCGCTGCTCCGACGAGTACAGGCGGAAATCGCCCTTGGGCGTGATGCCGCCCAGCAGCAGCCATTCCGGGTCCAGCTCGTCCAGACGGCTCTTCATCACCTCCCAGCCGTGCGCTTCGCTGATGCGGGTGTGCTGGATGGTCCAGCCGGCGGTCATGCGCTCTTGCAGAAAACCGTAGTTGGCGTTGCTGGCAAAGGCGAAATAGCCGCGCATGTCGATGGCCAGGCGCTTGAACTCCTGCGACGAGGCGCTTTGCGTGGCGATCTGGAAGGTGCGGTGGTGGCCGAAGGCGTAGCCCTTGGCCTTGCACACCAGGGCGTTGTAAAAATCGTTCTCGGTGGCGCACAGCAGGTGGTTCAGGCGCATTACGTCCAGGCGGTGCTCGGTTTCCTCGGACAGCAGCTCGCCGTAGTGCACCGGCACGCCGGCCATGCGCGCGGCTTTCAGGTGTTCCCACACGCCGTCGGTCAGCCGCACCTCGATTTCCTGGCGCTGCAGGGCGCGCGCCAGGGCCAGCGAGAAGTCGGACGCGCCGACGATCAGCAGGCCGTTGTGCTGGTCGGACGCGAGCTTCAGCCGGCGCGCCATCGGGCCGATGGTCAGCCCATGCGCCAGCACCGTGGTCATGATGACCAGGAACACGATGGGCAGCAGCCGGTCGGCGTCCGGGTAGCCGGCCGCCACCAGGCCGGGGCCGAACAGCCCGGCCGTGGCCGCCGCCACGATGCCGCGCGGCGCCACCCAGCCCAGCAGCAGCTTGTCTTGCCAGCGCACCTTGGCGCCCAACGTGGCCAGCAGGATGGTGAGCGGGCGCACCAGCACCAGCAGCAGCACCACGAACAGCACCGCGCGCCAGTCGATCACCATCAGGTGCTGGGCGCCCAGCTGCGCCGGAATGATGATGAACAGCGCCGACAGCAGCACCACCGTCAGGTTTTCCTTGAAGCGCTGCAGCGCCTCGCGCTCGACCAGCTGCATGTTGCCGATGACCATGCCCATCACCGTCACCGACAGCAGGCCGGCTTCGTGCTGCACCTTGTTGGACGCCCAGTACACCACCAGCACCAGCACGATCAGGATCGGCGCCTTCAGGTGCACCGGCACCGCCCCGCGCCGGTACAGCCAGCCGGTGAGCCAGCCGCCGGCGCCGCCCAGGCCGGCGCCCACCACCAGCGCCACCGCCAGGTGCCACAGGCTGTTGCCCACGCCGGAGCCGTCGCCGGTGAAGTACTGGTAGCTCAGCACCGCCAGCAGCACGCCCATGGGGTCGTTGACGATGCCCTCCCATTTCAGCAGGGCGGCCGATTCCTTGTTCATGCGCGCCTGGCGCAGCAGCGGCAAGATCACCGTCGGGCCGGTCACCACCAGGATGGCGGCCAGCACGATGGACACCGGCCAGGACAGCCCGGCCACGTAGTGCGCGGCCACGCTGGTCATGCCCCAGGCCAGGGGCGGGCCCAGCAGCACCAGGCGCCGCACGCCGACGCGCACGTGGCGCAGCTCGCCCAGTTTCAGGTCCATGCCACCCTCGAACAGGATGATGGCCACGCCCAGGCCGATCAGCGCGTTCAAGTCCTCGGGCGAGGAACTGGGTGGAATCACCCCGGTGAGCGGCCCCAGCAGCAGGCCGCCGGCGATCAGCATCACGATGGCCGGCAGGTTGATGCGCCAGGCCAGCCATTGGCTGAACAGACCAGCGGTGAGAACGATGAGCAGTAGTTTTGCCATGCGGGAAAGAAAAGGGGATCGGTCGGGCCCGTGCCAGGGCCTTCGGCTTGCGGAAGATGATAGCCGCCCCCCGGAATTCGGCCCGGGGTCGATTTCATGTATCAAAATCGGGGTTGGCCAGCGTGCAATCTACCACGGTAGCTATTTAAACAAGAGCAAAAAAGCCCTTCACCGGCCGGGGGACACTGGCGTTCGGGGTGTTGTCCGACAACCGGCGCCGGGCCCGGACGACCCCGGCCAGCGCGGCCCGTTTTACACTGCTTGCACGGGCTTTCGGCGCGCCGGCTGGCGAAAATCGCCCGCATCAACCCTTTGGCGCGCCGAGACGTTAAGACAGCACCCCCGCCCGGCCCGCTGGCGGGGATGAATTCCGGGAGCACACCTATGACATGGCAACACTTCACCGCTCAACTGCGTCGGCGCGGCCTGCTGCTGACCGGCGCCGCCGCGCTCGGCATGGGCCTGCTGGGCGCCGCCGCGCCGGCCGCCGCCCAAACCCACTGGGGCGGCCTGGCCTGGGGCGAGGCCCAGGACCAGGCGCTGTACCAGTTGGCCGACAGCCGCGAATGGCGTGAGCGCCGCCGCTGGGAACGCGAGCGGGAGCGCGAACGCGAACGGCGCCGGCGCGACAACCGCTGGGACAACCGCTACGACAACCACGATCGCTACGACCGCGACTGGGGCGATCGCCGGGGCTACAAACCCTACAACGGCAACCCCGACATGCAGCGCGGCACCGGCGAGCTGGGCCAGATGCCCGGGCGCGGCGACACGCGCGGCTGGGGCGGCTGAACCCAGCCCTTGCCACCCCCGGCCCCAGGCCGCGCCACCCGCGCGGCCTTTTTTATTGCGGCGCCAGCAAGCGCCCCAGGTAGCGCCCGGTGTGGCTGCCCGGGTGCCCGGCCACCTGCTCGGGCGTGCCCTGGGCCAGCACGGTGCCGCCGGCGTCCCCGCCTTCGGGGCCGATGTCGATGACCCAGTCGGCGGTCTTGATGACGTCCAGGTTGTGCTCGATCACCACGATGGTGTTGCCGGCCTCGCGCAGCTGCCGCAGCACCCGCAGCAACAGCTCGATGTCGGCGAAGTGCAGACCGGTGGTGGGCTCGTCCAGAATGTACAGGGTGCGGCCGGTGTCGCGCTTGGACAGCTCCAGCGCCAGCTTCACGCGCTGCGCCTCGCCGCCCGACAAGGTGGTGGCGCTCTGGCCCAGGGTGATGTAGGACAGGCCGACGTCGAGCAGCGTCTGCAGCTTGCGGGCGATGGCCGGCTGGTCCTTGAAGAAGGCCAGCGCGTCTTCCACCGTCATGTCCAGGATCTGGGCGATGTTGCGGCCCTTCCACAGCACTTCCAGGGTTTCGCGGTTGTAGCGCCGGCCGTGGCAGACGTCGCAGGGCACGTAGACGTCGGGCAAAAAGTGCATCTCGACCTTCACCACGCCGTCGCCCTGGCAGGCCTCGCAGCGCCCGCCGCCCGAGGATTGCGGCACGTTGAAGGAAAAGCGCCCGGGACCGTAGCCGCGCTCACGCGCCACGGCCACCTCGGCCATCAGCTCGCGGATGGGGGTGAACAGGCCGGTGTAGGTGGCCGGGTTGCTGCGCGGCGTGCGGCCGATGGGGCTTTGGTCGACGGCGATGACCTTGTCGAACTGCTCCAGCCCTTCGATGGCCTGGTGCGGCGCCGGCTCGGCGTGCGCGCGGTGGATGGCGCGCGCGGCGGCGGCCAGCAAGGTGTCGTTGACCAGGGTGGATTTGCCCGAGCCCGACACGCCGGTGACGCAGGTCAGCAGGCCGACCGGGAAATCCACCGTCACGTGCTTCAGGTTGTGGCCGCTGGCGCCGACCACGCGCAGCACGCCCTCGGGGGCCGGTTTTTCAGGCTTTTTCCGGCCTGGGCCGGCGCCCGGATTGCCAGGGCCGCTATCAAAAGATGAATTGCGCGTGCGCCGCGCCGGCACCTCGATGCGGCGCGCGCCGCTCAGGTACTGGCCGGTGATCGAGCCGGGCGTGGCCGCCACTTGGTCGAAGCTGCCCTGGGCCATGACCTGGCCGCCGTGCACGCCAGCGCCCGGTCCCAGGTCGATGACGTGGTCGGCCGCGCGCATCATGTCCTCGTCGTGCTCGACCACCAGCACGCTGTTGCCGATGTCGCGCAGGTGCACCAGGGTGCGGATCAGGCGGTCGTTGTCGCGCTGGTGCAGGCCGATGCTGGGCTCGTCCAGCACGTACATCACGCCGGTCAGGCCCGAGCCGATCTGGCTGGCCAGGCGGATGCGCTGGGCTTCGCCGCCGGACAGGGTTTCGGCGCTGCGCTCCAGGCTCAGGTAGTTCAGCCCCACGTCGTTCAAGAACTGCAGGCGGTTGCCGATCTCGCGCACCACCTTGTCGGCGATCTCGGCCTTGGCGCCGGTCAAGCGCAGCACATCGAAATAGGCCTTGGCCTCGCCCAGCGTGGCGTGGCTGACCTGGTAGATGGCGCGCGCCTGCTCGCCTTCGCCAATGCGCACGTGGCGCGCCTCGCGCTTGAGGCGCGTGCCGCCGCAGTCCGGGCAGGGCTGCTGGCTGCGGTAACGGGCCAGTTCCTCGCGCACCACCTGCGAATCGGTCTCGCGGTAGCGGCGCGCCATGTTGGGCAGGATGCCCTCGAACGGGTGCTTCTTGTTGACCTTGCGCCCGGCCTGGGCGCCGCTGTCGAAGGTGTAGCTGAACTTGATCTCTTCCTCGCCCGAGCCGTGCAAGACGGCCCGGCGCGCCGCCTCGGGCAGCTCCTCGAACGGCGTCTCGACGCTGAATTTGTAGTGCTTGGCCAGGCTTTCGATCAGCGCGAAGTAGTAGCCGTTGCGCCGGTCCCAGCCCTTGATGGCGCCGCTGGCCAGGCTGAGCGAGGGGAAAGCCACCACCCGCTCGACGTCGAACACCTCGGTGGTGCCCAGGCCATCGCAGCTGGGGCAGGCGCCGACCGGCGAGTTGAAGGAAAACAGGCGCGGCTCCAGCTCGGCGATGGAGTAGCCGCACACCGGGCAGGCGAACTTGCTGTTGAACAGGTGCTCCTTGCCGCTGTCCATTTCCAGGGCAATGGCGCGACCGTCGGCCAGGCGCAGCGCGGCTTCAAAGCTGTCGGCGAAGCGCGCGGCCATGTCGGGGCGGACTTTTAAGCGGTCGATGACGACGTCGATGTCGTGCTTTTCGGCTTTTTTCAGCTGCGGCAGGTCTTCCACGGTGACGATCTGGCCATCGATGCGAAAGCGCACGTAGCCGGCGGCCTGCATCTGCTCGAACAGCTCGACGAATTCGCCTTTCTTCTCGCGCGCCACGGGCGCCAGGATCATCAGCCGGGTGTCCTCGGGCAGGGCCAGCACGTGGTCGACCATCTGGCTGACGGTCTGCACCGTCAGCGGCAGGTCGTGGTCCGGGCAGTACGGCGTGCCGGCGCGGGCAAACAGCAGGCGCAGGTAGTCGTGGATCTCGGTCACCGTGCCCACGGTGGAGCGCGGGTTGTGGCTGGTGGCCTTCTGCTCGATGCTGATGGCCGGCGACAGGCCCTCGATCAGGTCGACATCGGGCTTGTCCATCAGCTGCAAGAACTGCCGCGCATAGGCCGACAGGCTTTCGACATAGCGGCGCTGGCCCTCGGCGTACAGCGTGTCGAAGGCCAGCGAGGACTTGCCCGAGCCCGACAGCCCGGTGATCACCACCAGCTGGTTGCGCGGAATGTCCAGATCGATGTTTTTCAGGTTGTGCGTGCGCGCGCCACGCACGCTGATGCGCTGCGCGCGCAGGGCGGCGGCGAGCGGGCGGCCTTCGTCGTCCGGAGCCAACGTCGGATCGGTCAAAAGAGGTTCCAAGAAAAAATGGGTAACCTTTGATTATCGGTCGGCGCCGGACTTCCCGCCGCCCGAGGCGGTATACGCGCGACCACGTACAGACAATCCCCCAGGCCCAGGATAGATTTCGCGTTGGTCGCCCGCCATGCCTGCGCACACGCGGCGGATGCACCCTGACACCCGTGCGCGAAAACCCGGTTTTTTCATGCTCAACGTCGACCATATCGAGGTCAACCCCCAGGCGCAGAAGGCGGCGCCCTGGTACAAAATCCTCTACGTCCAAGTCATCGTCGCCATCGTGCTGGGCATTGCCCTCGGCCAGTTCTATCCCCAACTGGGCGAGCAGATGAAGCCGCTGGGCGATGCTTTCATCAAGCTGGTGAAGATGATCATCGCGCCGGTGATCTTTTTGACCGTGGTCACCGGCATCGCCGGCATGACCAACATGAAGTCGGTGGGCCGCGTGGCCGGCAAGGCGATGATCTACTTCATCACCTTCTCCACGCTGGCGCTGGTGGTGGGCCTGATCGTGGCCAACACCGTGCAGCCCGGCACCGGCCTGCACATCGACCCCAAGTCGCTGGACGGCTCCAAGGTCAGCAGCTACGTCAGCAAGGCGCACGACACCACGCTGACCGGCTTTTTGCTCAACATCATCCCGGACACCCTGGTCAGCCCGCTGGTGGGCAACGACATCCTGCAGGTGCTGTTTGTCGCCATCCTGTTCGGTATTGCGCTGGCCAGCGTGGGCGACATGGGGCGCCCGGTGTTCGAGTTTCTGGAGTCGTTCTCGGTGCCGGTGTTCAAGCTGGTCGGCATCCTGATGAAGTTCGCGCCCATCGGTGCGTTTGGCGCCATGGCCTTCACCATCGGCAAGTACGGCATCAAGTCGGTCGGCAACCTGGCCATGCTGGTGGCCACCTTCTACATCACCTCGCTGCTGTTCGTGCTGGTGGTGCTGGGGGCGGTGGCCTACTTCAACCGCTTTTCCATCCTCAAGCTGATCCGCTACCTGAAGGACGAGCTGCTGCTGGTGCTGGGCACCAGTTCGTCCGAATCGGCCCTGCCGGCGCTGATGTACAAGATGGAAGCCGCCGGTTGCCCCAAACCCGTGGTGGGCCTGGTGGTGCCCATGGGCTACTCGTTCAACCTGGACGGCACCAACATCTACATGACGCTGGCGGCGCTGTTCATCGCCCAGGCGCTGGATATTCCGCTGACTTTGCAGCAGCAGGTCATCCTGCTGCTGGTGGCCATGCTCAGCTCCAAGGGTGCGGCGGGTGTCACCGGCGCCGGCTTCATCACCCTGGCGGCCACCCTGGCCGTGGTGCCCGACGTGCCGGTGGCCGGCATGACCCTGATCCTGGGCATCGACCGCTTCATGTCCGAATGCCGTTCGCTGACCAACTTCGTCGGCAACGCCGTGGCCACGGTGGTGGTCTCGCGCTGGGACGGCCAGCTGGACGCCGAGCGCCTGAACACCGTGCTGGGCGATCCGAGCAGTGTGAAGGCGCCGCAGCACGGGCGGGCGCCGGTGCATTGAGCTCCCCCCGAAGCGCCTGAAGGCGCCTCCCCCAGGGGGCGGGCCGGCCGCTTCGGGGCGGCCGTGCGCAGCGGCCCCGCGCGTGACCTGCGCCGCGGCCCTTCGAGGTGGCGCGTGGGCGGTTTGGGCGAATTAATGGCCAGATGTCGGCGTGGATAAATCGTTTATTGCTATTATTAACGTAGCAATTACCGGACGGATCTGAGATTCATCCTGGTGCGCCTAAATGGCCGCAGATGCTAGAACGACCAGCGCGGAAAGCTGTCAAATTTGAAGTAATTGGGCCGTCCGACGGACGCCTCATCCCGCTCAGGCGCGGCCCTCCATGCCCACCCAGCCCGCTTCAGGGTAGCGCCCGCCCTGGGCCGCACCGGGGGCAAACACGGCGTCAATCTGCGCCATCTGCTCGGCGGTCAGCCGCACGCGCGCCGCGCCGACGTTGTCGTCCAGCCGGGCGCGGCGGCGCGTGCCGGGGATGGGGACGACGTGCGGCTGCTTGTGCAACAGCCAGGCCAGCGCCAGCTGGGCATTGCTCAACCCCCAGGCGCGGGCCAGCTCGCCCAGTTGCGCGACCAGTTGGGCGTTGGCCTGGGCGGCGGTGCCGGTGAAGCGCGGGTTGTGGGCGCGAAAGTCCTGCGCGCTCAGCGCGGCGGTGTCGAGCGCGCCGGTCAGAAAGGCGCGGCCGAGCGGGCTGTAGGCCACAAAGGCCACGCCCAGCTCGGCACACAGCGGCAGCAGCTCGGCCTCGGGCTCGCGGGTCCAGAGCGAATATTCGCTCTGCAGCGCGGCGATGGGGTGCACGGCGTGGGCGCGGCGCAGGGTGGCGGCACTCACCTCCGACAGGCCGATGGCGCGCACCTTGCCCGCGCGCACCAGCTCGGCCATGGCGCCCACCACGTCCTCGATCGGTACCGCCGGGTCGCGCCGGTGGCAGTAATACAGGTCGATCTGCTCCACACCCAGGCGCTGCAGCGAGGCCTCGCAGGCGGCGCGGATGTAGGCGGGCGAGTTGTCGATGCGGCGCTCGTAAACGCCGGCCTGGCGCACGATGCCGAACTTGGTCGCCAGCACCATCTGCGCGCGGCGCTTTGCCCCGCCCTCGGCGATGAAGCGGCCCAGCAAGGCTTCATTGGCACCCAGGCCGTAGGTGTCGGCGGTGTCAAACAAGGCCACGCCGCGCTCCAGCGCATGCGCCAGCGTGGCCAGCGATTCGGCGTCGTCGCTGGGTCCGTAGAACTCGCTCATGCCCATGCAGCCCAGGCCGATGGGAAAGACAGGTGGCAGTTGGGCGCCCAGGGCGCGTGGGGTGGGGGTCATCGAGGCATCTCCAGTGCAGGGTTGGACACAGGCGCTCAGTATGGTTTGATGTTTGACATTTGATAATCCGCCAATCATCAAACGACTTGCTGAACAAAATTCATGAATCAGCCCGCCGACAACCTGCCGCTGGCCGAGCTGCAGGCCTTTGCCGCCGTGGCCGAGGCGCGCAGTTTTCGCCAGGGCGCGGCACGCCTGGGGGTCTCGCCCTCAGCCCTGAGCCACGCCGTGCGCAGTCTGGAGGGGCGCTTGGGCGTGCGCCTGCTGCACCGCACCACCCGCAGCGTGGCGCCCACCGAGGCCGGCGCGCGCATCCTGGCGACACTGGCGCCCGCGCTGCTCGACATCCGTCACGCCGTGGACGACGCCGTGTCGCAGGCCAGCACGCCGCAGGGCCGGTTGCGCTTGTCCACGCCGCGCGTGCCGGCCCGGCTGGTGCTGGGGCCCCTGGTGGAGGGCTTTTTGCGCGCCCACCCGCGCATGGTGGTGGAGCTGGTGTGCGACGACGCGCTGGTCGACATCGTGGCCGAGGGCTTTGACGCTGGCGTGCGGTTTGGCGAGAGCCTGCAGGCCGACATGGTGGCGCTGCCGCTGGGCGCGCCGCAGCGCTTCATCGTCGTGGCAGCGCCGGCCTACGTCGCCGAGCACGGCGCCCCCGCCACGCCAGACGACTTGGCGCAACACCGCTGCATCGGCCTACGCTTCGCCAGCGGGCGGCGCTACGCCTGGCAGCTGGGGCGCGGGGCCGAAGCGCTGCAACTGCAGGTGGCGGGGCCGCTCACCGTCAACGACGACATGCTGACCCTGCAAGCAGCCGAGGCGGGCCTGGGTCTGGCCTATGTCTACGCGGCGCAGGCCGCGCCCGCACTGGCGGCGGGCCGGCTGGTGTCTGTGCTGGCCGACTGGGCACCGCCGGCCGAGCCCTTGTATCTGTACTACCCCAGCCGGCGCCTGCAACCGGCCGGTCTGCAGGCCTTCATCGACTGGGTGCGCGCGGCCGCGCCCCAGGCCGGATAATCGGGCTCAAATGGGCCGTTCAGGCACTACCTTCAAGCCACATAAGCTACCAAAAGCATAGTGCCCGCACGTACCCGACAATAGCCCCTGGCCGGCGCGCCACAGCGCCGCCGCCCCCTCCCAGCGCCTGCCCCCGATGTCCGCCGCGAAGCCTTCCGCCTCCCCCGCCTCTTCCTCGCACCAGATGACGCCCGCCGAGCGCCGCGCCAGCCAGTCGCTGGCGGCGATCTTCGCGCTGCGCATGCTGGGCTTGTTCCTGGTGCTGCCGGTGTTCGCGCTGGAAGCGCGCAAGTACCCGGGCGGCGACGATCCGGCCCTGATCGGCCTGGCCATGGGCATCTACGGCCTGACCCAGGCGGTGATGCAGGTGCCGCTGGGCTTGGCCTCGGACCGGCTGGGGCGCAAGCGCGTGATCGTGGCCGGTCTGCTGGTGTTTGCCGCCGGCAGCCTGCTGGCGGCCTTCGCCGACACCCTGCACATGCTGCTGGCCGGGCGCGCGCTGCAAGGCGCCGGCGCGGTGTCGGCGGCGGTGACGGCGCTGCTGGCCGACCTGACGCGCGACGAGGTGCGCACCAAGGGCATGGCCCTGGTCGGCATGAGCATCGGCCTGACTTTCGCCATCTCGCTGATGGCCGCGCCGCCGCTGGCCGGCTGGCTGGGGCTGTCCGGGCTGTTCGGGCTGACGGCGCTGCTGGCGCTGCTGGGCATCGCGGCCCTGCTGCGCTGGACCCCGTCCGAGCCGGCGCGCCACGCCGACCAGCCGCGCGGCCGCCTGGCCGACGTGTGGGCGCACCCGCGCCTGTGGCGGCTGGATCTGGGCGTGTTCGTGCTGCACACCGTGCAAATGGCCATGTGGGTGGTGGTGCCCGGTCTGCTGGTGCAGGCCGGCCTGCCCAAGGCGGCGCACTGGCATGTCTACCTGCCGGCGGTGCTGGGCTCTTTCGTGCTGATGGGCGGGCTGTTCGCGCTGGAGCGGCGCGGCCACCTGCTGGCCGTCTGGCGCGCCGCCATTGCCCTGCTGTTGCTGGTGCAGACGGCGCTGGCGCTGCTGACGCCGCAAGCGCCCGGGCTGTGGGCACTGGGCGCGGTGCTGTTCTTCTTCTTCGTGGCCTTCAACATCCTGGAGGCCAGCCAGCCCAGCCTGGTGTCGCGCCTGGCCCCGCCCGAGGCGCGCGGCGCGGCCTTGGGCATGTACAACACGCTGCAGTCGCTGGGGCTGTTTGCCGGCGGCGCGCTGGGCGGCGTGGTGCTCAAGGGCTGGGGGGCGCCGGCGGTGTTTGGTCTGACGGCGCTGCTGGCCCTGGCGTGGCTGGTGCTGGGCTGGGCGCAGCCGATGCCGGCGACGCCTGCGCCTGTGCCCGAGCCCGATCGCCCCCCGACTCGTCCGTGAAGCGGCGCCGCTGCACCAGCATGTCGCCCAGCGTGGCGTAGAGCGGGCGGCTGACGGTGCGCGAGACCAGGCTGGCCAGCATGGCCGCGGCCATCAGGCCCAGCAGCATGGCGTAGCCGTCGACCATCTCCATCACGATGATCATGGCGGTGATGGGGGTTTGCGTCACCGCCGCCAGAAAACCGGCCATGCCCAGGGCGATCAGCACTGTGGCGTACTCGGGCGCCATCACCTGGGCCACGTCGTGGCCCAGGCTGGCGCCGATCGACAGGGCCGGCCCAAACAAGCCCCCCGGCACGCCCGACCAGGCCGACAGCCAGGTCGCCACCAGCTTCAGCAAGGTCCACAGGCCGGGAAAATCGCTCACCGGCGAGGCGGCGGCGCCGGTCAGCAGCACGCGCGTATGGTCGTGCCCGGCGCCGGCCACGGTGGCGCCGGTCAGCACGCCAATCACCGCCACCGCCAGCCCGCAGGCGGCGGCAAAGCGCACCGGCCGGCGCCGGCGCAGGGCGCAGAAACGGTCCACGGTGCCGAAGGTGGAGGCGATCAGCAGCCGCGCCAGCAGCCCGCCCCCCAGGCCGCACAGCAGGGTCAGCACCAGCCCGGGCGCGAACACGTGCCAGCCCACCAGGTCGATGCGGATGCGGCCAAAGTACGACAGGTTGCCGAACGCCGCCACCGACACCAGGCCGGCCAGCACGATGGCGCCCAGCATCAGGTTGCTGGACTTGGTCTCGACCTTGCGCGACAGCTCCTCGATGGCGAACACGATACCGCCCAGCGGCGTGTTGAAGGCCGCCGCGATGCCGGCCGCGCCGCCGGCCACCAGCAGCTCGCGCGCGGTGATGCTGGAGCGCTTGGACAAAAAATGCCGCGCCGCGTACATCACCCCGGCGGCGATCTGCACCGACGGGCCCTGGCGCCCCATCGACAGGCCGGCCAGCAGGCCGCCGGTGACGGCGCCGATCTTGCCGGCGGTGTTTTTCATCGACACCCAGTAGGCGCGCTCCTTGGCCGGCACGCGCTGGTCCAGCGCCGCCACCACCTGCGGCGGCCCCGAGCCGCCGGCGCCGGGCAGAAAGCGCAGCGTGAGCCAGGCCACCAGGGCGGTGACGGCGGGTGTCCAGAACAGCGGCCAGGCCCACCAGCCTTCGGCCATGGCCTGAAAGATCAGCGCCGCGCCGTCGGCCAGCAGCGTGAACAGCACCACCGCCAGACCGGACAGCAGCGCGAACGCCACCACCACCGCGCGGTCCATCCACAGGCGCGGGTCGGTGACCTCGCTGCGCACCTGGCCCAGGAAATCCGGGTCGTTCTTCATGCGGTCGATTCTGGCACGGGGTGCGCGGCCGCCGGCGCCCGAGGCTAGCCGGTCTCGCGCGCCAGCCGGTCCAGGTTCTGCTCGTTGGCCGGCTCGCAGATGGGGCGCAGCTGCTCACCGACCTGGGGATCGTCGAAGGCCTGGGCCCAGTGCAGCAAGGTGCCCGCACCCTGTGGCGTGAGCGTGAGGCTGAGGGTGAACAGCGGCGCGGACAGGTGCCGGATGCAGACCCGGGCACCCGGCTTGATCTCGGTGAACTGGTTCAGGTTCGGGTACTCGGCGCCGTCCGGCCCGCGCATGACGAAGCGCCAATGCCCGCCGGGGCGAAAGTCGAACGCCTCGAAGTGGTTGCTGAACCCCGTCGGCCCCCACCAGCGCGCCAGGCGCTCGGGGTCGGCGATGGCGGCAAACACCGCCTCGGGTGGCGCGCCAAGAACACGCTGGGTGCGAAAAACCGTCATCTCAGACCCTCTCTGCGGCCGCTCCAGCGAACGCCCTTGCGCCATTGTGCGCGCCTTGCGCGCCGCGCGCTGGGCACGCCCAAAACCGGGATCGGTGGCATATTTCCACCCGCACCCCACGAGCCGACCCACCATGCACCCCCTGCCCGAATTCGCCCTGGCCGACAAAATCCTGCCGGCCATCCGTGACGCCGCCCCCGACAGCGTGGGCCTGCGCCGCGACATCCACGCCCACCCGGAACTGGCCTTCGAGGAATTTCGCACCGCCGACCTGGTGGCCGAGCGCCTCACGGCCTGGGGCTACCAGGTCACGCGCGGCCTGGGCGGCACGGGCCTGGTGGGCCGGCTCCAGCGCGGCACGGCCAGGCGCAGCATCGGCCTGCGCGCCGACATGGACGCGCTGCCAATCCACGAGGACACCGGCCTGCCCTACGCCAGCCGACACGACGGCAAGATGCACGCCTGCGGCCACGACGGCCACACCGCCATCTTGCTGGCGGCGGCGCGCGCGCTGGCCGAAACAACGGATTTCGACGGCACCGTCCACCTGATCTTCCAGCCCGCCGAGGAAGGCCAGGGCGGCGGGCGCCGCATGGTCGAGGACGGGCTGTTCGAGCGCTTTGCCTGCGACATGATCTTTGCCCTGCACAACATGCCGGGGCACCCGGTGGGGCAGTTCGGTTTTCTGCCCGGGCATTTCATGGCTTCGTCCGATTCGGTCACGGTCCGGGTCGTCGGCAAGGGCGGGCACGGTTCGGCGCCGCACCTGGCGCACGACCCGGTGATCGCCGCCGCGCACATCGTGCTGGCCCTGCAAAGCATCGTCTCGCGCAACACCGACCCGCGCGACATGGCCGTGGTCACCGTCGGCGCCATCCATGGCGGACAGGCGCACAACGTCATCCCGGGCAGCGTGGAGCTGCGCCTGACGGTGCGCGCCTACCGCCCCGAGGTGCGCCAGGCGCTGCGCGAGCGCATCACCGCCCTGGTGCGGGCCCAGGCCGCCACCCTGGGCGTGACCGCCGAGATCGACTACCACTGGCGCTACCCGGCGCTGATCAACGACGCGGCGGCCACCGCGTTCGCGCGCGGCGTGGCCGCCGACTGGCTGGGCGAAGGCGCCTTGATGCAAGACCTGCAGCCGCTCACCGGCAGCGAGGATTTCTCCTTCATGCTGGAGCAGGTGCCCGGCTGCTACTTCATCGTCGGCAACGGCGAAGGCGAGCACCACAGCACCGGCGGCTGCATGGTGCACAACCCGGGCTACGATTTCAACGACGCCATCCTGCCGGTGGCGGCCAGCTACTGGGTGCAACTGGTGCGGCGCTTCCTGGCGCCCGGGGCCTGAGGCGCCCGGCCCGAACGATAATGCACGCTTAGGAAGAGAGAAACACGCATGGCATCCGTCAACAAAGTCATCCTCGTCGGCAACCTCGGGCGCGACCCCGAGATGCGCAGCTTCCCCAGTGGCGACCAGGTGGCCAACGTGACCCTGGCCACCACCGACAAGTGGAAGGACAAGCAGAGCGGCGAGCCGCGCGAGCACACCGAATGGCACCGCCTGGTGTTCAACGGCCGGCTGGCCGAGATCGCCGGGCAGTACCTGCGCAAGGGTAGCCAGATCTACGTCGAAGGCAGCATCCGCACCCGCAAGTGGCAGGACCAGAGCGGCCAGGAGCGCTACAGCACCGAGGTCCGCGTCGATCAGATGCAGATGCTGGGCAGCCGCCAGGGCATGGGCGGCCCCTCGGACGGCGGTGGCGACGACGGCGGCGGCTACGAGGCCCCGCGCCGCGCACCCGCGCCGGTCGCCGCCCCCCGCGCCGCCGCGCCGCGCGCCCCGGCGCCCGCCCCGGCCGGCCGGGCGTCGTCGGGCTTCGACGACATGGACGACGACATTCCGTTCTGACGCCGCGCCGGCCGGTCCGCCGGCCACGCCCCACGCCCCCGCTTGTCGCGCCAGCATCGGCGGCGCCCGGGCCGCCAGGCGGCGGGCCGCGCGGCGCCCGGAAACCCCTTCAACACACCGGGATACTCCGATTTCAGGAGCAGTCGAGCAAGATTGCGCGCCGACCAACGGCCGAAATAATAAAAAAACGCTGTCGCCACCGGCGCGCATGGCTTAGCATGGCGAAAACACCCCGGACATCAGGGCGCGCGCCACTTTTCAGCCCTCGGGATTGACGCTATAAGCCAAGGGAAGCCCCCGTCGGCTGGCATTTTGGAGGAGACGACACATGGAATGGTTTGGATGGATCTACAGCATCGAAGGCTGGATCGCGCTCATCACCCTGATTGGCCTGGAAATCGTGCTCGGGGTGGACAACATCATCTTCATCTCCATCCTGGTCGGCCGCCTGCCGCCCGAGCAGCGCAACCTGGGCCGGCGCCTGGGCCTGGGCTTTGCCATGCTCACGCGCATCATGCTGCTGCTGTCCATCACCTGGGTGATGCAGCTGACCTCGCCGCTGTTCACCATTCTGGGCACGGCCGTGACGGGGCGCGATCTGATCCTGATCGGCGGGGGCCTGTTCCTGCTCTGGAAGAGCGTGCATGAAATCCACCAGTCCATGACGCCCGGCGAGGACGAGGACGGCGACGGCATCGCCGGCAAGGCGCGCGTGTCGTTCGCCGGCATCATCGTGCAGATCGCCATCATCGACATCGTGTTCTCGCTGGATTCGGTGATCACCGCCGTCGGCATGGTGGGCGAGATCGCCATCATGATCATCGCCGTGGTGGCCTCGGTGGGCGTGATGATGTTCGCCGCCAAGCCGATTGGCGAGTTCGTCGACGACAACCCGACCATCAAGATCCTGGCGCTGTCCTTCCTGGTGGTGGTCGGCATCCTGCTGATCGCCGAGGGCTTTGGCCAGCACGTGCCCAAGGGCTACGTCTACTTCGGCATGGCCTTCTCGCTGGGGGTGGAACTGCTCAACATCCGCATGCGCAACAACCAGCAGGCCGTCAAGCTGGCCAAGCACATGCCGGGTGGCGGCGACGACTGATTGCGGCGTCGCTTAGCCCAAGTGGCGGCCAGGCCCAGATTTCAGATCATCGTCGCCGGGTCGTCCACCGGCTCCAGAAACACGCGCGCCTTGCGCGGCAACACCAGCACGGTGTCGCCTTCGCGCACGCCCAGAGCGCGGAATTCGGCCGCGGGCATGTGGGCGTCGAGGATCAGCCCGGGTTGCTCGGCCGGGGCCAGCTCCAGCCGCGCCATCGGGCCGACGACCAGGGCGCGGTCCAAGCGCGCCGCCAGGCCGGGTGCGCCCGCGCTGTAGGGCGCCACGGTCAGGTCGCTGGGCCGCACAAAGGCCATGGCCTCGGCGTCCATCGCGTGGACGTGTTCGGGCGCGGCAATCTGCCACGACCCCACCTGCAGCTGGCCGGCGGTGGCGCGGCCGTGCAGCAGGTTGACGTCGCCCAGAAAGCCGTAGACAAAGGGTGTGGCCGGGTGCTCCCACACGTCCTGCGGCGTGCCGACCTGCTCGATGCGGCCGCGGTTCATCACCACCACGCGGTCGGCCACCTCCAGCGCCTCCTCCTGGTCGTGGGTGACGAACAGGCTGGTGACGTGCAGCTCGTCGTGCAGACGGCGCAGCCAGCGGCGCAGCTCCTTGCGCACCTTGGCGTCGAGCGCGCCAAAGGGCTCGTCCAGGAGCAGCACCTTGGGCTCGACGGCCAGCGCGCGCGCCAGGGCGATGCGCTGGCGCTGCCCGCCCGACAGCTGACTCGGGTAGCGGTCGGCCAGGCGCTCCAGTTGCACCAGTTGCAGCAGCTCGTTCACCTTGGCCTGGATCTGCGCGTCGCTCGGGCGTTCGCGCCGCGGCTTGACGCGCAGGCCGAAGGCCACGTTCTCGGCCACCGTCATGTGGCGGAACAGCGCGTAGTGCTGGAACACGAAGCCCACCTGCCGCTCGCGCACGTGCACGTCGGTGGTGTCGGTGCCCGAGAACAGGATGGAGCCGGCGTCGGCCGATTCCAGCCCCGCAATGATGCGCAGCAGCGTGGTCTTGCCGCAGCCCGAGGGGCCGAGCAGCGCGACCAGCTCGCCCGATTCGACCTGCAGGTTGACCTGGTCCAGCGCGCGGAAGTCGCCGAAATACTTGCTGACCTGGCGGATTTCGATGCTCATGATTTGCTCTTAAATTAATAGCTATCGGCACCAGTGGTTCTGGCGTCAGCAGCTGATTTCATGCAGAAATAGGGGCTTCGACGGGCAGCTCGGTCGAGGCGCGCAGGGCACGCGCGTGGCGCCACTCCACCACGCTCTTGATGGCCAGCGTCACGATGGCCAGAAGCGCCAGCAGCGAGGCCACGGCAAACGCGGCCTGGCCCTGGTATTCGTTGTAGAGCACCTCCACGTGCAGCGGCATGGTGTTGGTCTGCCCGCGGATGTGGCCCGACACCACCGACACCGCGCCAAACTCGCCCATGGCGCGTGCGTTGCACAGAATCACGCCGTAGATCAGCCCCCACTTGATGTTGGGCAGCGTGACGTGCCAGAAGGTCTGCCAGCCGCTGGCGCCCAGCACCTGCGCGGCCTGCTCCTCGTCGCTGCCCTGTGCCTGCATCAGCGGGATCAGCTCGCGCGCGATGAACGGAAAGGTGACAAACACCGTGGCCAGCACGATGCCGGGCACGGCAAAGATGATCTTGATGTTGTGCTCGGCCAGCCAGGGCCCCAGCCAGCCCTGGGCACCAAACACCAGCACGTAGATCAGGCCCGCCACCACGGGCGAGACGGAGAACGGCAGGTCGATCAGCGTCGTCAGAAAGGACTTGCCGCGAAAGTCGAACTTGGCAATGCACCAGGCCGCCGCCACGCCAAACACCAGGTTCAAGGGCACGGCAAAGGCGGCCGTCAGCAGCGTGAGCCGGACGGCGGCCAGCGCGTCGGGGTCGCGCAGCGCGGTGGCGTACGCGCCCCAGCCGCCGCGCAGCGCCTCGACAAACACGGCGGCCAGCGGCAGCACCAGAAACAACACCATGAAGCCCAGCGCCAGCGCCGTGAGCAACCAGCGCACGGCCGGTGATTCGGTGGTGCGCACGCGGCGCGGGATGGCGGCTGCATCGCGGCTCATGCGCTTTCTCCGGTGCGTCGCCGTTGCCAGGCTTGCAGCGCGTTGATGATGAGCAGCAGGATGAACGAGATCAGCAGCATCACCGAGGCCACGGCGGTGGCGCCTGCGTAGTCGTACTGCTCCAGCTTGCCGATGATGATGAGCGGCGTGATCTCCGACACCATGGGCATGTTGCCGGCGATGAAGATGACCGAGCCGTACTCGCCCACCGCGCGCGCAAACGCCATGGCAAAGCCGGTGAGCAGCGCGGGCGCCACGCCGGGGAAGATCACGCGCCAGAAGGTCTGCCAGCGCGTGGCACCCAGGCAGGCAGCGGCTTCTTCCAGCTCCTTCTCGCTGTCTTCCAGCACCGGCTGCACGGTGCGCACCACAAAAGGCAGGCCGATGAAGATCAGCGCCACCACGATGCCCGCGGGCTGAAACGCGATCTGGATGCCGTGGGGCTCCAGAAACTGCCCGATCCAGCCGTTGCCCGCCAGCAGCGCCGTGAGCGCAATGCCCGCCACGGCGGTGGGCAGGGCAAAGGGCAGGTCGACCAGCGCGTCGGCGATCTTCTTGCCCGGAAAGTCGTAGCGCACCAGCACCCAGGCCACCAGCAGGCCCGCCACCGCGTTGACCGCCGCCGCGATCAGCGAGGCGCCGAAGGTGAGTCGGAACGAGGCCAGCACGCGTGGCGCCGATATCGCGGCCCAGAAGTCGGCCCAGCTCATCGACAGCGTTTTGAGCACCAGGGCCGACAGCGGAATCAACACGATCAGCCCCAGGTACAGCAGCGTGTAGCCCAGCGTCAGGTTGAAGCCGGGCAGCACGCGGCGTTGGGCGCGGCGGCGCGGCGGGGCGATCAGGCCCGCGTCCAGGGTGGCGGAAGTCATGGAGAAGGGGTGCGCGTGAAACGAAAGAACAGGTCGGCGCAGCGCCAGACCGTTGAGACACCCGTGGCGCCAGCGCCGCCGGGCCACGGGGTGCGTTCCCCTTGCGGGGAGGCGGCCGCCGGCCGCTCTGGAGGGACTTACTTGGCGTAAATCTTGTCGAACTGCCCGCCGTCGTTGAAGTGCAGCTTTTGTGCCTCAGCCAGCGAGCCGAAGTACTGCTCCACGGTGAACAGCTTGATTGGCTTGAAGGCTTGCGGGTACTTCTTCAGGATGGCCTCGTTGCGCGGGCGGATGTTGTGTTTGGCGGCAATCTCCTGCGCCTCGGGCGTGTACAGGAAGTCCAGGTAGGCCTTGGCAGCGTCGGCCGTGCCCTTCTTGGCCACGGTGCGCTCCACCACGGCCACCGGGTTCTCGGTCAGCAGGCTGGCGCTGGGGTGGATGGCATCGACCTTGCCGGCGCCAAACTCGTTCTCGACCGAGACCACCTCGGACTCGAACGTCACCAGCACATCGCCCTGGTTGCGCTGCAGGAACACGCCTGTGGCGTCGCGCCCGCCGCGCGCCAGCACCGGCACGTTCTGGTAGAGCTTGCGCACGAACTCGGCCGCCTGCGCATCGGTGCCGCCCTTGGCGCGCACCTGGCCCCACGCCGCCAGGTAGGCCATGCGGCCGTTGCCGCCGGTCTTGGGGTTGACCACGATCACCTTCACGTCGGGCTTGATCAGGTCGTCCCAGTCCTTGATGCCCTTGGGGTTGCCCTTGCGCACCAAAAACAACATGGTGGACGTGGTGGGGGCTGCGCCGTTCGGGAATTTCTGGCGCCAGTCCTTGGCCACCACGCCCTTGTCGGCCAGGAAATCGATGTCGGTGGTGGTGTTCATGGTCACCACGTCGGCCTCCAGCCCGTCGGCCACGGCGCGCGCCTGGGCGCTGGAGCCGGCGTGCGACTGGTCGATCTTGAGGTCCTTGCCGGTGGCCTTTTTGTAATGGGCCACGAAGGCGGGGTTGATGTCCTTGTAGAACTCACGCGCCACGTCGTACGAGACGTTGAGCAGCGTGGTCTGCGCGCTGGCAGCCGTTGCGGCGGCCAGGGCGAGGGCGGGAACGAGCGAGCGGAGGAGATTTTTCTTCATGACAGACGGCAAAAAAACAAAGCCGGCGAAGTGCCGGTTGATCCGAAGTGTGGGGGCGGTGGCGCTCAAAGCGAACGATATTTTTTGAATAAGCTTATGCTCCGCGGCGTACCCGGGAGCGCGCGCAGCCGGTGCAAGCCAGTGGATCTGCGCGCCGCGGGCCCCGTCAACGCCACTGCGCCGCCAGGCCCGGGTAGGCCGGCCAATACGGCCACAGGGCGGGGGTGACGTCGGTGCCTTCAATCACGCCTTGCACGTGCACCCGCTGGCTGCCCGCTGAGGGCCGCGCTGTTGCCGCCATGCACGTGACCGGGGCCCAGGCGCGGGCCGTTACGGCCAGCATGGTGCGCGCCACGGCGTGGTCGGCTGCGGTCAGGACGGCGTGCGGGACGGCGGATACGGGCATGGTGGGCTCCTTGGTGGGGTGGTTTACTTCTGCGTGTAGATCTGGTCGAAGTGGGCGCCGTCGGCAAAGTGGGCCTTGCTGGCCTGCGCCCAGCCGCCAAAGGCTGCGTCGACGGTGAACAGGTTCAGCTTGGGGAACTGCTTGGCGTACTTGGCGATGGCCTTGTCGCTGATCGGGCGGTAGAAGTGCTTGCCCGCCAGGTCCTGGCCTTCGTCGCTGTAGAGGTACTGCAGGTAGGCCTCGGCTGCGGCACGGGTGCCGTGGCGATCGACGTTGCGGTCGACCACGGTGACGGCGGGCTCGGCCAGGACCGAGAGGCTGGGGGTGACGATGTCGAACTTGGCGCCGAACTCTTTCTCCAGCAGGTGGGCCTCGTTCTCCCAGGCGATCAGCACATCGCCCTGGCCGCGCTGCGCAAAGCTGATGGTGGAGCCGCGGGCGCCGGTGTCGAGCACGGGCACGTTCTGGTACAGCCTGGCGACAAAGTCCTTGGCCGGCGCATCGCCGCCGAGCTTGCGGCGCGCGTACTCCCACGCGGCCAGGTAGTTCCAGCGTGCGCCGCCGGATGTTTTGGGGTTGGGTGTGATCACCCTGACGCCGGGCTTGGCCAGGTCGTCCCAGTCCTTGATGCCCTTGGGGTTGCCGGCGCGCACCACCAGCACGATGGTCGAGGTGTAGGGCGCGCTGTTGTGCGGCAGGCGCTTTTGCCAGTCCTTGGGCACCCAGGCACCGTGCGTGTGCAGCGCGTCGGTGTCGCCGGCCAGGGCCAGCGTGGCCACATCGGCCTCCAGCCCGTCGATGATGCCGCGCGCCTGCTTGCCGGAGCCGCCATGCGACTGTTTGACGCTGACGATCTGACCGGTCTTGGCCTTCCAGTGCGCGGCAAACGCCTTGTTGAACTCGACATAAAACTCACGCGTGGGGTCGTAGCTGACGTTGAGCAGTGTCAGCTCTTTCGCCTGCGCCAAGGCGGCTGGGGCGGCGGCGGTCAGGGCGGCTGCGGCAAGGGCGTGCAGCGCGGTGCGGCGGGTGGGGGTGGACATGCGGAACTCCTGTGAACGCGGTGGATTGAAGCTGGCCGCGATCTTTATCCGCCGTGCCCGTTCATGGGAACGACTGATTTCTCATTTGCTTATTCAGCGCCCGATGGATGATCTGGCTTGGACCTTTTTTGGCCGGATGTCGGCGTCGATAAACAGCTTATTGCTATCAAAATAAAAGCATCGACGTTGACTGTGTCCGACGGCGTGGCGACGTCGGCGAGACTCCCAAGCGCCCTACATGGGCGCCAGCCAGCGCCCCGGCAAGGCCGCGCGCACCAGGTCGTGCAAGGCAGACGCGGCCGGCGGCAGAGGACGGACCGTGGAGGTGATGAGCCCCAGCGCGCGCTCCACATGCGGCTCCACCAGGCGCACCGCCGTCAGCGTGGCGTGCTGCACCGGCAGCCCCAGACGCGGCAGCACCGCCATGCCCAGGCCAGCGTCGACCAGCGCCAGGGCGCCCGCCACGTGCTCGGCTTCGTGGAACGCGATGGGGCGCTCGGCCAGCTGGGCCAGCGCGTGGTCGATCAGCACCCGGTTGCCGCTGCGGCGTGACACGGCCACCATGCGCTGGCCCGCCAGCTCGGCCCAGCGCACCTGGCGGCGCCGCGCCCACGCGTGGGTGCGCGCCAGCACCAGCACGTAGGGCTCGCGCCCCAGCGGGGTGAACTGCACATCGGCCTCCTGCGCGCCCACGAAGTCGATGCCCAGGTCGGCCTGCCCGCCGGTCACCGCTGCCAGCACGGCACTGGCGCTGTCATCGATCAGGTGCACGCGCACGCCCGGGAAGCGGGCGCTGAACTGCCCCAGGATCGGCGGCAGCACCTGCGCCGCAAACGACGGGATGCAGGCCAGCCCGACGCGGCCGTGGCGCAGCGCGGTGCTGCCGGCCAGGCGCAGCACCGCGTCCTCCAGCCCGCTGAGGGCGGTGCGGGCGGGCACCAGAAAGTCGCGCCCGGTGGCGGTGAGCGATACGCGCCGGGTGGTGCGCGCCAGCAGCGGCGTGCCCAGCGCGGCCTCCAGCTTGTCGATGCGCCGGCTCAACGCGGGTTGCGACAGGTGCAAGGCCTCGGCCGCCAGGTGAAAGCTCTGGCGGTCGGCCACCGCGACGAAGGCCTGCAGTTCAGTGAGGTCGAAATTCATGCGCGACATGCATTAATTTTGCATAAAGATGCAATTCACACCAAGCGACCGTCGCCCTAGCATCACGGCATTCCCAAACCCCGGAGACCGATCCCGATGAAACCCTTGTTGCACACCACTTTGGCGCTGGCCGTCGGTCTGTGCGCCAGCCTGTCCGCCCACGCGGCCGACTGGCCCACCAAGCCCATCAAGTTCGTGGTGCCTTTTGGCGCTGGCGGCGCCAACGACCTGGTGGCGCGTGCGGTGGCCGAGGCCGCCAGCAAGCAACTGGGCCAGCCCATCATCATCGACAACAAGCCGGGCGCGGGCTCGGTGCTGGGCTCGGACATCGTGGCCAAGAGCGCGCCCGATGGCTATACGTTTCTGGCGCCTGCCGGCGGCATCATCACCAACCCGCTGATCAAGGCCAAGATGCCCTACGCCCCCGACGCGCTGGTGCCGGTGGTGATGATGGCCGTGAGCCCCTCGGTCATCGTGGTGCCGGCCGATTCGCCCTACAAGGATCTGAAGTCGCTGGTGGCGGCGTCCAAGCAAGGTCAGGGGCTTAACTTTTCGACCGCCGGTACCGGCAGCACGCCGCACTTCGTGGCCGAGATGCTGAAAGTGGGCGCCGGCGCCAAGCTGCAGATCATCCCCTACAAGAGCGGCAGCGAAGGCGTGGTGGCGGTGATCGGCAAGCAGGTCGACGCCACCTCCGAGGCCAGCCTGGTGGTGCTGCCGCAGATCAAGGGCGGCAAGCTGAAGGCCCTGGCCTCCACCTGGAACCGCCGCATCGCCGCCCTGCCGGACCTGCCCACGGCGCAGGAGCAGGGTTTTGGCAACGTCTTCATCGGCCACTGGAGCGGGGTGTTCGCGCCCAAGGGCACGCCCGAGGACATTCTGAACAAGGTCAACGAGGCGGTGAACACGGCGCTCAAGTCGCCCGAGCTGCGCGCGCGCCTGATTCCGCAGGGCATCGACCCGGTGGGCGGCTCGCGCGCCGACTTCACCAAGTTCCTGGCCGACGAGCAAAAGCGCCTGGCGCCCATCGTCAAGGCCGCGCAGATGAAAGAAGACTGAGCACAAGAACCGAGGAGACCGCCATGCGCCACACCCCCATCCGCTGGACCCGCCGTGCCGTCGTCGCCGGCGCCTTGGCCCTGCTGGGCGCTTGCAGCACGCCCAACCTGCAGACACCGCGCGCCGACGCGGCGGCGCCGACGCCCGTCGTCGGCGAGGTGCGGGTGCTCAGCTCCGGCGGCTTCACCGCCGCCTACCAGACGCTGGCGCCGCTGTACGAGGCGGCCAGCGGGGTGAAGATCGTGAGCAGCTACGGCGCCTCGATCGGCAACGCGCCCGATTCGATCCCCAGCCGTCTGGCGCGGGGCGAAAAGTTCGACATCATCATCCTGGCCGATAACGCGCTGGACAAATTCGTCGCGCAGGGCCAGGCGCAGGCGGGCAGCAAGGTGGACCTGGGCCGTTCGCTCATCGGTGCGTCGGTGCGCAAGGGCACGACGCCGCGGCCGGACGTGAGCACCGTGCCGGCGCTCAAGGCCTCGCTGCTGGGCGCGCGCTCCATCGCCTATTCGGCCAGCGCCAGCGGCACCTACCTGTCCGAGGACCTGTTCCCGCGCCTGGGCGTGTGGGGGCAGATCCAGGACAAGTCGCGCAAGATCATGAGCGAGCGTGTCGGTGCGGTGGTGGCGCGCGGCGACGCCGAGCTGGGCTTTCAGCAGGTGAGCGAGCTGCTGACGTTCACCGAACTGGACTACCTGGGCCCGCTGCCGGACGAGGTGCAACAGAAGGTGTTCTTCTCGGCCGGCATCGTGCAGGGCGCGCCCAACCCGGAAGGCGCGCGCCGCTTCATCCGCTACCTGGCGTCGCCCGCGGCGGCCGGCGTGATCCGCGCCACGGGGCTTGATCCGGTCGCCAAAGCGCACTAAAAACAAGGCATCAGCCGGCATGGCGTCTTCCATGACAGCTATCAAATAAAGAGCGATCAGGTCGTGGCATGATGACCCCATGCCCCACCACCCCGACGCCCTGAAATACCTTGCGCCCAACTGCTTCGCCATGGTGATGAGCGTGGCCGGCCTGGCCCTGGCCTGGTCGCGCGCCATGCCCATGCTGGGCGAGATGGCCGGCGCGGGCGCGCTGGTGCTGGGCGGTGTGGCGGCGCTGCTGTTCCTGACCCTGGCCGTGCTGTCGTGGCTGCGCTGGCAGCACTACCCCGAAGCCGTGGCCGGCGACCTGAAACACCCGGTGCGGCACGCCTTCTTCGCCACCCTGCCGGTGTCGCTGATTCTGCTGGCCACCCTGGCCCTGACCCTGTTTGGCGCCGAGACCTGGGTGGCGGTGCTGTGGTGGATCGGCTCGCTGGCGCAGTTCGGCGTGACGCTGTGGGTGATCACGCGCTGGCTCAGCCCCGACAAGAGCCAGGCCCTGGGCTGGCACGCCCTGACCCCGGCGCTGATCGTGCCGGTGGTGGGCAACGTGCTGGCGCCGCTGGCCGGCGTGTCGCTGGGGGCCACGGCCTGGTCGGCGGCGCAATTCGGCATCGGCGTGCTGCTGTGGCCGGTGCTGCTGACCCTGCTGCTGGTGCGCATCGCCAGCCAGGGACCGTGGCCGGAGCGCCTGCTGCCCACCGTCTTCATCACCGTCGCGCCGCCGGCGGTGATCGGCAGCAGCGTCCTGCAACTGGGCGGCCCGCCGGTGCTGGCCTGGATGTGCTGGGGCGTGGCGCTGCTGTGCCTGCTGTGGAGCCTGCAGGTGACGCGGCGCATGCTGGCGCAGCCGTTCGCCATCGGGTTCTGGTCGATGGGCTTCCCATTGGCCTCGTTTGCCGCCCTGACGCTGCGCCTGGCCGTGCACGACAGCTTCGCGCAGGTGCCGGCCATGATGGCCCTGGCCTTCGCGTCGCTGGTCATCGTGCTGCTCAGCATGGCGACCTGGAAAGGGCTGCGCGAGGGCACCTTGCTGCAACCCGAGCCGGTGGCCATGGTCACCCTGGCGGCCGATCGACCGGGCCCCTGAGCGCGTCGCGCCGCCCGCGGGCCCCGGGTGGGCCGTTTCATCAACCTCCTTGAAAGGATTTTTCTTCATGCGTCCATCGACCGCCCTGGCTGTCGCCACCCTCCTCGCCACGGCCTTGTCGGCCCAGGCCGCCGACTACACGACCGAGCCGACGCACACGTTTGCACGCTTCGAAATCGGTCACTTCGGCGCCAGCGTCAACCGCGCGCGCTTCGACAAGCAAGCCGGCACCATCCAGTACGACGCCGCCGCCAAGACCGGCCGCGTGGAGCTGACCATCGACATCAATTCGATTTCCAGCGGCGTGGCCGATTTCGACCAGCACTTGAAGAGCGCCGACATCTTCGACGCCGCCAAATACCCCACGGCGAAGTTCGTCGGCAGCAAGTTCGTCTTCCAGGGCAACACCTTGCGCGCCGTCGAGGGCCAGTTGACCTTGAAGGGCCAGACCCACCCGGTGACGCTCCAGGCCCGGCAGTTCAACTGCTACGTCAACCCGATGCTCAAGCGCGACGTATGTGGCGGCGATTTCGAGGCCACCATCGACCGCACCCTGTGGGGCGTGACCTACGGCCTGCCCATGGTGGCCCCCAAGGAAGTGCGCATCCTGGCCACGGTGGAAGCCATCCGCCAGTAGCCACGCGGCCCGGCGGTGCCCACGAAAAAGCCCCGCGGCATGCCGCGGGGCTTTTTCCTTTTTAGGGCGTCGATGCCCCTGCCCGATCAGGCAGGGCGGCGCGCCCGGGCCTCGGCCACCGCCAACGCCGTCATGTTGACCAGGCGGCGCACCGTGGCCGAGGGCGTCAGCACGTGCGCCGGGGCGGCGGTGCCGAGCAGGATGGGGCCGATGGTGACGCCGTGGCCGACCGTGATCTTGAGCACGTTGAACAGGATGTTGGCCGCGTCCAGGTTGGGGCAGATCAGCAGGTTGGCCTCGCCGTCGAGCGAGCTGTCGGGCACCGCCTGACCGCGCAGCGCCGCCGACAAGGCGTTGTCGCCGTGCATTTCGCCGTCGCAAGAGATGCCTGGCGCCAGTTCGCGGAACAGATCGCGCGCCTTGCGCATCTTCAGCGCCGAGGGGCGCTTGGACGAGCCGAAGTTGGAGTGCGAGACAAACGCCACCTTGGGCGGCAGGCCGAAGTTGCCCACTTCCTCGGCGGCCATCTTGGCGATGGCGGCCAGCAGCTCGGCGCTGGGCTCCTCGTTGACGTAGGTGTCGGTCACGAACAGGGTGCGGTTGGGCATCATCACCGCGTTCAGCGTGGCGTAGCCGGGTGCGCCGGGCTCCACGCCGATGACGTCGCGGATGTGGTCCAGGTGGGCGTCGAAACGCCCCAGCGTGCCGCACAGCAGCGCGTCGGCGTCGCCCAGGCGCACCATCAGCGCGCCGATGGTGGTGGTGGAGCGGCGCACGGTGGCCTTGGCGGCCTCCACGCTGACGCCGTTGCGCGCCATCAGGCCGTGGTAGGTCTCCCAGTACTGGCGGAACCGCGGGTCGTCCTCGGGGTTGACGCACTGCACGTCCTGGCCCAGGCGCAGGCGCAGGCCGGCCTTCTTGATGCGCGCCTCGATCACGGCCGGGCGACCGATCAGGATCGGCTGGGCCAGGCGGTCGTCGATGGCGATCTGGGCGGCGCGCAGCACCCGCTCGTCCTCGCCCTCGGCGAAGGCCACGCGCTTGCCTTCCATCGGCACGGCCTTGGCCTTGGCGTAGACGGGGCGCATCACCATGCCGGTCTGGTAGACGAAGCGCTCCAGGCTCATGCGGTAGGTGTCCAGGTCGGCGATGGGCCGCTCGGCCACGCCGGAGGCCACGGCCGCCTGCGCCACCGCCGGCGCGATGCGCAGGATCAGGCGCGGGTCGAACGGCGTGGGGATGATGTAGTCGGGGCCGAACTGCAGGTCCTTGCCGGCGTAGGCGGCGGCCACCTCGGCGCTGGTCTCGGCCTTGGCCAGGTCGGCGATCTCGCGCACGCAGGCCAGCTTCATCTCCTCGGTGATCTTGGTGGCGCCGCAGTCCAGCGCGCCACGGAAGATGTAGGGGAAGCACAGGACGTTGTTGACCTGGTTGGGGTAGTCCGAGCGCCCGGTGGCGATGATGCAGTCGGGCCGCGCGGCCTTGGCTTCCTCGGGGCGAATTTCGGGCTCGGGGTTGGCCAGCGCCAGGATGATGGGCTTGTCGCCCATGGTCTTGACCATCTCCTGCGTCAGCACGCCGGGGGCCGAGCAGCCCAGGAACACGTCGGCGCCCTTGACCACGTCGGCCAGGGTGCGCGCGCCGGTGTCGGGCTGGGCGTAGCGTGCCTTGCTCTCGTCAAAGCCGCCCGGGCGGCCGGCGTAGATCAGGCCCTTGGAGTCGCAGGCGAACACGTTAGACGTCTGCACGCCCAGCGCCACCATCACGTCCAGGCAGGCGATGGCGGCCGCGCCGGCGCCGCTGACGGTGAGCTTGACCTCCTCGATCTTCTTGCCCACCAGCTCCAGGCCGTTCAGCAGGGCGGCGGCCGAGATGATGGCGGTGCCGTGCTGGTCGTCGTGGAACACCGGGATGTTCATGCGCTCGCGCAGCTTCTTTTCGATGTAGAAGCACTCGGGCGCCTTGATGTCTTCCAGGTTGATGCCGCCCAGCGTCGGCTCCAGCGCGGCGATGATGTCGACCAGCTTGTCGGGGTCGCGCTCGGCCAGCCCGATGTCGAACACGTCGATGCCGGCGAACTTCTTGAACAGGCAGCCCTTGCCTTCCATCACCGGCTTGCCGGCCAGCGGCCCGATGTCGCCCAGGCCCAGCACGGCGGTGCCGTTGGTCACCACGCCGACCAGGTTGCCGCGCGAGGTGTACTCGGCCGCCTTGGACGGGTCGGCCTGAATGTCCAGGCAGGGGTAGGCCACGCCGGGCGAATAGGCCAACGACAGATCGATCTGGTTGGACAGCGGCTTGGTGGGGGTGATCTCGATCTTGCCGCGCGTGGGGCTGCGGTGGTATTCGCGCGCGGCATCGCGCAGGGCCATCTCGGCGGGGGTCAGCGGCTTGGACATGGTGTCTCCGTTTGTTGTCGGGCAATCGGATACAAGCCTACATCAAATCCGGCGCGCCACCGCCTGGGGCGGGCCGCCCCAGGCCCACCGGCACACGGGTTTTCAGGCCTTGGTCGGCGTGGATTCTTCCAGACGTGCTATTAAATTAAAAGCACGCGGAACCTCTACGCAGACAGCCCACGCCCGGCCCGGCGCCAGCCCCACAGGCCCCGCAGCAGCCGGGCCAGGGCCCCGCCGGCATGGCCCAGCGCGGCGCGCAGTTCGGCCGCCGGCCCGGCCACGCTGGCGCGCCAGGCGTCGGCGCGCGTCAGCGGCTGCCAGATCAGCGTCACCGGTTCGGCGCGGGCGGCGGTGCCGGGGTGGGCGTGGATCGGCTCCAGCACCCAGCGTTGCCCTGCCTGCACACGCAGCCGGCTGCCGGGGCGCAGGTGTTCGTCGCCCGCCGGGCCGCCGGCGTGGCCGGTGTGCGGCCCGTCGCAGGTGGCCCACAGCGCCCCGGCGCGCACGAACAGCACGCCCGGCTGCGCCGCGCGCAGGGCGATGGCGCGGCCCGGCGCCAGGGTCCAGCTCTCGGTGGCCAGGTGGGCGCGGGCAAACGGCAGGCAGGCGTCGAAGGAGGACATGTCGGGCTCCTGAACAATCATCAAATAGGAATTAATCGGTAGCCGGATGATGCGCCCGATCCCCGTTGACAGTCCAATGAAATCCCGTCACGCTATTGATTCGCATACCGCATCAATAACCATGCTGCACTCCCAGACCCATCTGCGCTCCCGCCCGGTCCAGGCCGGCCATCTGCGGGCTTTCGAGGCGGTGGCGCGCTACCTCAACTTCCGCATGGCGGCGGAGGAGCTGGCGCTGACCCAGTCGGCCGTCAGCCGGCAGATCCAGGCGCTGGAGGACGAGGTCGGCGTGCCGCTGTTTCTGCGCCATACGCGCGCGGTGGAGCTGACGGCCGCCGGCGCCCAGCTGCTGCAAGCCGTGACCCAGGCGCTGCCGCGCATCGACACCGCGGTGCGGCACATCCGCCAGAGCGCCGGGCGCAAGCAGGTCAGCGTGACCACCTTCGCCTCGTTCGCGTCGATGTGGCTGATTCCGCGCCTGGAAGCCTTCCAGCGCGCGCACCCCGACATCGACATCCGCATCGACGCCTCGGACACCGCCTTCGATCTGGAGTTGATGGACATCGACATCGCCATCCGCTACGCCTCGCCATCGCGCATGCCGAGCGGCGCGCGGCGGCTGTTTGGCGAATCGGTCACGCCCATGGCCAGCCCCTGGCTGATCAAGGGCGGCCCGCCCCTGACCACCCCGCGCGACGTGCTGGCGCACACCTTGATCGAGGCCGGCGACGCCTACACCCCGCACCTGGAGTGGCTGACCTGGCGCCGCTGGCTGGACGCCAACGGCCTGCAGGACGCCCAGCCCAAGCGCTGGCTGAGCTTCAACTACGCCTACCAGATGGCGCAGGCGGCGCTGAGCGGCCAGGGCATCGTGCTGGCGCGCCCGCCCCTGGTGTCCGAGGCGCTGGGGCGCGGCGAGCTGATCGAGATCTTCTCCGGCACGCGCCTGCACTCGCCCATGGCCTATTGGCTGCTGACGGCCCCACGCAGCGGCCAGCGGCCCGAGGTGCAGGCCTTCGCCGAGTGGATCGCCGCCCAGGCCGCCGCCACCCGCGCGGTGACCGGCGAAGGGCCAGACCCGGACGAGCCGGACGGCGTGGACTGAACGCCGCCGCCCGAAGCTTCTGGCGATCTTAACAATTGCCTGTAACCGGCCCCACGGCCGGCCCGAATCACCCCAGCCTTCACGGCGTTTCCCCGCGACAGCGGGCGAACCGCGTGGCGGCACAGGCCGGCTCGCCGAAAGCACCTCTTTCCGGCAGAGCCTTTTTGGGGAACAGGACGATGCGCTGGAGGGGGCTGGCACGCGGCGTGGCGCGTGCCGGGTTCGTGCGAGGCGCTCGGCCGTCCATACGACACGGGAAATCTGATGAAACTCAAGCTACTGACCTTGTGCTGCACCGCCGCGACCTTGACGGCCTGCGGCGGCGGCTCGTCCAACGACATGGCGACGCTGACTTTGAAGATCGCCGGCCTGGAGAACCTGGGCGCCAGCGCGGTGTACGAAGGCTGGCTGCTGGTGGGCGGCAAGGCCAAATCGGCCGGCCGCTTCACGGTCAACGCCAGCGGCGCGCTGAGCACCAGCACCTTCTCGGTGGAACGCTCCGACGCCGACGCGGCCACCGCCTACGTGCTGACCATCGAGCCGGCCGTCAACGACGCCCCCTCGGCCTCCGACATCCACCTGCTGGGCGGCGACTTCGACGCCACGCGCAGCACCGCCACCCTGGGCGTGCAGCACCCGGCCGCCTTCGGCACCGATTTCGCGCAGGCGGCGGGCAAGTTCCTGCTGGCCACGCCGACCAACGCCGGCCAGGGCACGGACGACCAGGGCATCTGGTTTGTGATGCCGGTCAACGGCACGCCGCAGCCGGGCCTGAGCTTGCCGGCCCTGCCTGCCAAGGGCTGGGTCTATGAGGGCTGGGTGGTGGTCAACGGCGTGCCGATGAGCACCGGGCGTTTCACCCAGGTGAGCGGTGCCGACAGCGACGGCGCGGGCAAGACGGCCGGCACAGGCAGCTTCGGGCCGTTCCCGGGGCAAGACTTCATCAACCCGGCGGTGCACCTGCCCGGCGGCATGGCGGTGATCTCGATCGAGCCCGAGCCGGACAACAGCCCGGCGCCCTTCCTGCTCAAGCCCCTGATCAACCCCTTGATCGGCACCTTGACCGGCGGCTCCAATCCGTACACCTTGACGAATCAGGCCAAGGCGGTGAACCCGACCGGCACGGTAACCATCTCGCGCTGAGTCAAACCCCTGGATTGCTATGATTTAAATAGCCACCCAGAAAGATCAGACAATCCCGGGAAGCCTAAAACCCTTCAGCATCCGGGCGTCTGTCCGGGCACGCCGAGCCCCAAAAAAAACCCGCCGACCGGCGGGCTGTGGTGACCCGCCTGTTCGGCGGGTGCGCCGATCACATCAGCGCCTGGGGCTTCTCGCCACGCTCGTACACCACGTGGGCGCGGCCGACGATCAGGGGGTCGAGCTTGCCGACCTGGGCCAGATCCTTGTTGGCGTAGGGCATCTTGTGCAGCACGTAGCGCATGCCGTTCAGGCGCGCGCGCTTCTTGCAATTGCTCTTGATCACCGTCCAGGGGCTGTCGGCGGTGTCGGTCTCGAAGAACATGGCCTCCTTGGCGCGGGTGTAGTCGTCCCACTTGTCCAGGCTGGCCTTGTCGATGGGGCTGAGCTTCCACTGCTTCAGCGGGTGGCCTTCGCGCTCCTTGAAGCGGCGGCGCTGCTCGGCCTGGCTGACGGAGAACCAGAACTTGATCAGGTGCACGCCGCTGCTGACCAGGTGACGCTCGAACTCGGGCGCCTGGCGCATGAATTCGCCGTATTCCTTGTCGCTGCAAAAGCCCATCACGCGCTCGACGCCGGCGCGGTTGTACCAGCTGCGGTCGAACAGCACGATCTCGCCATGGCTGGGCAGGTGCTGCACGTAGCGCTGAAAGTACCACTGGCCGCGCTCGGTGTCGGTGGGTTTCTCCAGCGCCACGACGCGCGCGCCGCGCGGATTGAGATGCTCCATGAAACGCTTGATGGTGCCGCCCTTGCCGGCCGCGTCGCGGCCCTCGAACAGGATCACCACGCGCTGGCCGGTTTCCTTGACCCAGTTCTGCAGCTTCAGCAGCTCGACCTGCAGCTTGAACTTCTCTTTTTCGTAGGTCGCGCGGCGCATCAGGTTCTTGTAGGGGTAGCCGCCGTCGCGCCAGTCGTCGGACAGCTCCTCGTCGGGGTTGACTTTCTCGGCCTCGCTCGCGTGCCGATGGGTCAGCGCCTTGCGCAGCGCCTTGCGGTCGTCGGGCGAGGCGCCGTCCAGGATGGCGCGCAGGCCGCGCGCGCGCTCGACCGGGGTGCCGGCGTTGTCGTCGTCCAGCAGGCGGCTGACAGCGGCCAGCTGCTTGTCGCGCGCGGATACTTGGGCGCGCTCGACCACGAAGGTCTCGATGGCCTCGGCCGTCAGCACGGGCGGGGTGTCGCCCTCGCGCACCGGGCGCACGTCGTTGTTCAGGTCGGGCACGGCCGCCGCCTTGCGGGGCGCGGCCTTGCGCGCGGCGGCGGTCTTGGCAGGCGCCTTGGCCGGGGTCTTGCGAGGAGTACGGGCTTTATCCATGGTGCTCTCTTTCTTTTTTGTGGGTAAAAC
>JAIUOM010000235.1 GCA_020161215.1 Pseudomonadota bacterium
CTCGGCATGCCCGGAGCTCCAGGGCGATCTCATCCAGATCCACGCCCACGGTTCCCGGCAGTTGGGCACCATCGTGCGGCCCCGTGATGGCTCGCGGGAGGGCTTCGACATCGATCTGATCGCGCGCCTGGCGTCCGGGGCGCGTCACAAATACGACGGCGAGCACGGACCAGCCCTGCTGCTCGACCGCCTGCATCGCGTTTTGTCCCGCTACGCCGATGCGCATGGCCTCCGGCTGCGCCGCTGGGAGCGCTGTGCAACGCTGGAGTACGCCGAAGGGATGTGCGCTGACATCGCGCCGGTCATTGACTCCCCGTTGTTGGCCGCGCCTTTCGGCGACACGCACGGCCTCATCCCTGACCGCGAGCTACGGCTTTTTGACTCGACGAACCCGCGCGGGTACGCGAAGCATTTCGATCTCGCCGCCGCGATCTCGCCGAATTTCACCGGCGCGGTGCGCTTTGCGGAGGCGATGGATTCGGTGACGCGCGCGGAAGTGACGCCGCTGCCTGATGCGCAGGAGGTGTTCGACCGGCTGCTGTGCCGGCTGGTGCAACTGTTGAAGCTGCATCGCAATGTGGCCTTCGGCGTTGCGCGCGGAAGCCAGGACATGGCACCTTCTTCTGTCTTCCTGACGACGCTGGCCGCGATGGCCTACGCGGTAGAGGCGCCGCAGCCGCACGAGAGTCCCTTGGAGTTGCTGCTCGATATCGTGGAACGGATGCCGCTGCACTTCGAGCGGATTTCCCGGTCCGACGGTTCCGAAGAATGGGTCTTGCCCAACCCATCCGCCCCCCGGGACAACCTGGCCGGCGGCATGAATTCTCCGGCTCGACAGGAGGCGTTTTTCTCGTGGCACCACCGCCTGATCGGTGATCTGAAGCGCATCCTGCACGCCATCGAAAACCATGAGGGGATGGATGTCCTGATCAAGGCGCTGGAGGGCGCATTCGGACCTCACTGCGCGGGCGCCATCCAGCAGGACCAGACCCAGCGGCGCCAGACCAGCCGCGTCGCGGGCCGGGTGACGCTGATCTCGTCGGCGGCAGCCGCGCCGGTCAGTGTCGCAGCGCGACCCCATACGTATTTCGGCCGCTGATGACACCTTACCCGGCCCCGCCCATACCGACCTTGGCCCAGCGAGCCATGGAGCTACGCGCTCTGCCTCTCGATGGCGCCCGGATGGTGTTTCTGTCGGGCCGAGCCTTGCGCTATCGATTCCGTCTGGTGCCGAGCGACTTCGGTCGCGTCTACGAGTGCGAACTGCGCCTGACACCCGATTCGCGCCCACCGGAAATGTTCGTGCTGAGTCCTGCCCTGACGACCCTGGCCGACGAGGCTGCGCTGCCCCACGTCTACCCCAACAACGGTCCCGGCACCAAGCTGTGTCTCTGGTGGCCGAAGCAGCGTGAGTGGCTGCCGCAGATGAAGCTGGTCGACACCTACATCGCCTGGACTTCGGAGTGGTTGTGGCACTTCGAAGACTGGTTGATCACAGGCGTGTGGGCCGGCGGCGGCGAGCATCCGCAGCAACGCAGGAAGCGTTGGGCTTGAGACAGCGACGACCGAGATCGCAAAACGGCAGCAATGACGCAAGGAGCAGAGAACAGCATGAATGAAATCGATAAGAAGCAGGTGGAGACGCGCATGCTCAACTTGCTGCGTGCCAGGACGCTGATCTACCGGCGGGCCAAGAATGTCCAGGCGGTGGGCCTGATCATCTCGCTCGTGTTCCCGATCGTCGGCCTGATCGTGTCAGCGCTGCTCCTCCCGTCGAAGCCGTTCATTGCGTTCGCCGCCCTGATGTTCAGTTTCCTGGAGGTTCTGCTTCTCGATCGCTGGCACCGTGCGCAGCTCAAGAACGCAGCGAAGCTGCAGGAGGATTTCGACTGCACGGTGTTGCAGATGGACTGGAACACCTTCCTCGTCGGCAATCGCATTGACCCTGAAGATGTCTTTGCCGACGCATGCAAGAAGCTCAGTGACGAGGACGAGCAACGGCTGATCAACTGGTATCCGCTCGCCGTCAAGGAACTGCCGCTCCATTTGGCAAGGCTGGTGTGCCAGCGCACCAATCTCTGGTACGACAGCGCTTTGCGCAAGCGCTACAGACGCGTTCTGTTGACAGGCTGCGTGGTGCTGATCGCGGGGGCTGGGGTCGTATCACTCGCCATCGATCACACCATGACGACCTTCGTCCTCTCCACGCTGGCTCCGATGACGCCGGTGATCATCTGGGCGCTCAGGGAATGCAACCGGCAGGCCGCGACCATTGAGTTGCTGGACCGTCTAAACGATGAGGTCAAGAAGCTCCTTGATCGCGCACGCAGCGGCGCAACGGAACAGGAGATCAGCATGCGTTCGCGCGAGCTGCAAGACGCCATCTTCAACCACCGCGCCTCCAGCCCATTGATCTTCGATTGGGTCTACAACCTCTTGCGCAGGCGTATGGAAGAGCAAATGAACGCTGGTGCCGACCAGTTGGTGAGTGAGCTGCGCACGGCTGGCAACGTGCGCTGAAGGCGGGTAGACGAATGAAACTGGTCCAAGACTTCAACGCCTTCCTGAACGACACCGTCAACCTCAACAGCACGCGCTTCGATCAGCTCGAAAGCAGCATCGAAGCCATCAAGACGGCGGTGCGAGGGTTGGACTGGAAGCCGTCCATCGTTGGCTTCGCCGCGCAAGGGTCCTGGGCCCACAAGACCATCATCAGACCGCTGCCTGGTGATCCGTTCGATGCGGATCTGCTGGTCTACGTGAAGCCGGTCGCGGGCTGGGAAGCGAAGGACTACATCAACGATCTGTATGCGGAGATGGGCAGGCTCGGTCTGTACAAGGACAAGATCAGGCGCTACTCGCATTGCATCACCGTCGAATACGCCGGCGAGCGCAAGATCGACGTGGCGCCTTGCGTGAAGGAGCGCCTTCACACGGGTGTCTGGGAGGTGTGCAATCGCGACACCAATCTCTTCGAAAAATCGAACCCGCTCGACTACACGGACTGGTTGATCGAGCGCAACAGCATCTGCGGGAACAACAACTTCCGCAAAGCCACGCGGTTGCTGAAGTACCTCAGGGATATCAAGACCAACTTCACTTGTCCCTCGTTCCTGCTGACGACGCTGCTCGGCAAGCATGTGTACGCCTCCGACAGGGGGGACGCGGGGTTCGAGGATGTTCCCACGACGCTCAAGACGTTGATTGATCGGCTCGATGATTGGCTGCAGGCCAATCCACCCAAGCCCACGGTGCGCAATCCCGTGCTGTTCGAGGAAATCCAAAGCACTGCCTGGGACGACGCCAAGTACTTGAACTTCCGCTCGAAGATCAATCTGTACCGCGGCTGGATCGACGACGCCTACGATGACCCAGACAAAGAGGAAAGCATCGGAAAATGGCAGCGTGTCTTCGGCGAGGACTTTGCTGTTCGGGAGGCTGCCGAGAAGGCTGGCAAGGTCAGTGAAGCGGCGCTGTCCGTCGTCCGAGGTAGCCCGGTGTCGGCGGGTGTGGCCGATCTAGTTGTGGAGTGTCAAGAGGTTCTTTGGAGACATCGAGAGACGCGAGATAGGCGGCACAAGATCGATTCCGTGGTGCGGCCTGTGCCAGTTGTAGAAATGCG
>JAIUOM010000036.1 GCA_020161215.1 Pseudomonadota bacterium
TCGATGCGCAGGGCGTCGTCGGTGTCTGCCTCCGCGTTGCCCGCGTCGCGTTGCTGCACCAGCAGCAATTCTTCGCTGCCCAGCGGGCTTGTCTCGATGCCCGGCACCGGCTGCGCGTTGTAGAGCACCGCCAGATCCAGCCGACCGCTGCCCAGGTGCTCTTGCACGCTGGTGGACAGGGCCTCCATGATGACCAGCCGGGCCTCGGGGTGCCGCTGCTGAAAGGCGCGCATCAGCACCACGGCCAGCGCCCGTGCCACCGTCGGCGGCAAGCCCAGCACCACGCGGCCGGCCAGCCCGCCGCGCAGTTGCGCCAGCGCTTCTCGCGCGCGCTCCACCTGGTGCAGGATGCCGCGTCCGTGTTCCAGCAACAGCAGGCCGGCCTCGGTGGGCGTCGCGCCCCGGCCGTTGCGCTGCAACAGGCTTTGGCGCAACTCCACCTCCAGCAGCCGCACTTGCCGACTGAGCGCCGGCTGGGCCACGCCCAACGCAGCGGCGGCGCGGCTGAAGCCGCCGAGTTCGGCGACGCGGACGAAGTACTCCAGTTGCCGCAAGTCCATGATCACGCCTTTTGCATAGCCCGATCAGACTTATATCAAAATCAAATATCTGCTAGTGGCCGAACCGGGTGGTCGTGGGCGTGGACGGAGGGCACAATCCAAAAACGTTCCCATCCACCTGCTCCCAAGGAAGCCCATGAGCCAGACCCAACCGCTCATCATCGATTGCCACGGTCACTACACCACGGCGCCCAAGGCGCTGGAGAACTGGCGCAACCAGCAGATCGCGGGCATCCAGGATTCGGCGGCCAAGCCGAAGGTCGCTGATCTGAAGATCGGCGACGACGAACTGCGCGAGTCGATCGAGAGCAACCAGCTCAAGCTGATGAAAGAGCGCGGGTCGGATCTGACCATCTTCAGCCCGCGCGCCAGCTTCATGGCGCACCACATTGGCGATTTCGAGGTGTCCAGCACCTGGGCCGCGATCTGCAACGAGCTGTGCTTTCGGGTCAGCCAGCTGTTTCCCGATCACTTCATCGGCGCGGCCATGCTGCCGCAGTCGCCCGGCGTGGACCCCAAGACCTGCATTCCCGAGTTGGAAAAGTGCGTCAAGGACTACGGTTTTGTCGCCATCAACCTGAACCCCGATCCTTCGGGCGGCCACTGGAACAGCCCGGCGCTGACCGACCGGCATTGGTACCCCATCTACGAAAAGATGGTCGAGTACGACATCCCGGCCATGGTGCACGTGTCCACCAGTTGCAACCCGTGCTTTCACACCACCGGCGCGCACTACCTGAACGCCGACACCACGGCCTTCATGCAGTGCCTGCAGGGCGACTTGTTCAAGGATTTCCCCACGCTCAAGTTCGTGATTCCGCACGGCGGCGGCGCGGTGCCCTACCACTGGGGGCGCTTCCGTGGCCTGGCGCAAGAGATGAAAAAGCCCTTGCTGCAAGACCACCTGCTGAACAACATCTTCTTTGACACCTGCGTCTACCACCAGCCGGGCATCGACCTGCTGACCCAGGTGATCCCGGTCGACAACATCCTGTTTGCCAGCGAAATGATTGGTGCCGTGCGCGGCATCGACCCGGAGACGGGTCACTATTACGACGACACCAAACGCTACGTGGCCGCCACGCCCCACCTCACGCCCGATGAGCGCTACAAGGTGTTTGAAGGCAATGCGCGCCGCGTCTACCCGCGCCTGGACGCGGCCCTGAAAGCGAAAGGACAGTGATCATGTACGAGTTGGGAGTCGTCTACCGGAACATCCAGCGCGCCGACCGCGCCACCACCGACGCGCTGGCCGCGCTCGGGTCTGCCACGGTGCACGAGGCCATGGGCCGCGTCGGTCTGATGAAGCCTTACATGCGCCCGATCCAGCAGGATGTGCAGGTCTCCGGCACCGCCATCACCGTGCTCCTGCAGCCGAGCGACAACTGGATGATGCACGTGGCCGCCGAGCAGATTCAGCCAGGCGACATCGTGGTTGCCACGGTCACGGCCGACAACAGCGACGGTTTCTTCGGCGACCTGCTGGCCACCAGCTTTCAGGCGCGCGGCGCGCGCGGCCTGATCATCGAGGCAGGGGTGCGCGACACCAAGGTGCTGCGCGAAATGAACTTCCCGGTCTGGAGCCGTTACGTCTCGTCCAAGGGTTGCATCAAGGCCACGCTGGGCTCGGTCAACATACCCATTGTCTGCGCCGGTGCCCTGGTTACGCCGGGCGATGTGATCGTGGCCGACGACGACGGCGTGGTCTGCGTGCCGCGCGCGATGGCCAGCAAGGTGCTGGACGTTGCCACCGCGCGTGAAGCCAACGAGGGCGCCAAGCGCGAAAAATTCTCCAGCGGGGTGCTGGGGCTGGATTTATACAAAATGCGCGAGCCGCTGGCGGCTGCGGGTTTGAAGTACATCGATTAAAGGACGCACGATGAGCAAACCCACCACAGGCCCTTTTGAAAAATCCGCCGGCTGGCTCGACTGGTACAGCGGCCCGAGCAAGCCGCGCTTCAAGCTGCCGCCCGGCAGCGTGGATGCGCATTGCCACGTGTTTGGCCCCGGCGCCGAGTTTCCTTACGCGCCAGAGCGGAAGTACACACCTTGCGACGCCACCAAGACCGAACTGTTCGCCCTGCGCGACCATCTGGGCTTTTCCCGCAACGTGGTCGTGCAGGCCACCTGCCACGGCGCCGACAACCGCGCCATGGTCGATGCCTGCCTGTCCAGCGGCGGCAAGGCGCGCGGCGTGGCCACGGTGCGACGCAGCGTGACGGATGAGGAACTGGCCAGCCTGCACGCCGCCGGCGTGCGCGGCGTGCGTTTCAACTTTGTCAAACGCTTGGTCGACTTCACGCCCAAGGACGAGTTGCTGGAGATCGCCGGCCGCATCGCCAGACTGGGCTGGCACGTGGTCATTTACTTCGAGGCGGTGGATTTGCCCGAGCTGTGGGACTTTTTCACCAGCCTGCCGACCACGGTGGTGGTGGACCACATGGGGCGCCCCGACGTGAGCAAGCCGATCGATGGTCCCGAGTTCGCGCTGTTCCTCAAGTTCATGCGCGAGCACCCCAACGTCTGGAGCAAGGTCAGTTGCCCCGAGCGCCTGTCCGTCACCGGCCCGAAGGCGCTGGACGGTGAGCAGGCCGCCTACCGCGACGTGGTGCCGTTTGCGCGCCGCGTGGTGCAAGAATTTCCCGACCGCGTGCTGTGGGGCACCGACTGGCCGCACCCGAACCTGAAGGACCACATGCCCGACGACGGCCTGCTGGTCGACTTCATTCCCCATATCGCCCCCACCGCCGAGCTGCAACGCAAGCTGCTGGTGGACAACCCCATGCGCCTGTACTGGCCCGACGAAGCACAGGCCTGAGCCGGCCCATGACCACGCTTGCCACCGTGCTCGTCGCCCTGGTTGCCCTGGAGCACCTGGGCATCCTGTACCTGGAGATGTTCGCCTGGACCTCTCTGGGCCCCAAGGTGTTCAAGGGCGCCTTGGCGCGCGAGCTGTTCGCACCCACCCGCGTGATGGCGGCCAACCAAGGCCTGTACAACGGCTTTCTGGCGGCCGGGCTGATCTGGTCGCTGTGCATTGGCGACGCCGCATGGCAAGTGCACGTGGCGCGTTTCTTCCTGGGCTGCGTGTTGGTGGCGGGCGTGTACGGCGCGCTGACCGCCTCACGCCGCATCTTGTACGTGCAGGCGCTGCCGGCCGCTCTGGGCTTGCTCGCGCTGCTCTAGTTCCCTGACTTCCATCGTTTTCTAGGAGACTGACCATGGCTTTGCACAAACCCTATCTCGACGTGCCCGGCACGACCATTTTTGACGCCGACCAGTCGCGCAAGGGCTATTGGCTGAACCAGTTCTGCATGAGCCTGATGAAGGCCGAGAACCGCGAGCGCTTCAAGCAAGACGAAGACGCCTACCTGGCCGAATGGGACATGACCGACGAGCAGCGCGCGGCGGTGCGTGCCCGTGATCTGAACTGGATGATGCGCACCGGCGGCAACATCTACTTTTTGTCCAAGCTGGGCGCCACCGACGGCATGAGCTTTCAGCAAATGGCCGGCAGCATGACCGGCATGACCGAGCAGCAGTACCGCGACATGATGGTCGGCGGTGGCCGCAGCCCGGAGGGCAACCGGGTGGTGGGGCAGGGCGGCGACGCGCAAGGCGCCGTGAGCCAGTCCGCCGCCTGGAAAGCCTGGGAAGAAAAGCAACAAAAGAACCTGGTTGCCGGCGTGGAAAAACACGATACAGCTACTAAATCAGGAGCAAATGGCCAGGCCCGCGTGACCGCCTCGCTGTTCGCCTCGCACGTGCCGGCGATTGGCGCCGCGGTGGATTTGGGCAAGACGGACGAGCCGTATTGGGTCCCTTTGTTCAAAGGTTTCGAGTTTTCCAAACAGTGGATGAAGGACAACCTGCCCGACGTGATCTTCCTGGTCTACAACGACCACGCCACCAACTTCGACCTGGGCATCATTCCCACCTTTGCCATCGGCACGGCGGCCGAGTTTGAGCCCGCCGACGAAGGCTACGGCCCGCGCCCGGTGCCCAAGGTGGTGGGGCACCCGCACCTGGCGGCGCACATCGCGCAGTCGGTCATCCAGCAGGATTTTGACCTGACCATCGTCAACAACCTCAAGGTCGATCACGGCCTGACGGTGCCCTTGAACCTGATGTTTGGCAGCCCCGCCGAATGGCCGTGCAAGGTGATTCCCTTCCACGTCAACGTGGTGCAGTACCCCGTGCCATCGGGTGCGCGCTGCTTTGCCCTGGGCCAGGCCATTCGCCGCGCGATCGAAAGCTACGACGAGCCGCTCAAGGTGCAAATCTGGGGCACCGGCGGCATGAGCCACCAGTTGCAGGGCCCGCGCGCCGGCTTGATCAATTCCGAATGGGACAACCAGTTCCTCGACCGCCTGATCGCCGACCCGAAAGACTTGGCGACCATGCCGCACATCGACTACGTGCGCGAAGCCGGCAGCGAAGGCATCGAACTGGTGATGTGGCTGATCGCGCGCGGCGCCATGGCCGACGTGGCCGGTGGCAAGGCGCCCAAGGTGGCGCACCGTTTCTTTCACGTGCCCGCTTCCAACACGGCCGTGGGCCATTTGATCCTCGAGAACCAAGAATGAGCAAGACCATCAAAGTAGCACTGGCCGGCGCGGGCGCCTTTGGCATCAAGCACCTGGACGGCATCCAGAACATCGACGGCGTTGAGGTGGTGTCGCTCATCAGCCGCGACCTGGACAAAACCAAGGAAGTGGCCGCCAAGTACGGCATCGGTCACGTCAGCACCGAACTGGCCGACAGCCTGGCGCTGAAAGAGGTCGACGCGGTCATTTTGTGCACCCCCACGCAGATGCACGCCGCGCAAGCCAAGGCCTGCCTGCAGGCCGGCAAGCACGTGCAGGTCGAAATTCCGCTGTGCGACGTGCTGGCCGAAGGCGAGGAAGTGCTGGCGCTGCAGCAGGAAAAAGGCCTGGTGGCCATGGTGGGCCACACCCGGCGCTTCAACCCCAGCCACCAGTACGTGCACAACAAGGTGCTGCAAGGCGAATTCAACATCCAGCAGATGGATGTGCAAACCTACTTCTTTCGCCGCACCAACATGAACGCCCTGGGCCAGCCCCGCAGCTGGACCGACCACCTGCTGTGGCACCACGCCGCGCACACCGTGGATCTGTTTGCCTACCAGGCCGGCAGCCCCATCGTGCAGGCCAACGCGGTGCAAGGCCCGATCCACCCCACACTGGGCATCGCCATGGACATGAGCATCCAGCTCAAAGCCGCCAACGGCGCCATCTGCACGCTCAGCCTCAGCTTCAACAACGACGGGCCGCTGGGCACCTTTTTCCGCTACATCGGCGACACCGCGACCTACATCGCCCGCTACGACGACCTGTTCACCGGCAAGGACGAGTCGATTGACGTGAGCAAAGTGGCCGTGAGCATGAACGGCATCGAGCTGCAAGACCGCGAATTCTTCGCCGCCATCCGCGAAGGGCGCGAACCCAACGCCAGCCTGGCCCAGGTGTTGCCTTGCTACCGGGTGTTGAATGGCTTGGAGCAGCAGCTGAATGCTCATTAATTGATAGCTCTACTGCGTTTGTTGGCGCCGGCATCAGGCGGTTTTCGCGGCTTGTTTTGGTGCCAATTGTGGGCCCCCCGTTGATTCGGGGCAGTCCGTCGACAGGGTCTGGCCTGCCCGCTTGAAGCCCGGCGGGCGCGGTTGGGCAGACGCAGCTCAAACGGCGCGCGTTGGTTGGATCTGGGTGGATACCAATCGGAGTGCACTCTCCACTCTCTAGAAACTCGTTCAGGCTGAGTCTGTCGAAGCCCCGCGCAGCGCTCGGGCAAGCTCAGCCAGAACGGGTGGTGGTGGCTGAATGCGGCTGGGCATCAGCCTGCAAAACCGCTCTATAAACGATAGCTGGATATCGTTTTTTGGCGCCGGCATCAGGCTATTTCCATTGCCTATCTACGGGCCGGTGGGTTGGGGCAAAAACGGCAGTCGCGCGCCCTGACCGGACCTGCCGCGGCGCTTCCCTGCTTTGCCAGCCCAGCAAACGCCCGGCCGTGCCGCTGAGGCCGATTGGCAGGCGATCAGGCGCTGGGTTTGGCGTCCGGAACGTTGCCGCGGTGGCCTGGGCAAGCCGCCAAGATGCGCCTAATACTAAATTGCGTTCAATGATATAGAAGAGATTCATTTGAACCCAGTCATTGATTGAGTTCTAGATGGATTGGCTTCGAGTGCAGCAAGTCCGTTCGTGAGTACCGCTTCGACAGCGTCGAGATCGGCTAAGACATGGTTGGCAAAGCAGTCTTCACGAATGGCCTTCCACAGATGCTCGGCTGGATTGAGTTCGGGGCTGTACGCAGGCAGGAACATCAGTCGCATGTTGGGCGGCACTTCAAGGTCCCCGGCGATGTGCCAGCCCGCCTGGTCCATGACCATGAGGATGAACTCGTCGGCGTGGCGCTGGGCCACCTCAGCCAGGAACAGGCTCATCGCCTCGGCGTTCACCCAAGGCAGCACCAGAGAGTCGAGCACGCCGTCGTGCGGGCTGACGGCACTGAAGGCATAGAGGTACTGGCGCTGCAGCCGCGCACCAACCACCGGACGCACACCTCTTGGCGCCCAGCACCGCCGCGGCGTGCCCAGTAGCCCGAAGCGCCCCTCGTCCTGGAACATCAACCGCACGCGACGGCCCCGCTCAGCTTGGCGCCAGACCTCTTGGCGTACCGCGCGGCGGAGTTTTTTTAAAGGCGCCCTGCGCCGCAACATCCGCCTTCGGGTGCCTCGGGCGCGGCACGATCTTGCGCCAACCGTGCCGCTCAAGCAGCCGATACACCGTTGAGCGGGCCACTGCCTTGCCAGTGCGCTCTCGCAAGGCCTGCTCGACCTGTGCCACTGAGAGCATCGCGCCGGCCTGGGCGCGCTCAACGAACGGCGCCAGCAGTTCGAGCTCCTGCGCTGGCGTCAGGTGCTGGTGGTGCCTGCCGCCTCGTGCGCGCACCTCGAAGATCGCTTCGCCTTCCTTGGCCCAGCGCGAGTGGATCACATGCACGGTGGCTGTGGACCAACCGAGCAACTGTGCTATCTCAGCGGCCGAGCTGCCCAGCGTGGCTCGGATGAGCACGCACTGGATGCGCTGGTACTCCGAATGACTGCTCGCCTTCTTCAGCCTCTCGGCCAACCGCGCCACGGTGGCGGCGTCGCCCGTAATCAGACTCTTCATCCACGACTCCTTGAAGTTCGTGAATTGACATGATATCTAATTTATTGAATGCTATTTGGTATAAAACCAGATTCAAGTGGGAAAAAATAACTCCTATATTGATAGCTGTACAGCGTTTATTGACACCGACATAAGGCTATTTTTGCTAACTATTCACGGGCGACGTTGGGTAGGGCCCAAGCGGCAGGCGGGTCCACTGCCCAGGTGCGCTGGGGTGGTCCCACACCTGCCAGCCCAACACCCGCCAGGCATCGCCGCTGGCACTGATTAACCGGCCTTCGGGGTGCTCGGCTTCTGCGCCGGGAGGGGACCAGACGGCGTGGCCGGCGCAATCTGCCCAATCGCTCGCCCAGTGGCTGCGTAGGCAACGGCCTGAATCGGCGTCCCACAGGCGCAGGGTGCCGTCGCGGGAAGCGGAGGCGATGCGCTGGCCGTTGGGGGAAAAGGCGACGGCGTTGACCCAGCCCTGGTGGCCGGAGAAGGTGAGTAGGCACTCGCCGGAGCTGGCGTCCCACAGGCGTAGGGTGCTGTCGTCGGAAGCGGAGGCGATGCGCTGGCCGTTGGGGGAAAAGGCGACGGCAGTGATCCAGTCCTGGTGGCCGGAGAAGGTGAGTAGGCACTCGCCGGAGAGGGCGTCCCACAGGCGCAGGGTGTTGTCGTGGGAAGCGGAGGCGATGCGCTGGCCGTTGGGGGAAAAGGCGACGGCGGTGACCGGGAGCTGGTGGCCGGAGAAGGTGATCAGGCACTCGCCGGAGCTGGCGTCCCACAGGCGCAGGGTGCGGTCGTGGGAAGCGGAGGCGATGCGCTGGCCGTTGGGGGAAAAGGCGACGGCGGAGACCGAGTGCTGGCGGACGGAGAAGGTGATCAGGCACTCGCCGGAGCTGGCGCCCCACAGACACAGGGTGCTGTCGTCAGAGGCGGAGGCGATGCGCTGGCCGTTGGGGGAAAAGGCGACGGCGGTGACGGCGCCGCTGTGGCCCGACAGCCATTGCAGGCGACCGGATGGGGCGGATGGGGCGAGTGGGTGGGTGGGCGGCGCCAGCCAGGTGGCGGGGTCGGCGGGCTGAGCCACCGCGTCAGGCACCCCGGTGCAGCCCGAAAATTGCGCGCGGTAGGCCTGGGCGCTGCTCAATTGACTGCCGGCCAAGGCGCAATCGCGGAACACCGTGCCGGTGAGCTGAGCGTCTGCCCACCGACTGTCGCGCAAGCTGCAGGCCTGGAAAACCGCCTGGTCCAGCCGAGCGTGGCCCACGTCGGCGTCGTCCAGCCGCACCCGGCGCCAGCGCGTGCCGCGCAGGTCGGCGCCCTGCAGACGCACGCCCTGCATGGGCAGCAGGGGCGTGGTGTCGGTTTCGTCGCCTTCGCCAAAGGCCCAGTCCCGCAGCGCCGCGCCACGCAAATCAAACCCGGCCAGCAAGGGGCGTGGTGCAGACGGCGGGGCTTGCAGCGCGTAGCGCAGCAGCAACTCGGACGCCTGGGCGCGGTAGCTGGTGCGCCAGCGGTTGAGCACGGCAACCCACGCGGCCGGGTCGGTGTGTTCGCTCAGAATTTGAGCCAGGAAATCCAGGGTTTCACCGCTGATGGACGGGCCGGCCCAGGCGGCGAAAAACGCGGCCTGGGTTTGGGACGGTGTGGACTCGGCTGCGGCTTGGCGCACTGCGGCAGCCAGATGTTCGGCGAGGAAAAACTCTTGCAAGGAGCTGTGTGCAAACTCAAAGCGGCTGCTGTCACCGTCGTCCACACGGCGTAAAAACGTGGCGTTACGCAGGTCTTGCTGCAGCAGAGCGCGTGGTATGTCTTGGTAGTCGGCGCTGGTGGATTGCGTGGTCAACCATTCGCCCAACCAGGTTTCCAGTGCTGGGGCATTCAGGCCGCGCAGATTTTTTTGCCACAGATGCGCGGCCAGGGCGGCTGCCAGGCGCTCTTTGTCTTCGGGTTGAAAGCTTTGCTTTTCCCTGTCGCGGATCAGCCACTCACGGGCCACTTCGCGGTACAGGGTGGCGCCGGTCACGGTGCGGCCTGCGGCTTGCCAGCGCTCGATTTGGGGCAAAAAACGGCTGATCAGCTTGAGGGTGAAGGGGCGCTGGCTTAACTCCGTCAGGTTGTGAATTGAGGCAATGCGGGCCATCAACTCGTTCACATCGGTGCTGGGCAAGGCCGCTTGCAGGTACTGGCGAATTTGCTCTTCGGTAAAAGGGCGCAGCACCACCGCGCGGTACTGGCGCGCGGGTTGCGCGCCACGGTGTTCGCCGGTCAGGTGGTTGCTTTGCTCGCGCAGGGTGCGAAAAAACTGCGAGCGGCATGACAGCAGCACCTTGGGCGGTGGGGCGGTGGCGCTGGGTGCGCGGCGCGCTTGTGCGTCGGGCAGTACGCGCAGCAGGTTGGCGGTGAAGGTGAGGCCTTGCTTGTCTTGTATGCGCGAGAGCACTTCGTCCAAGCCGTCAAAGATCACCACCGCGCCTTGGTCCACGGTGGCCAGCACGTCGGCGTAGCTGGGGGCTTGCAGTCCGTCGGAGAGGTAACCGTTCTTCAGGCAGTCTTCCACGGTCTCTTGCAGGCCGGGCACGGCGCCGGGCGATACCGCACTGGCGGACACCAGGCGCTCGACTTTGCGCAGGTCGAAGTACAGCGCGGGCCGGGCCAATTCGCCCGCCGCGTGCTGCTGCCGCAGGTGCTCAAACACGCGCTGGCTGGTGGTGGTCTTGCCCATGCCGTATTCGCCCAGCAGGGCGTACAACGGTGGGCCATTGGCGTCGGTGGCCCATTGCAGGATGTCATCGAAGGCGACCAGGCTCGCTTTCTCACTCTCCCCCAGTACCCCCCGGCCCCTTTTGTCTGCCAATTCATCGAAAGAGTCGAGATTGATGTGGGTGGCGTGGTTGGGTTGGTAGGGGGGGCAATCGCCATCTCGCTCGGGTAGGCGGGTTCTGCGCATCAGTTCGCCGGCGGGGGTGAGGCGCGGGCGCGGTGTGTCAGGTGTGGGGGAAGCTGGCTCGGGGTAGACGGTGCCGCTGGCGATCAAGGCATGGACCACCTGGGCGGCGTTGTCGGCGGCCTGTTGTTGGCGGCGTTCTTTGTCTTGCGATTTGTTGCCGTCGCCCCAGTCGCAGATGGCTTTGACGACCAGCCAGTCAGTGCCGGTGCCATCCAGCGCGGTCTGCACGCCGGCTGCTTCCATCTCGCCGCCGACGATGTCGTCTTGACCCGAAAGCTGACCCAGTTGATCGCGGTAGTCCCGGTGGTCCACGAGCTTTTCACCGCTCAGGACGCCGCCAAAGTGCAACCTGGGCCAGGTGGTCTTGTCGATGCCGGCGTTGGCGCGTGTGTCGAGCTGTTCAAGCGCCCGTACCCAGGCGCGAGAGGCAGGAGGGCGTGCGCCGCGCAAGGTGATTTTTCCGTCGTCGTGCACCTTGCCCAACTCGTAGTCGACGATGAACTTGGAGACCAGGACGTCCGCCAAATTTTGCTTCTTTTCGTTGATGCCGAAGGCAATGCCAACCGCCACGATGGCGCGGGGTTGAAGGGCTGCCTGAATGTCGGCGCTGGCGCGCTGCGATTCGCGGTTGCCCTGGCGACTGTGGTGATGGAATATCCGCATGTTGCCCAGGCTGCCCAGCTCGTCCAGCGAGATGGCGGGGCGGCCGGGCAAAGGGAGTTGTACGAGGCTGGGCTGCGCGCTCGGCTTGTTCCAGAACAGTTTGCGCACGGCTTCAAACTCGTGCTTGTTGAAGGTCAGCAGCACCACTTTGTGCTCTTGCACCAGAACGTCGGCCAGTTGGCCTTGGATGCGCTGCTCTGGCTCGATGGCGTTTAGGGTTTCGGTTTCGGCGAGCAGCAAGGGGGGCGGACCAAGAAAACGCAGCTTGCGCCCGGCGGTTGTTCCTTGTTTAGAGCCTTCGAACTGGTGGCCGAGCACCAAGCCGCTTTCTTCGGCAGCACGGGCAAGGGCTTTGAGCAGGTTGCCCAGTTGCGCGCTGGCGGTCTTGGTGTTGTCGGTGGCGGGGAAAAGCTGGGTATGCAGCTGTTGCACGGGTGCGGAGCCGTCTTCCCCAATCAGCTCCAGCAGTTGTTCGGCCAGGCGACGCATTCCTGCCGACAAACGCGGCATCAACCGGTGAAATGCCGTGTGGAGATGGGTGCGAGACAGTGGATGGTTGGCATTGGTCATGTCAATCTCCATTTGGAGAAATTTTGTATTGATTGTATTGAATATCTTGTATTGGTTGTATTGAAATTTTCGAGAATTTTCATGTAGTTAGTTATATTGGTGTAACCATGCGAGGTTGCCGCTGAGCGTTCGCGTCGGGGGGCGAATTTTCAGTTGCTGTCGTTGCTGCCCGATTCGCGCTTTCAAATCGCTTTGAGCGTGGCGCTGTACACCGAATGGCAGGATGTGATGAGTCGGTCCGAGCATTTGCCGCCGGGTATGGGGCCGGACGATGCGCGACCGTTTCTTCGCTACCTGGCGTCCTTGGCCCATTTGCAGGCCGTGCACTATCTGTGGCGGCCGTTTCTTCGCGATCCGGACGACGACATGGTGCTGGAATGCGTTGTGGCGTCGGGCAGTCGCTACCTGGTGACGCACAAGCTGCGCGATTTTCAAAAAATTACCGAGCTGGGGGTGCAACCGGTGACCTCCGCCGAGTTCCTTCAATTGTTGAGGAGTGAGCCATGACCGCTCTGACGGTTCGCCTGCCCCATTCTTTGCACGCCAAGACTCGTGAATTGGCGGCGCGTGATGGCGTTTCAGTGAATCAATTCATTGCCAGTGCCGCCGGGGAAAAGCTGGCGTCGGTGTTGACGGTGGACTATTTGCGCCAAGAGGCGAAGCTGGGCCTGCGCGAGGACTTTGACCGGTTCATGCGTGCGGTGCCGGATCAACCGGACGAGGCTGATCGAGGCTGATGCCCCTCACGTGCGAATATCGCCTGATGCAACAACGTCAACTTGGCCCCTTTACCGTCAGCCCCATTGGCCTGGGCTGCATGAACATCTGCCACGCTTACGGCACGCCACCGCCGCGTGAGCAGGCCGAGCGGCTACTGCTGGCCGCGCTGGATGCCGGGGTGACGCATTTCGACACGGCGGCGCTGTACGGCTTCGGGGTCAGCGAAGCGCTGGTCGGGCAGGTGCTGGCGCCGCACCGCCAGCGCTTCACCCTGGCCAGCAAGTGCGGCATGACGGTGGAAGCCGGCGACGGTACGGTCAAGCCGACCCGGGTCATCGACGGCCGTCCTGGGGCGCTGCGCGCGACCTGCGAGGGTTCGCTCCGGCGCCTGCGTACCGATGTGATCGATCTGTACTACCTGCACCGTTGGGACAAACAGGTGCCCATCGAGGACAGCGTGGGTGCGCTCGGCGATCTGGTGCGTGCCGGCAAGATTCGCAGCATTGGTCTGTCGGAGGTGTCCGCCGCCACCTTGCGCCGTGCGCACGCGGTGCACCCGGTTGCGGCGCTGCAGACCGAATATTCGCTGTGGACGCGCAATCCCGAGATCGCCGTGCTGCGCACCTGCCGTGATCTGGGCGTCAGCTTCGTCGCCTTCAGCCCGGTGGCACGGGGTTTTTTGGCCGGTGCGCTGCCCGATCTGGGCGCCTTGGCCGCCCTGGCCGAAAAGGACATTCGTCGGCCGATGCCGCGCTTCGCCTCCGAGCACTTCACGCGCAATTTGCCGCTGCTGAGCAGTTTTCAGGCCATCGCCACCGAAGTCGGATGTACCCCGGCGCAATTGGCCCTGGCCTGGTTGCTGCACCAGGGCCAGGACATTCTGCCGATACCTGGCACGCGCTCGGTGGAGCACCTGCGCGAGAACTTGGGTGCGGCCGAGGTGCGCTTGTCGGCCGACCTGCTGGCACGGCTGGACGCGTTGATCAATACCAACACCGTGAGCGGGCACCGCTACGCGGAGCAGGCCCGGCGAGAGGTGGATACCGAAGACATTGCGGAATCGGCACGCTGAAAAATAACGAAACACAGCGATACCGCGCCGAGAAGACCTCGGGCAGACGAGCCGGCACCATGACGGACATGTTCAACAGCCTATGCAAGAAAGGCACCGTCATGAAAAATTGGATCAAACGCTCTCTGTTCGGCCTGGCCGGCGCCAGCATCGTGTTGGGCGGGCTCACGGCCTGTGGTGGCCATCACAAACACGCTTGGGGCAGCGAGGCCACGCCTGAGCAAGCCGCCGAATGGCGCGGCAAGATGGTGGAGCGCGTGGCCGGCAAGTTGGAGCTGAACGCTGAGCAAAAAGGCAAGCTCGGGGCGTTGGCCGACACCTTGCGTGCTCAGCGCCTGGCCGTGCGCGGCAACACCGACCCGCGCGCCGAGGTGAAATCCCTGGTGGCGGGCGCTACCTTTGACCGTGCCAAGGCGCAGGCGCTGGTGCAGCAAAAGACCGCGGCGGTGCAGGGCGCCAGCCCGCAAGTCATTGCCGCCCTGGGGGATTTTTACGACAGCTTGAACCCGGAGCAGCAACGGAAGGTGCGTGACTTCATGGAGCGCCGCCGTGGCTGGGGGCGTGACTGACATGGACGGCGCGGTGCACGGCGGGCCGCGCCAACTGCTGCGGCTCGAGGGCCTGGCCTTGCTGGCCGGTGCCGTGCTTGCGTACCGGGCATTGGGCGCGGGTTGGGGGGCGTTTGCCGCCCTCTTTCTTCTGCCCGATCTGGCGCTTTTGGCGTACGGCTTGGGTCCGCGCTGGGGTGCACGGGCCTACAACCTGACCCACAGCACACTCGCCGCGGCCATGCTGCTGGGCGGCGCCTGGTGGGTGGGCGCGCAGCCGAGCATGGCCCTGGCTCTGGTGTGGCTGGCTCACATCGGCTTTGACCGGGCGTTGGGCTATGGCCTGAAGTACGAGCGCGGTTTTGGCGATTCGCATCTGGGGCGAGTCGGCCTGGGGCGCTCCGTCCGGGCGGAACGGGCATGAACAGCGCGCCATCGCGTGCCGGGCACATGCCGGCCCGCGCCCTGATGCGGCGGGTACAGGCCATGGCCCAGCCCCTGTTCAATGGGCAGGACGATCCGCACGCGGAGTGGTTGACGTTGCTGTGGGGTTCGCGCTTTGATCGTCAGCATGCGCTGGCGCTGTGGTTGCGCCAGGCTGGTCGGCAGGCACCGGAGGCCGGCGGGATCCTGGCCGAACTGATGCAGGGGGCCGACGCATTTGATGCGCTGGCGGCGCCCACGCAGCAGCGGCTTCGGCTGCTGATCTTGCGCCATTGGGCCCGAGATCGATTCTCGGATTGACGGGCGCCCTGTCAGAATGAGCAAGATGCACCGCGTGCTGCTGATCGACGACGATGTACACCTGGGCCCGCCGCTGGCCCAGTACTTTCAGCGCTTCGGGCTGGGGCTGGAGCAAGCGCTGACGCCCAGCGCTGGCATGGTCCGTTTGCGCCAGGGAGGGTTCGACGCGGCCATTCTGGACGTGATGCTGCCCGAGATGGACGGCTTTGAGCTGTGCCGCGCCATCCGCAAGGAAAGCGACGTGCCGCTCCTGATGCTGACCGCGCGCGGCGAATTGACCGACCGCGTGGTGGGCCTGGAACTGGGCGCCGACGACTACCTGCCCAAGCCGTTCGAGCCGCGTGAGTTGGTGGCGCGCGTGCAGACCATCCTGCGCCGTCGGGTGGCCACAGCCGTGCCTGAGAGTGTGCTGCGTTTCGACGGTCTGGCGCTGGATCCGGTCACGCGCACCGTGCGGCGCCAGGGCCAGTTGGTGGAGCTGACCAGCACCGAGTTCGACTTGCTGCATCTGCTGGCGCGTGCGCCCGGCAAGGTGTTCAGCCGCGACGACATCCTGGCCGAGCTGCGCGGCCACGAGGCCGATCTGTACACCCGCGCGGTGGACATCGTGGTCAGCCGCTTGCGCAAGAAGCTGGAGCCGCTGGACGCGATCAAGACCCTGCGCAACGCCGGCTACACCCTGGCGTTGCCGCGTCTGACGCCATGAAGGCACATCGCGCACGAGTCTGGCTGCGCGGGGCGCGCCATTCCCTGCGCCTGCGGCTGGTGCTGCTGTTCCTGCTGCTGGCCGTGGCCATGAGTGCGGTCTTCCTGGGCGGTATCGGACGGGCGCTTTCCGTGGGCTGGCGCGAAGCGGTGAATCCCCTGGTGGGAGACTACGCCGACCGATTGGTCGCCGAAATCGGCGCCCCGCCCAGCGTCGAGCGCGCGCGCGCCATCGCCGAACGCCTGCCGGTGGTCGTGCGCATTGCCGGGCCTCAGGTCAACTGGCAGTCGGACGATCGGCAGCGGGGCGGGCCGTCTCGGGTCAGCGAAGACCACCAGGAGCGTGCGGTCGTCACACGGCGTACCACCGATGGCCACCGAATCGACTTGTCGCTGAGCGCGCGCAGGGATCGCGAGGCGCCGCGCCGGGTCGTGGGGATCGCGTTGGCGGCCCTGCTGGGGTTGACGGCCTTGGCTTACGCCGTGGTGCACCGCATGCTGCGGCCGATCCGCGATATTGGCGCGGGGGCACGGCGGTTTGGCGTCGGTCAGTTCGAGCCACCGATTCCGGTGCGCCACGCGCGCCGCCCCGATGAACTGAGCGAGTTGGCGATCACCGTCAACCAGATGGCCGCCGACATTCGCCAGATGCTGGACGCCAAGCGGGGCTTGCTGCTGGCCATCAGCCACGAACTGCGCAGCCCGCTGACGCGCGCGCGCCTGAACGCCGAACTGTTGCCCGACGACGTGGACAGCGAAACCGCGCGTGCGGCCTTGCTGCGCGATCTGGGGCTGATGGCGGCGATGATCACCGACCTGCTCGAAGGCGAGCGCTTGACGAGCCCGCACGCGGCGCTGCAGCGTGAACCGGTGGAGCTGCCGGCGCTCGCGCGTGAGGTGATCGCGCAACTGGCCCAGACACGGCCCGCCGCCGGACAGGTGGTGTTGCGGACCGATCCGGTGCTGCCTTCGCCAGTGTCGCTGGACCCCGCCCGGGTGCGCCTGCTGCTGCGCAATCTGCTGGACAACGCGCTGCGTCACACGCCGAGCGGCCACCCACCCCCCGAACTGCACCTGGGGCGTTCCGGCGCGAATGGGGTGCGCATCGTGGTGCGCGACCATGGGCCCGGTGTGCCACCGGAGCACCTGTCACGTCTGTCCGAGGCTTTTTACCGCCCAGACGGCGCACGCGAACGCGGCAGTGGCGGGGTCGGGCTGGGCTTGTACCTGGTGCGCCTGGTGGCGCGGGCGCACGGCGGGAGTTTCTCGGTGCACAACGCCAACCCGGGCTTGCGCGTCGAGATCAAGCTGCTGTCGGACGAAGCCTGAGCCACGCTGGCCCAGCGTGGTGCGGGCTCACTGAATGTCCTGAACGTCTGGGATGGCGGGCTCCAGGGAGGGCGCCGGCAGCGGGGGCGTGGTGCGTGCGGCAGGGGCCGCGCTGGCGCGCCCGAACACGGTTTGCGGCAAGGTGGCCCGGTTGGCCGCCGCCGGATCCTTGGGGATGTAGAGCGGGCCGCGCTGCCCGCAGCCCGATAACCCCAATCCCATCAGCAGCACCAGGGGGCTGATTAGAATGAAGCGGCGACAAGACAAGCAGGACATGGAACGATTGTAATGACCGACCAGGAATACATGAATCGCGCGGAAGCCTTGCTGCGCAGCATCGAGATTCAATGCGATCGGTTGAACGAAACCACCGACGTGGACATCGACAACCAGCGCGTCGGCGGCATGATCACACTGGTGTTTCGCGACCGCAGCGAGGTCGTGATCAACCTGCAGAAGCCCTTGCACGAGGTGTGGCTGGCGGCCCGCTCGGGCGGCTACCACTTCCAGCTGGATGGTGCCGGCGCGTGGCGTGACACCAAATCCGGGGAAGATTTTTTTGCGTGCCTGACCCGAAGTGTCAGTGAGCACGCGGGTGAAGCGCTGACTTTTCAGCCGACTTGATATCGGCCGGCGCGGGCCGACTCAAGGGAGTCGGGCCGTGCTCTTGGGGCGCTGCACGGCGCTTCTCAATTGCGGAACATATCGAGAATCCGGCTGCGCTCTTCGGATGGGGGTGCAGACCCTGGTTCTGCCGTGCCTTCGCTGGGCGTCAAACCGGCGCCACCCAGATTGGCGATGCCCCCGCCTCGTGAGTATTCGTCGTAGAACCAGTCGCCGCCCATGTTGACCACGCCATTCGGCGGCGTCAGCGTGGCCACCGGCACGTTGTGCAGCGCGGTTTGCATGTAGTTGATCCAGATCGGGAGGCTCAAGCCACCGCCGGTTTCCCGGGCCCCCAGATTGCGCGGCGTGTCGTAGCCCATCCACACCACGGCGACCAGATTCGGCTGAAAGCCCGCGAACCAGGCGTCCATGGAGTCGTTGGTGGTGCCGGTCTTGCCGGCGATGTCCGGGCGCTTGAGCGTGGCCTGGGCCTTGGCGGCGGTGCCGCTGCGTGCCACTTCCTGCAGCAGCGTGGTCATGACGAAGGCGTTGCGCGCGTCGATGGCACGCGTGGACTCGGTCGGTCCGCTGGGTTCGCTTTCGACCAGGATTTTTCCCGACTGGTCGGTGACCCGGGTGATCAGAAACGGGCTCACCCGGTAGCCGCCGTTGGCGAACACGCCATAGGCCGCCGCCAGTTGCATTGGGGTCACCGAGCCGGCGCCCAAGGCCATGGTCAGGTAGGGGGGGTGCTTGTCGGCGTCGAAGCCGAATCGGCTGACCCATTCCTGCGCGTAGCGGGGGGTGATGTGCTGCAGGATGCGGATGGAGATCATGTTGCGCGAACGCGCCAGGCCGCGCTTGAGGGTCATCGGGCCTTCAAAGCCACCCTCGTAGTTCTTCGGCTCCCAGGGTTGCCCACCGGTCACGCTGGCATCAAAGAACAACGGCGTGTCGTTGATCATCGTCGTCGGCGAGAAGCCTTTCTCCAGTGCCGCCGAATAGATGAAGGGCTTGAAGGACGAGCCCGGCTGCCGCCAGGCCTGCGTGACGTGATTGAACTTGTTCTTGTCGAAGTCGAAGCCGCCCACCAGGGCCTTCACGGCGCCGTTGCGAGGATCCAGTGCCACCAGTGCGCCTTCCACCTCGGGCAGCTGGGTGATGTCCCAGCCGTCTTTGGTCCCCTTGACGACGCGGACGATTGCGCCTGGGCGCAAGCGCTGGGCCGGAGCTGCCTTGGGTGAGAGGCTGGCCTGCATGCCGCGCAGGCCGTCTCCGGTGATTTCGATCCTGTCTCCGTTGCGGCGCATGACCGTGACCTTGCGCGGCGTGGCCTCCAGCACCACGGTGGCCAGCATTTCTGCGATGTCCGGGGTGGCCGCCAGGGCGTCGTCGACGGCATCCTGCAGGTCCTTGGCGTCTCGAGGCAGGTCGATGAACTTCTCGGGTCCGCGGTAGGTCTGGCGGCGTTCGTAGTCCAGGACGCCCTTGCGCAGCGCGGCGTAGGCCGCGTCCTGATCGGCGGCCCGGATGGTGGTGTAGACGTTCAGTCCGCGCCGGTAGGTGTCCTCGCCGTATTGCGCGAACATCAGCTGGCGCACCATTTCAGCAACGTACTGGGCATGCACGCGTGTGCCTTCGTTGGCGGGCCTGATCCTGATCTCCTGCTGCTTGGCGGTGGCTGCCTGCGCCGCGGTGATGAAGCCGTTTTCCAGCATCCGATCAATGATGTGCAGCTGCCTCTCACGCGCGCGATTGAAATTCGCGATCGGATTGGCGGCGGAGGGAAATTTCGGGATGCCCGCCAGCATGGCGGCCTCGGCCACGGTCACCTCCTTGAGCGGTTTGCCGAAATAGGTTTCGGAGGCCGCCGCGAAGCCATAGGCGCGGTTGCCCAGGAAAATCTGGTTCATGTAGATCTCAAGGATTTGGTCCTTGGTCAGCAGATGCTCCAGCTTGAAGGTCAGCAACACCTCGTAGATCTTGCGCGTGTAGGTTTTTTCGGTGGACAGGTAGACGTTGCGCGCCACCTGCATGGTGATGGTCGACGCGCCTTGGCTTTTTTCCCGGCCCAGGTTGGCCAGCGCCGCGCGCAACACACCCAGATAGTCCACGCCGCTGTGCTCGTAAAAACGTGCATCCTCAATGGCCAGGACGGCGTTTCTCATCACCTGGGGAATATCGGCAATGGGAGTCAGGCGGCGTCGCTCCTCGCCAAATTCGCCGATCAGGGCCCCTTCGGCGGTATAGACGCGCAAGGGCAATTTTGGACGGTAATTGGACAGATCCGAAACGTCGGGCAGGTTCGGGTACGCGATGGCCATGGCCATCAAGCCCGCCATGACCAGGGTCAGCGCCGCCGCGACGGCCAGGCCACCGGCCCAGGCGGTGACCTTGACCACCCATTTCCACCAGGGCGTGCCCTGGCCCTGCGGCGACCTGTTCGTGGTGGTTCGGGAGTCTTCAGTGCTCATACGACATCAGGGATGACTGGGGTTTTGTCCATATACCGCTGCTGCGTGGGTCGGGAGCGGGGCGTGAGTTTGTACCCCGAGGGGGTGACCGGGCGATGCTTCATCGAGTCGATGGGGTGCCATAAGTTGCCAGAACCAAGGGTTCGCGGATCGGAATCGAGCGCCAAGAATACAAATTGTTGCTTTGAGTGACCGATCGTGATCGGGGCTTGGTGTGGGTCGAAAACGTGACTTTTTGACAACGCGCAGACCTGCTAAATACGCCGTTTTTCTTTGCCTGACAAGGGGCTTGCTGCTAGCATTGAAGTAACTTCTTAAGTTTGAGTAGCTGTTGTAAAAAATCCTTAGCAAGGAACTCTCTTGAATACTGGCTCCTTGTTCAGCCGCCAGCCGGCACCCCTGATCGGGCTCGATATCAGCTCGTCGAGTGTCAAGCTGGTGGAATTGGCGCAGGATCGTTCGGGTGATCTGACGCTGGAGCGTTGCGGCATTGAGCCCCTGGAGCGTGGCTGGATCAACGAAGGCAATATCGAAAAATTCGACGAAGTCGTGGATGCCACGCGCCGCCTCATCAACCGGACCGGAACCAAGGCCAAGAACGTGGCGATGGCGCTGCCCGCCTCCGTGGTCATCAGCAAAAGAATCATTTTACCGGGTGGCTTGAGCGAGCGCGAGATGGAGGTCCAGGTCGAGACCGAGGCCAATCAGTACATTCCATTTTCGCTGGACGAAGTGAGTCTGGACTTCTGCGTGGCCGGACCAAGTGCCACCTCGGTTGGCGATATCGAGGTGGTGATCGCCGCCTCGCGCAAGGAAAAAGTCGAGGATCGTCAGGGGCTGGCCGAGGCCGCCGGGCTTACCGCCGTGGTGGTCGACGTCGAGAACTATGCCGCGCGATTGGCGGCCAGTCGGGTTGCCGGGCGCCTGCCCGGCGGGGGGCGGGACGCCACCATCGCACTGTTCGAGATCGGTGCGCAGACCACCTCGATGCAGGTGCTGCGCAACGACGACGTGATCTACGAGCGTGATCAGGTCTTTGGAGGTGCCCAGCTGACTCAGCTGCTGGTTCGCCAATACGGCTTCACCTTCGAGGAGGCCGAGGCTAAGAAGCGGGCGGGCGAGCTGCCGGACGACTATGCCGCGACGGTGCTGCAGCCCTACGTCGATTCGCTGGCCCAGGAAGTCGAGCGTGCACTGAAGTTCTTCTTTACCAGCACGCCGTACAACCGCGTGGATTACGTGCTGCTCGCCGGGGGCACCGCCGGCTTGCCCGGTCTGATTGATGCGGTGACCCGGTTCACCAGTTTCCCGTGTCAGGTCGTCAATCCCTTCGATGGCATGAAGGTGGCGCGCGGCGTGCGGGACAAAAAGCTGGTCCGTGAGGCGCCTTCGTACCTGACGGCCTGCGGTTTGGCCATGCGGAGGTTCCTGCGGTGATCCTGATCAACCTCCTGCCCCACCGTGAAACGGCGCGCAAACGGGCGCGCCAGATGTTTCATGCTTCCCTGGGCGCCGCGGTGGCCCTGGGTGGCCTCGCCGCGGCGGGAATCTACCTTTGGTACCAGGGCGAAATTTCATCGCAACAAAATCGCAACGAATTACTGACCTCTGAAATCCGCAAGCTGGAGGTCGAAATCAAGGAAGTGGCCACGCTGCAGGACGAGATCGCCGCCCTCAAGGCCCGGCAGGAGGCGGTGGAAAACCTGCAGGCCGATCGCAACCTGCCAGTTCACCTCATGAACGAAGCGGTTCGTCAACTGCCCGAGGGCATTTATCTGCGCAGCATCAGGCAGGAAGGCCAGAACGTGTTGCTGGCCGGCACCGCGCAATCCAACGAGCGGGTGTCTGAGTTGCTCCGAAACCTGTCGCGCAACAGCGACTGGGTGACCAAGCCCGAATTGATCGAAATCGTGGCGTCCAATCTGGCGCTGGGGCCGAAGGAGCAGCGCCGTGTCTACAACTTCACCATACGCGTGCAGTTGCAACGTGCCAACGAAGCGGCCAAGGCCGGGTCGACGCCGCCGCGAGCGGCCGGCACCTCCTGAGGCGCCCATGGGGTTCTGAGCATGGCACGCAAGCTTTCCTTCAATGTCGACATGGCCGATGGCCTGCGGTCCGCGGGTGCGCAGTTTCGCGGATTGGATTCGGGCGATCCGGCCTCGTGGCCAGCGCTGCCGCGTTACGTGTTGCTGCTCACGCTGGCGGTCCTGGTGGTCGTGCTGCTGTGGTTCCTGGGCTTGAATTCGTGGGCGGACGATCTGGAGGCCGAACGTGCCAAGGAAGTCACCTTGCGCACGGATTTCCAGAGCAAGCTGCAAAAGGCCGTGAGCCTGGATGCGTTGAAGAAGCAGCGTGTGCAGGTGACTCAGTACGTCACCCTGTTGGAGAAGCAGCTGCCCAGCAAGTCGGAGATGGACGCCCTGTTGTCCGACATCAACCAGGCCGGGCTGGGGCGCAGTCTGCAGTTCGAGCTGTTTCGGCCCGGGCAGTTGACGGTCAGGGAGTATTACGCCGAACTGCCCATCGTGTTGCGGGTCACCGGCAGCTATCACGACATCGGCGCCTTCACCGCCGACATCGCCAATCTGTCGCGTATCGTGACCTTGAACAACGTTGCCGTCTCGCCCGCGCCGGCGCAGGATAAAGGGGGAGCGCTGGTGCTCGATGCCACGGCCAAGACCTTCCGTTACCTGGATCCGGAAGAGATCGCGGCGCAGCGCAAGGCCGCCAAGCCAGGAGCCCGGAAATGAGGTGGACCTCACCGCCATGCTGGGCCGTGGGCCTTGTCGCCGTTGCGCTCCTCGGGGGCTGTTCGTCGGACACCGAGGACATTCACCAGTGGATGTCCGAGCAGCGCCGCCTGACACAGCCCAAGATCACGCCGATCAGCGAGCCGAAGCGTTACGTGCCTCTGGCTTACTCGGAATCCGGTGCCCTCGATCCGTTCAGCAGTCAGAGACTGACCCAGGTATTGCGCCAGGAGGTCGGGCCCGAGAACAACAGCGCGCGCCTACTCGCCGCGGAACAGAATCGACGCAAGGAGCCGCTGGAGTCCTACCCGTTGGATGTCATGGAGATGGTGGGCAGTCTGGACCGTCAAGGACAGCGGGAGGCGCTGGTGCGTGTGGACAAGCTGTTGTACAGGGTCAAGACCGGCAATTACCTCGGCCAGAACTATGGCCTGGTGACCCAGATCAGCGAGAACGAAGTCAAGCTGCGCGAGATCGTGCAGGATGCCGCAGGTGAATGGATCGAACGCACTGCCGCGCTGCAGTTGCAGGAGAAAACAAAATGAAGGACTGGATGAAGCTTGCGGGATCCGTCTTGCGCTTGGTGATCGTGGGTGGCGTGACCTGGTTGGGCGCGGCGACCGCCATGGCGCAACCCAGCATTGAGTCGATCAGCGGCTCGATACACGGTGGCCAGGAGGTGGCGCGGATTGATTTGAACCAAGCGCTGACGGCGGCCCCGGCGGGGTTCGTGGTGCAGTCCCCGGCCCGTATTGCGCTGGATTTTCCGGGCGTGGTCAACGGCATTGGGCGCAGTCAGGTGGAACTGAACCAGGGCAACCTGCGCGCGGCAAACGTGGTGCAGGCCGGTGACCGCACCCGCGTGGTGTTGAACCTCAAACAGCCTGCCGCGTACCGCGCCGAGGTGCAGGGCAAGTCCCTGCTGATCATCCTGGAGCCGGTCTCGGTGGCGACGCCGGCCACGGGCACCTCGCGCGTGTTCGCCGAGAGTCGGAACGACGTGGCGCTGCCGTTGCGCGACATTGATTTCCGCCGCGGCACGGAGAACACCGGACGGGTTGTGGTCGATCTGGCCAGCAGCCAGGTCGGCGTGGACATTCGGCAACAGGGGACGAACCTGGTGGTGGAATTCCTGCGCACCAGCTTGCCCGAGGGCCTGCGTCGCCGTCTCGACGTCACCGACTTCGGAACGCCGGTTCAAACCATCACGACGACCCAGATCGGTGACCGGGTGCGCATGGTGATCGAACCCAAGGGCTTGTGGGAGCACAGCGCCTACCAAAGCGAGAACCAACTGGTGGTGGAGCTGCGCCAGCAGAAGGTCAACGCAGACAAGCTGACGCAGGGGCCTGGGTACCGCGGCGAGAAGCTGTCGTTGAATTTCCAGAACATCGATGTGCGCTCGCTGTTGCAGGTGATCGCCGACTTCACCAACTTCAACATCGTCACCTCCGACACCGTGCAAGGCAACCTAACCTTGCGTCTGAAGGACGTACCCTGGGACCAGGCGCTGGACATCATCCTGCAGGCCAAGAGCCTGGGCATGAAGCGCAGCGGCAACGTGCTGCAGATCGCACCCAAGGACGAATTGGCCGCCAAGGAAAAAGCGGAACTGGAGGCGCAGGCCGCCATTCGCAACCTGGAGCCCTTGCGCACCCAGGCCTTCCAGCTCAATTACACCAAGGCGGCCGACATCACCGCCCAGTTGAACGCCAATCGGGGCACCGGTGGGGCCGGAAACCAGGGCAACAGCCTGTTGAGCGGCCGCGGCACCGTCGTCGCCGAGCCGCGCACCAACCAGATCTTCGTGTCCGACATCCCCTCGCGGCTGGAGCAGGTGCAGGAGATGATCTCCAAGCTCGACGTTCCCGTGCGCCAGGTGCTGATCGAAGCGCGCATCGTCGAGGCTTCCGACCAGTTCGGCAAGTCGCTGGGCGTGCGTCTGGGCGGCAGCGATCTGCGCGGCATCCGTGGTGGGGACTCCGGTTATCCCGTGGGCAACAACAACCGCGTGGCGCTCGGCGGCAGCTACAACGCCGTGTCAGCGACCACCGGCGAAGGCTTGCCCAGCCTGATCGACGTGGCCACGTCCAAGTTCGTCAACATGCCGGCGACCGGGTATTTCGGTGCCGTTCCGGCCAATTTCGCGGTGTCGCTGTTCAGCTCGGCGGCCAACCGGTTTCTGAACCTGGAAATCTCTGCGTTGGAAGCCGATGGCAAGGGCAAGGTGGTGTCCAGCCCGAGGGTGGTGACGGCCGACCAGACCAAGGCACTGATCGAGCAAGGCACCGAGTTCGCCTACCAGCAGGCCACCTCCAGTGGCGCTACCTCGGTCGCGTTCCGCAAGGCGGTGTTGAAGCTCGAGGTGACGCCCCAGATCACCCCGGAGGGCAACATCATCCTCGACCTGGAAGTCAACAAGGACAGCCCGGGCGGAGAGGTGGCCGGGGCGATGTCGATCAACACCAAGAAGGTCAAGACCCAGGTGCTGGTTGAAAATGGCGGTACCGTGGTGATCGGTGGTATTTTCGAGCTGACCGAGCAGGAAAGCGAAAACAAGGTGCCCATGCTGGGAGACATTCCGGTGTTGGGCAACCTGTTCAAACAGCGTTCGCGCAACGCCCAGAAGACGGAGATGCTGGTGTTCATCACGCCCAAGATGATCTCTGACCGGGGTGCGGTGCGCTGAGGCGTAGCCCGGCAGGATAAGCAGTCAAGTTGAATGAGGAAACTATGCGGAAATTGATCGGAATCTTGAGCTTGGTGGCCACCACGCTGTTGGCGGCTTGTGGCGGTGGAGGTGGCTCCTCCGGGACCAATCCCAACCAAATCACCCTGACCACCACCGCCGGCACCAACGTCGTCATTCCGGTCGGGGGATCGGGCACTTACACCATCACCGGGGGCAACGCCCCCTACCGGGTGGTCAACCCGGATCCGACCATCGCCGTGGCGGCGGTTTCCGCCGATCAGTTGGTGATCGGTGCGGTGGGCGGTGGTGACACCACCGTTCAGGTGTTGGATTACAACGCCCGTTCCGTATCGATCGCGGTCAAGGTGGGATCCAGCAAACCCTTGTACACCACGGCACCGTCGGCACTGACCGTTGGTGTGGGGGCTGGCGCCGCACGCACCTTTTCGGTGGGCGGTGGCGCCGCGCCGTACACCGTGACTGGGGCCGATGGCGGCATTGCATCGGTGGTTCAAGTTTCGGGTACGCAGTGGACGGTGACCGGTGTGGCGCTCGGCACCACCACCGTCAACATCCGTGACGGCGCTGGAGCCACGCTGCAGGTGGCCCTGACTGTGGGCGTGCCTCCGCTGCAATTGGCCGCCAGCGACTACCAGATCTTTGTGGGCATGAGCACCATCACCAAGATCACGGGTGGTCAGGCGCCGTACCGGGTCAATCAGGGCATTCCGGCCGCACTGGACGCCAGCGTGGTGGGTGATGAGCTTATCGTTGTCGGCAAGCTGGTTTCCGAGGGGATTGATGTGACCGTGCTCGACAGCGCCAATCAATCCGCCAAGGTCAAGGTGACGGTGGTGGCCGGCAGCCCCACCATCCGGGTGTCGCCGAACGCGATCACGATCTCCGAGAACGACAATCAGGTGATTAATTTCACTATCTTTGGTGCCGTGGGCAACGTCTGCCTCTTCAGCGACAACCCCGGCTTGCTCGCGCCCATCGGAGCCACCTGTGGGGCGTTCACTGGCTTTACTCTGAATACCGGCTCGAATGGCAGTCGTTGCGTTAACGGCAACCAGACGGTCACCGTCACGGTGGTGGATGCGAACCGAGCCATCGCCAGCACGGCGGTGACCGTTGCGGACAACGGCCTTGCATGCGGCCTGGGGGCTTTCGGCGTGACGCCCGGTACGCTGGCGCTGACGCTGCCTGCCTCGGCCACGGCACAGGCCTTGATCAACAATGGGTCGGGCGCTTACGAGGTGCTGTCCAGCAACGGTGGGGTGGCGACGGCAACCGTGAATGGCAATGTTGTTACCGTGACCGGCCTCACGGCGGGTAGCGCCACCATCACGGTGCGCGACAAGGCGGACCAAAATCGCAGCGCGACCATTGCCGTGACGGTCGGTCAGGGCGCGTTCGGTGTGACACCCGGCACCTTGGTCCTTTCCATGGCCGGTGCGGCCGCAGGTCAGGTGCTGATCAACAACGGTTCGGGCACCTACGAAGTAGTCTCCAGCAACACAGGTGTGGCGACAGTAGCGGTTGCGGCCAATGTGGTGACCATCACCCGTGTGGCCGCGGGCAGCGCCACCATCACGGTGCGCGACGCCGCCAACCAAACGCGTACCGCGACGGTTGCCGTCACGGTGGCCCCGTGATGGGTTGAGGGCGAACAGGCGAACAGGCGAACACCGTTCCGTGATTGCCTTGATCGGCCTGCCCGGCAGTGGTAAATCCACTGCCGGGCGTCATCTTTCCCGGCGCCTGGGCGGCGCCCTGGTGGATTCGGATGCCGTCATCGAACACGACATCGGCATGCCCATCCGCGCCTATTTCGAGGCGCATGGCGAGGCCGCCTTCCGCGATGTGGAGGAGCGGGTCATCGACCGTCTGACCGCCGAGGCGTCGCACGGTGTTCTGGCGACCGGCGGCGGCGTAGTGTTGCGCGAGGCCAATCGCCAGCGCCTGCACCAGCGCTGCACCGTCATCTACCTGCGCGCGGTGCCGGCGCAGTTGATCCATCGGCTGCGCTCGGACACCAAACGCCCGTTGCTCCAGGTGGACGACCCCTTGAAGCGCCTGAAGGCCCTGTACGCCGAGCGCGATCCGCTGTACCGGCGCACCGCGCATTTCACCGTCGACACGCGCGGCTCCTCGGTCAGCATGCTGGTGAACCGGGTCATGGCCCAGCTGGAGCTGTCCTGCAGTCTGCCGCCGACCGACGCCCCGCCGGAAGGCGCTCCGGCGCCCTGACGCCCGGGCCTCGGCCGCGGAGTCGCAGGGGCCCACCCCCTACACTCCAGGCATGACCGCCTTTTCTTCCGCCCGCCAAGTGCATATTCCACTGGGCACGCGCAGCTACGACATCGCCATCGGCGCTGGCCTGCTCGACGACCCCGCCAGTTTTGGCGCCGCGCGCGCTGGCGCGCAGGCCCTGATCGTCACCAACACCACCATCGAACCGCTGTACGCCGAACGTCTGGCGCGGGCCCTGGCACCGCGCCATTCGCAGGTGCGCCTGCTCGCGTTGCCCGATGGCGAGCAGCACAAAACCTGGGCCTCGTTGAACCTGATCTTTGACCAGTTGCTGGCCGATGCCGCCGACCGCAAGACCACCTTGTACGCCCTGGGCGGCGGTGTGGTGGGCGACATGGCCGGCTTTGCCGCCGCTTGTTACATGCGCGGCGTGCCCTTCGTGCAGGTGCCGACCACCCTGCTGGCCCAGGTCGACTCCTCGGTGGGCGGCAAGACGGCCATCAACCATCCGCTCGGCAAGAACATGATCGGCGCCTTTTACCAGCCGCTGGCGGTGCTGTGCGACCTGGACGTGCTGAAGACGCTGCCGGCGCGCGAGCTGTCGGCCGGCCTGGCCGAGGTCATCAAGTACGGCCCCATCGCCGACATGGCGTTCCTGGACTGGATCGAGTCGCATCTGGACGCGCTGCGCGCTTGCGACCAGGCCGCGCTGGCCCACGCCGTGGAGCGCAGTTGCCAGATCAAGGCCGACGTGGTCGCGCAGGACGAGCAGGAGTCGAACCTGCGCGCCATCCTCAACTTTGGCCACACCTTTGGCCACGCCATCGAGGCCGGCATGGGCTATGGCGCCTGGTTGCATGGCGAGGGCGTAGGCGCCGGCATGGTCATGGCGGCCGAGCTGTCGCGCGAGCTGGGCCTGGTCGATGCCGCATTCGTGCAGCGCCTGAGCCGGCTGATCGAACGCGCCGGCTTGTCCACGCGCGGCGCGGTGCTCGACATGCACGACAACGCCGGCCGCTACCTGGAACTGATGCGCGTGGACAAGAAGGCCGAGGCCGGCGAGATCCGATTCGTCGTCATCGACGGGCCTGGCCGCGCCGCCGTGCGGCCCGCCCCAGACGCGCTGGTGCGCCAGGTGATCGACCGTTGCTGCGCGGGTTTATGCAATTAAAATGATAGCTATAAGTGAAGTGTTCACGCCGGCAGATGGCAGATTTTGATCGGAATGCTGCGCTGGCGGCCGGGCTGGCGCCGTACGCCAGCGACCCTGCCCACACCCGCGGCCGCCGCCACCCCACCCCCGCCGCGCCGACCCGCAACGCCTACCAGCGCGACCGCGACCGCATCGTCCATTCCACCGCCTTCCGGCGCCTGGTCTACAAGACGCAGGTGTTCCTCAACCATGAAGGCGATCTGTTTCGCACCCGCCTCACGCACTCGCTGGAAGTGGCGCAGCTGGCGCGCTCCGTGGCGCGCACGCTGGGCCTGCACGAGGACCTGACCGAGGCCATCGCCCTGGCGCACGACCTGGGCCATACCCCCTTCGGCCACGCCGGGCAGGACGCGCTGAACGAATGCATGGCCGGGCACGGCGGCTTTGAGCACAACCTGCAAAGCCTGCGCGTGGTCGATGAGCTGGAGCACCGCTACCCCGAGTACGACGGCCTGAACCTGAGCTTCGAGACGCGCGAAGGCATCCTCAAGCACTGTTCGCCCCAGCTCGCGCGCCAGATCGAGGCCACCGAGCCCGGCGGCGTGGCGCGGCGCTTTCTCGACGGCACCCAGCCCAGCCTGGAGGCGCAACTGGCCAATCTGGCCGACGAGGTGGCCTACAACGCGCACGACATCGACGACGGCGTGCGCTCCGGCCTGCTCACGCTCGAGCAGGTGGCCGAGGTGCCGCTGTTCGCGCGCTTTCTCGACGCCACCCGCGCCGATCACCCCGAGGTGCGGGATCGGCGCCTGCTGCATGAGTCGATCCGACGCATGCTGTCGGCGCAAATCTACGACGTGATCGACGCCACCGGCGCGGCCTTGCGCGCCGCCGCGCCCGACAGCGCCGACGCCGTGCGCCGCGCCGGGCCGCTGGTGTGCTTTGGCGAGGACATGCGCGCCCAGTCGCGCGCGCTGAAGCGCTTTTTGTTCACCCAGTTGTACCGCCACCCGCGCGTCGTCGAGACCACCACCCAGGCCCGGCAGGTGGTGCGCGAGCTGTTCGCCGCCTACCTGGCGCAGCCGGATGAGTTGCGCGCCGAGTTTGCCGAGCGCTCCGACCGGGAGCGCGCCGTGGCCGACTACATCGCCGGCATGACCGACCGCTTCGCCCTGCGCGAGCACGAGCGCCTGACCGGGCAACGGCTGCTGACATGAGCCTGGCCACCCACCCCCGCACCCGCGCGGTGGCCTGGATCGTCGTGCTGGCCGGCGTCAGCGCCGCGCTGCACGTGGCCAAGTTGCCGCCGGCGCTGCCGGTGCTGCAGCGCGAGCTGGGCCTCAGTCTGGTGCAGGCCGGTTTTCTGCTCTCGCTGGTGCAACTGGCCACCATGCTGCTGGGCGTGGCGGCCGGGCTGACGGCCGACGGCATCGGGCTCAAGCGCAGCATGGTGATCGGCCTGGCCGTGCTCTCGGTGGCCGGGGTGGCCGGTGGCTGGGCGCGCGACGTGCCCACGCTGCTGACCTTGCGGGCGCTGGAAGGCCTGGGCTTTCTGATGGCCACCGTGCCGGCGCCCAGCCTGATCCGGCGCTGCGTGCCGGCCAGCCAAATCACCCGCATGCTGGGCTTCTGGGGCGCCTTCATGCCTTTTGGCACCGCCATGGCGCTGCTGATCGGCCCGGCCGTGATTGGCCTGGCCGGCTGGCCCAGCTGGTGGTGGCTGACGGCCGTGCTGACGGCCGGGATGGGGCTGTGGGTGGCGCGGCGCGTGCCAGCCGATCCGGTCCCCACCGCCACCCCGGGGCCGGGCGCCGCCGGCGAGGGCTGGCGCCAGCGCCTGACGCTCACCCTGGGCTCGCCCGGCCCCTGGCTGGCGGCGCTGGCCTTTGCCGTGTACTCGGCGCAGTGGCTGGCGGTGATCGGCTTTCTGCCCTCGCTGTACGCCCAGTCCGGCTGGACCGGCGCGCTCGGCGCGGTGCTGACGGCGGTGGTGGCGGCCGTCAACATGGGCGGCAACATCGCCGCCGGGCGCTTGCTGTCGCGGGGCACGGCGCCGCGCACCCTGTTGTGGTGGGGCTACGCGGCCATGGCCGTGGGCGCCTTTCTGGCCTATGGCGCCGTCACCGAGCAGATCCCGCTGCTGCGCTACCTGGGGGCGTTGCTGTTTTCGCTGGTCGGCGGGCTGGTCCCGGGCAGCCTGTTCGGCCTGGCGCCACGGTTGGCGCCGAACGAACGCACCGTGTCCACCACGGTGGGCTGGATCATGCAGTGGTCGGCGATGGGGCAGGTGGCCGGCCCGCCGGTGGTGGCCTGGGTCGCCAGCCAGGCCGGCGGCTGGCATTGGACCTGGGCCGTGACCGGTGCCTGCTGCCTGGCCGGCGCGCTGCTGGCCCAGCGCATCGGCCGGCTGCTGGCGCGCCCGGCCGCGGCCGACGCGGTGTAATACGCCCATGCCGAACCCCGACACCGCCCTGACCGACACGCGCCGCTGGCTGGAGCGCGCCGTGATCGGCCTGAACCTGTGCCCGTTTGCCAAGGCGCCGCACATCAAGGGCCAGATCCACTACGCCGTGTGCGCCAGCGCCGAGCCCGAGCCGCTGCTGGGTCAACTGCGCGAGGAGCTGCGCGCCCTGGCCGCCGCCGACCCCGCGGCGCGCGAAACCACGCTGCTGGTGGTGCCGTATCAACTGGCCGATTTTCTGGATTTCAACGACTTTCTCGATCGGGCCGACCAACTGCTGGGCGAGCTGGATCTGGACGGCACGCTGCAGATCGCGCCCTTTCACCCGCGCTTTCAGTTCGCCGGCACGGCCGCGGACGACATCACCAACGCCACCAACCAGGCGCCTTACCCCACCTTGCACCTGATCCGCGAAGCCAGTATCGACCGCGCCGTGGCCGCCTTTCCCGAGGCCGAGACGATTTTCGAGGCCAACATGGCCACGCTGCGCGGCCTGGGGCCGTCCGGCTGGGCGGCGCTGGAGGTCGGTCCCAGCGGGCCTGGCGCCGCGGCGCCCACCGAGGAGACCGGGTCATGAGCAAGTTGCCTCAAAATGCTCCTAAATTAAGAGCTAACCAACAAAATTCCACGCCGGCCAAGCATAAAAAAGACCCGGAACAGGCGGTGCGGGACGAGCTGCGCCCCGGTCAGTCCATCGAGCTGCTGAAGGCGCTGCACATCCTGACCCGCGACGGGCGGCTGAACCAGGATTCGCGCCGCAAGCTCAAGCAGGTCGAGCACCTGGTGCATTTCATCGAGCCGATCCTGGACGAGTTGGCGCCCGAGGGCGCCGCCCTGACCCTGGCCGACCATGGCGCCGGCAAGTCCTATCTGGGCTTCATCCTGTACGACCTGTGGTTCAAGGGGCACGGCGCGGGCACGATTTTCGGCATCGAAACCCGGCCCGAGCTGGTGGCGCGCTCGGACGAGCTGGCCGGGCGGCTGGGCTTCGAGCGCATGCGCTTTCTCAACCTGAGCGCCGCCGATTCGACCCAGCACGCCGCCTTGCCCGAGCGGGTGGACGTGGTCACCGCCCTGCACGCCTGCGACACGGCCACCGACGACGCCATCGCCTTCGGCCTGGCCAAACAGGCCCAGGCCCTGGTGCTGGTGCCCTGCTGCCAGGCCGAGCTGGCGGCCCGGCTGCGCCAGACCAAGGCCTTGCAACTGGCGCGCACGCCGCTGGCCGAGCTGTGGCGCCACCCGCTGCACACGCGCGAGATGGGCAGCCAGCTGACCAACGTGCTGCGCTGCCTGTACCTGGAGTCGCAGGGCTACAGCGTCACGGTGACCGAGCTGGTGGGCTGGGAGCACAGCCTGAAAAACGAGCTGATCGTGGCGCGCCGCACCGGGCACAAAAAGCGCAGCGCCGCCGAGCGGCTGCGCGCGCTGCTGGCCGAGTTCGGGCTGGCCGGGCTGCTGCCGCTGCGCTACCCGGCGCTGGCCGAATCGGCCGACGGCACGGTCGCGCCAGGCTAGGGCCTGTTAACGCTATTTTCCGGCCTGCGAACCTGCTCAAAAAAGCGTCAATCTAGTGTCCTGTCCCGCTGATACGTGAGCAAAGTCGATGCAACTTTTCAAGGATTGAATCTGCGGTGGCCGTCCATTGGAACGGCTGGGAGTTGGCGTTGTGGTGAGTGACGAACTGGTCAATGCGG
>JAIUOM010000236.1 GCA_020161215.1 Pseudomonadota bacterium
GAACGTGCTGCGGCATCTGAACCGCCTGCTGGGGGCCGACTTCGACGTGCGGCAGTGGCGCCACGTGGCGCTGTTCAACGCCGCCGCCTCGCGCATCGAAATGCACCTGCAAGCCCGGCAGGCCCTGTGCGTGCGCTGGCCCGGCGCCGAGCGTGCCTTTGCCGCCGGCGAGCGCATTCACACCGAAAACAGCTACAAGTGGGCGCTGCCCGATTTTGCCGCGCTGCTGGTCGCGGCCGGCTTTGGCGCGGTGCGGCACTGGAGCGACGCGGACGGCGGCTTCGCGCTGTTCGTCGCCGCCGCCGGCGACTGAAGGCGCGCGGCCCTCACCCCGGGGCGCAGCTGCGAAACCCGGCCGGCACGTCGTTGCGCGCGGCCGGAAAGTAATTGCGGTAGCGCGGATGCCGCAGGCGCGGCTGGGTGCAGTGCGAGGCGCCCTTCAGCACCGGGCGGCCGTCGAACCAGGGCGCCGAATAGTCGCGGTACGGGTGCGGGCTGAAGCCGGGAAACGGCGCGAACGGGCTGGCCGTCCATTCCCACACCGCGCCCCAGTTGAACTGTTCGGGGCTGCTGAGCGCCGCGCACTCCCATTCGGCCTCGGTGGGCAGGCGACGCCCGGCCCAGCGGCACCAGGCCTGGGCCTCGTGCCGCGTCAGGTGGCTGGCGGCTTCGCGCTGGTCCAGCCGCTGCCAGCGGCCGTCGCGCTAAGCCTGCCAGCCGGCGCCGGCGCGGCGCAGATAGCGCGGCAGGGGCGCGGGCTGGGCGGCAAGCCAGCGCGCGCCCTCCTCGTCCCAGCAGCGCGCGTCCTGGTAGCCGCCCGCTTCCACGAAGGGCAGGAACTCGGCCCAGCGCACGGCCTGGCGGTCGATGGCAAAGGGCGCCAAGGCCACGGTGTGGTCGGCCAGCTCGTTGTCGAAGGCAAAGCCGGGGCCGGGCGGGCTGCCCAGGCGCCAGGCGCGGGCACCGAACGCCAGCGGCGCCTGGGGCTCGGGCAACGGCGCCGGGCGCCAGCGCGCATCCTCCAGGGCAATGCCCAGGCCCCGCGCCATGTACAAGGCCGCTTCGTGGTGCATGTCCTCGTGCAGCAGCGCCAGGCGAAAGAAGTACAGCCCGGCCTCGTCGCCACCCGGCACCTGGCCAAGCAGGGCCAGGGTGCGCTCCAGCTGCCGCGCCAGATCGTCCCGCGTGGCGTCGGCGGTGGGCAGCGGCAGCCGCCAGCGGCTGTCGTGCGGCACGCTGCTGGAGTTGTACAAGGCGTCGGCCTCGGCGCGCGGCGGCGGCGGGCGTGGGGTGTCGGGGTTGGCACGCACGCCCCGGGCGCGCTCGGGGTTGCGCGCGATCCAGAAGTCCTGAAACCAGCCGATGTGCCCCAGCTCCCACAGCGGCGGGTTCAATTCGGCCCGCAGGGGCACCTGCAAGCCCGGCAAGGCCTTTTCGTAGACGGCAAAGGTGGCCAATGTGTCGGCGCGGCTGGCGCGCAAAGCCCGCGCCAGCACCTCGGGTGGACCCTGTCGCGCGGCCAGCGCGGCGGGGGGTAAGCTTGCTTGGTGCATCCACAGTCCCTGGTCATCGTGACGCCGGCGCTGGCCGCGGCCAACAACGGCAACTGGCAGACGGCCCAGCGCTGGGCCGGGCTGCTGCGCCCAGCTTACCGCGTCGGCATCACCGACGACTGGCAAAGCGGCGACGAGGCACTGATGATCGCCCTGCACGCGCGCCGATCCGCCGCCGCCGTGGCCGCCTGGCGCGCCCGCCACCCGCGCCGGCCGCTGCTGCTGGTGCTGACCGGTACCGACCTGTACCGCGACATCGCCACCGACGCCGCGGCCCAGCGCTCGCTGGCGCTGGCCGATGCGCTGGTGGTGCTGAACCAGCTGGGCGCCCGCGCCCTGCCCGAGCCGCTGCGCGCCAAGGCCCACGTGGTGCTGGCGTCCTGCCGGGCGCGCACACCCCTGCCCCGCACTGGCCGCCACCTGCGCGCCCTGATGGTCGGCCACCTGCGCGACGAGAAAGACCCGCGCACCTACTGGCGCGCCGCCGAGCGCCTGGCGCTGCGCAGCGACATCCACCTGGACCACGTCGGCGCCGCGCTGGACCCGGCCCTGGGCGCCGAAGCCTCCGCCTTGGCCGCGCGGCTGCCGGGCTTGCGCTGGCTCGGCGCCCTGCCCCACGGCGCGACGCGCCGCCGCATCCAGGCCGCGCACCTGCTGGTCCACCCCAGCCGGATGGAAGGCGGTGCCCATGTGCTGATCGAGGCGATCCGCAGCGGCACGCCGGTGCTGGCCTCGCGCATCGACGGCAACCTGGGGGTGCTGGGCGACGACTACGCCGGTCTGTTCGACCCGGGCGACGACGCGGCCCTGGCGGCCCTGCTGACCCGTGCGCGCGACGAGCCGCGGCTGCTGCCCGCTCTGGCGGCTCAGCTGGCGCCGCGCGCGGCGCTGTTCGAGCCGGCGGCGGAACAGGCGGCGCTGCGGGGCCTGGTGGCCACCCTGTTGGGCGGCGCTTGAGCCGTCGAGGCGCCCCAACATGCGCCGTGCACGATTCAATGCCAAAACAGCCCGTGGTCGGCGTGGATAAATCCTCTTATGCTATCAAAAAATAAGCGGCCCGGATGTACCGAGCAGTTCACCGGGGCGCCGACAGGTGCCAGTCCCTCGGCCGCCCCCGGCCCTCCCAGATAATCTCCCCATGCCCGAACGCATCATCCCCCTGGTCGATCACCGCACCGCCGCGCTGGCGGTGCCGACGGACGGCGCCGCGCACGCGCCGCCGGCCGGCCAGGCGCTGCGCGACACGCTGGAGCGCCCCCTGCACGACCTGCGCATCAGCGTCACGGACCGCTGCAACTTCCGCTGCAGCTACTGCATGCCCAAGGACGTGTTCGACAGCCAGTACACCTACTTGCCGCACAGCGCCCTGCTGAGTTTCGAGGAGATCACGCGGCTGGCGCGCATCGTGGTGGCGCGTGGCGTGAAAAAACTGCGCATCACCGGCGGCGAGCCGCTGCTGCGCAAGGGCCTGGAGGCGCTGATCGCCCAATTGGCCGCGCTGCGCACCCCGGCGGGCGAGGCGCTGGACCTGACCCTGACCACCAACGGCTCGCTGCTGACGCGCAAGGCGCGGGCCTTGAAGGCCGCCGGCCTGAACCGGGTCACCGTCAGCCTGGACGGCCTGGACGACGCGGTCTTTCGCCGCATGAACGACGTCGATTTTCCGGTCGCCGAGGTGCTGGCCGGCATCGACGCGGCGCGCGCCGCCGGCCTGGGGCCGATCAAGGTCAACATGGTGGTCAAGCGCGACACCAACCAGGACCAGATCCTGCCCATGGCGCGACATTTTCGCGGCAGCGGCGTGGTGCTGCGCTTCATCGAGTACATGGACGTGGGCGCCACCAACGGCTGGCGCATGGACCAGGTGCTGCCCTCGGCCGAGGTGATCCGCCTGCTGCGCACCGAATTCGCGCTGGTGCCGCTGCAGGCCACCGCCGCGGGCGAAACCGCCGAACGCTGGGGCTACGCCGGGCCCGACGGCAGGCACGCGCCGGCGCTGGGCGAAGTGGGCGTGATCAGCAGCGTCACGCAGGCC
>JAIUOM010000037.1 GCA_020161215.1 Pseudomonadota bacterium
TTGCGCCATGGCACAGTACTTTGAGGTCCACCCCGACAACCCGCAGCCCCGTTTGCTGAAACAGGCGGTGGCGCTGCTCGAGCGCGGCGGCATCCTGGCCGTGCCCACCGATTCCAGCTACGCGCTGGCCTGCCACCTGGACGACAAGGCCGCCATCGACAGCTTGCGCCGCATCCGCCAGATCGACGACAAGCACCACCTGACCCTGCTGTGCCGCGACCTGCGCGAGCTGGCCAGCTACGCGCGGGTCGACAACACCCAGTTTCGCCTGCTCAAGCTGGGCACGCCCGGGCCGTTTACCTTCATCCTGGAAGCCAGCAAGGAAGTGCCGCGCCGGGTCAGCCACCCGCAGCGCAAGACCATCGGCCTGCGCGTGCCCGACCACAAGGCGCTGCTGGAACTGATTGAACTGCACGGCGCGCCGCTGCTGGCCACCACCCTGATCCTGCCGGGCGAAACCGACCCGTTGAACGACCCCGAGGCCATCCGCGACCAGCTCGAACACCAGCTCGCCGGCGTGGTCGACGCCGGGGCCTGCCCGCTGGAGCCCACCACCGTGATCGATTTGACCGGCGACGTGCCCGAGGTGCTGCGCCGCGGCGGGGGCGATCCGGCCGCGCTGGGGCTGTGACGCGCGCCCTGATGCGACAATCGACGGGTGGATTTCAACAACATCATTCAGACCCTGGCGGTCTACGCCCTGCCCGTCATCTTCGCCATCACCATCCATGAAGCCGCGCACGGCTACGTGGCGCAGCGCCTGGGCGACCCCACCGCCGCCATGCTGGGGCGGGTGACGCTCAACCCGCTCAAGCACATCGACCCGATTGGCACCATCCTGATGCCGGTGGCCCTGCTGCTGCTGACCAAGGGCGCCTTCGTGTTCGGCTACGCCAAGCCGGTGCCGGTGCGCTTCGACCAGCTGCGCCACCCCAAGCGCGACATGATCTCGGTGGCCGCCGCCGGCCCGGTGTCCAACCTGATCCAGGCCCTGCTCTGGGGCATGCTGCTGGTGGTGCTGGTCGGGCTGGAGACGCAGGAACGCTTCTTCGTGGCCATGGCCCAGGCCGGCGTGCTGGTCAACGTGCTGCTGGCGGTGTTCAACCTGTTTCCCGTGCCGCCGCTGGACGGCGGGCGCGTGCTGGTGGGCCTGCTGCCCACGCGTGCCGCCATCGCCGTGTCGCGCATCGAGCCCTACGGCTTTTTCATCGTCGTGGCGCTGGTGCTGGCCGGCGTGCTGTCCACGCTTTGGATCATGCCGCTGACCGAGCTCACCCTGGCGCTGCTGAACCTGCTGCTGGCGCCACTGAAGGCGCTGTTTTCCTGATTTTTCGCTGTCCCCATGACCTCCACCTTGCGTGTTCTCACCGGCATCACCACCACCGGCACCCCCCACCTGGGCAACTACGTCGGCGCCATCCGCCCCACCGTGCGCGCCAGCCGGCAGCCCGGCACGCAGAGCTTTCTGTTCCTGGCCGACTACCACGCCCTGATCAAGTGCGACGACCCGGCCCGCGTGCAACGCAGCACGCTGGAGATCGCCGCCAGCTGGCTGGCCGCCGGGCTCGACCCGGAGCAGGTCACCTTCTACCGCCAGTCCGACATCCCCGAGATCCCCGAGCTGACCTGGCTGCTGACCTGCGTCACCGGCAAGGGCCTGCTGAACCGCGCGCACGCCTACAAGGCCGTGCTGGACAAGAATGCGGCGGCGGGCGTGGATGCCGACACCGACGTCACGGCCGGGCTGTTCATGTACCCGGTGCTGATGGCCGCCGACATTTTGATGTTCAATGCGAACGTCGTGCCCGTCGGCCGCGACCAGGTCCAGCACATCGAGATGGCGCGCGACATGGCGGCCAGCTTCAACCACCTGTACGGCGAGCACCTGACCCTGCCCGAGGCCGGGATCGACGACAACGTGGCCCTGCTGCCCGGCCTGGACGGGCGCAAGATGAGCAAGAGCTACGACAACGTGATCGCCTTGTTCGGCCCAAGCGAACAGTTGCGTCGGCAGATCCTGTCCATCGTCACCGATTCGCGCGCGCCGGGCGAGCCCAAATCCACCGAGGGCTCGGCCCTGTTCCAGATCTACCGCGCCTTCGCCAGCAACGAGGAGACGGCGGCCTTTGCCCAGGCTTTTGCCCAAGGCATCGCCTGGGGCGACGCCAAGCAGCAGCTGTTTGAGCGCATCGAGCGCGAGATCGGCCCCATGCGCGAGCGCTACCAGCACCTGATGGCCTACCCCGAGGAGGTCGAGCGCCTGCTGCTGGCCGGCGCCAGCAAGGCGCGCGCCGTGGCCACGCCCTTTTTGCGCGAGCTGCGCCAGGCCGCCGGCCTGCGCCCCCTCACCGCCCAATTGGCGGCGCGCGCCGAGAACAAGCCGGCCAAGCAGGAGCTGCCCAGCTTCAAGCAGTACCGCGAGAGCGACGGGCGCTTTTATTTCAAGCTGACCGGGCCCGACGGCGCCGTGCTGCTGCAAAGCCTAGGTTTTGAGTCGCCGCGCGAGGCCGGACAGATCGTCAAACGCCTGCAAACCGAAGGCCCCCAGGCCTTGCCGGCGCTGGCGACCCACCTCGACAGCGGCGCCAGCGCGCCCGCCCAGGCGGTGGACGAGGCCCTGACCCGCTTGCACGAGGCACTGAAGGCCTGATACCCAGCGTCGGTCCGCATTTCCGACGTTCATCGTCGTTCCGATTGGCAGCCTCTGGTGCTTCAGTATTGGCACTCAGATACACTTAGAAAAATCCAAAAACATACCAAATATTTACCCCATCGTTTCGGAGTGTGGTCACATGGCCATTTATGTGATTGAGGACCACCCGCTGATGCGGGATGCGATGGTCATGCTGGTACGGCGCGTGCGCCCGGGTGCCGCGGTGGCCGAGCTGGCCCAGTTGTCCGAGCTTGCCGAAGCCATTGCCGCGCACGGCCCGCCCGAGCTGTTCTGCCTGGACCTGAAGCTGCCCGACACCCCGGATCTGTCGGGGGTGTCCCTGCTCAAAGGCCGCTTTCCGGACACGCCCCTGGCCGTCATCTCGGCCACCCCGGCGGCCGACGTCGAGGACGCCTGCCGCGAAGCCGGCGCCGACATCTACCTCGAAAAATCGGCCGGTGCCAGCGAGATCACCGCCGCCTTGCGCGCCCTGCTGGCCGACAGCCCCCTCGACGACGGCGAAGGCGGCGAGAGCGTACCGGCGGCCAACACCAAACTGTCGCGGCGCCAGCAGCAGCTGATCGGAATGCTCGATCGCGGGCTGTCCAACCGCGACATCGCCGCGGAGTTGGGCATCAGCGAGCACACCGTGAAGGTGCACCTGTGGCGGCTGTTCAAACGTCTGGGGGTAAAGAGCCGAACCCAGACCCTGCACTTTGCGCGCCAGAACGGTCTGCTGAATCTCTGAGCTCCGCCGGCTCGGCCGGCAGCGACGTGGCCACGATCTTGAACACCGAGCCGCGCCCGGCGACGGAGTACACCGACACCGGGTAGCCCAGCCGATCGGCCAGCAGGCGCACGATGGCCAGCCCCAGGCCAAAGCCCTCCTGGGTGCCGCTCTTGGGCACCTTGTAGAACTCTTCGAAGATCAAGGTCTGCTCGGCCGGCGCCAGGCCCGCGCCGGTGTCCCACACCTCCAGGTGGATGCCGTCCCGACGCCGCCGCGCCGCCAGCAGCACGCCGCCGCGCTCGGTGTAGCGCAGCGCATTGGCGATCAGGTTGCCCAGGATGCGGCGCAGCATGATCGGGTCGGTGTGCAAGCGCACGTCGACGGTGCGCAGGTGCAGGCGCAGGCCTTTCTGCCGGGCCATCGGCTCGAACTGCACCGCCAGCCCGGTCATCAGATCGGCCATCTCCACGGTGCGCGGCGCCAGCTCGAAGCGGCCGGTTTCCAGGCGGGCCAGGTCGAACAGCGAGTCGAACAGCGTGTGAATGGCCTGGGTGGACTGCAGTATCTTGGGCCCCAGCTCGCGCGCGCGCTCCGGCTCCTCGCTCAGCCACTCGGCGTAGATGCCCAGGGCGTGCACCGGCTGCTTCAGGTCGTGCGCGGCGTTGGTCAGAAAGCGCTCCTTGAAGCGCGCCATCTCCTGCGCCACCCGGGTTTGCCGCTGCAGCGACTCGATCAGCACCGCGTTGCTGTAGCGCAGCTCGTAGCCCTCGTGGTACCAGCGCCCCAGCCCGCGCGCCGTGCCCTGCAGCAGCAGCCCGTACAGCATCACCACCGCCGGCAATCCGACATCGATCCAGATCGGGGCAACGCCGACCCAGAACACCCGTCCGATCAGCACGCTGGCCAGCAGGGTGCACAGCAGGGTGACGAGGTAGTTGCGCGCGATGCGCGGGTGCGCCGCCAGCCACACCATGGCCACCGCCGTGCCCCAGGCCAGCATCAGCCAGCACACCATCTCGGCTTCCCGCGACATGCGGCCGTGGAACAGCAGGGGCGTCACACCCCAGGTGAAGGCGTTCAGGGGCCACAGCCAGGTCAGGCCGCGCTTGAAGCGGTGGCGTTCGGCCAAGGCGTGCTCGCGGACCTCCTCGTAGCGCGCCAACACCCGCCACCGCAGCACCACCATCACCGTGGCCAGGCCGAGCCAGGCCGCCAACAGCCCGCCGGGCGCGCCATCGAACACCAGGGTGCACATGATGACCACGCCCATGAGCATCGGCACCCGGGACGCCCGCTGGCCGTCCAGCAGGGTCTGAAACGCCATCGCCTCCATCCACCGCCCACGGTCGGGCTCGACGGTGGGGAGGGGCGAAGACAGCTCGCTCATTGGCACCGCGCTCCGGGGGTCGAGGAACGCGCTGGGATCGGCCACCGATCGCGGCGTCAGAAGCCCGGCGGCACCGGCACGTCGGCGCACTGCGCGCGATGACGCAACGCGTGCTCCATCACCACCAGCGCCAGCAGCGCCTCGGCAATCGGCGTGGCGCGGATGCCCACGCAGGGGTCGTGGCGGCCCTTGGTGATCAGTTCCACCGGCTCACCCGCGGTATTCAGGGACTGGCGCGGCACCAGGATCGAGCTGGTGGGTTTGATGGCCAGGGCCACCTCCAGGTCTTGTCCGGTGCTGATACCGCCCAGCACCCCACCGTCGTGGTTGCTGGCGAAACCGCCGCCCGGCAGCAAGGAGTCGCCATGCTGGCTGCCCCGGTGCGCCACGCTGGCGAAGCCGTCGCCGATTTCCACGCCCTTGACCGCGTTCAGGCCCAGCATGGCGTGGGCAATGTCGGCGTCCAGCCGGTCGTAGATCGGCTCGCCCAGGCCCAGCGGCACCTTCCGCGCGGTCACGCGCAGGCGCGCGCCGCACGAGTCGCCGCTCTTGCGCAAGGCGTTCATGTGTTCCTCAATGGCCGACACATCCGCCACCGGGGCAAAAAACGGGTTGTTGGGCACATGCTCCCAGCTATCGAAACCAATGGCCAACTCGCCGACGTGCGTCATGCAGCCCTGGAAGGTGGTGCCATACGCCTCGCGCAGCCATTTGCGCGCCACCGCGCCAGCGGCCACCGTGGGCGCGGTCAAACGCGCCGAGGAGCGCCCGCCGCCACGCGGATCGCGGATGCCGTACTTGCGCCAGTAGGTGTAGTCGGCGTGGCCGGGCCGGAACGTCTGCACGATGTCGCCGTAGTCCTTGCTGCGCTGGTCGGTGTTGCGAATCAGCAGGCAGATGGGCGTTCCGGTGGTCCGGCCTTCGTACACGCCAGAGAGAATTTCGACCTGATCGGCCTCGTTGCGCTGGGTGACGAACTTGCTGGTGCCGGGCCGGCGCCGGTCCAGCTCGGGCTGGATGTCGGCCTCGCTGAGGGCCATGCCCGGCGGGCAGCCGTCGATCACGCAGCCGATGGCCGGCCCGTGGGATTCACCAAAATTCGTGACGGCAAACAGGTTGCCGAGGGTATTGCCGCTCATGCCGCCGATTATCGCCAGCCCGGCGCGAACACGCCCAGCTCAGGGCAGGTTCGGCTCGGTGTGCTTGGTGTCCTCGTCCGGCCAGTCGCGGATGTAGGCCTTGAGCATGCGGTTTTCGAAGTTCTGGCTGTCCACCACGGCCTTGGCCACGTCGTAGAAGCTGACCACGCCCTGCAATTCCTGCCGGTCGATGACGGGCAGGTAGCGCGCATGGTGGTTCAGCATCATGCGGCGCACCTCGTCCATCTCGGTTTCCAGGGTGCAGATCAGCGGCCCCGGGTCCATGGCGCGGTACACCGACACGCCCACCAGCGAACCCCCGTTCTTGACCGACGCCTGGATCACTTCGCGGAACGTCAGGATGCCCACCACCCGCTCATGCGCCATGACCACCAGCGAGCCGATGTCGTGCTCGGACATGATCTGCGCGGCCTGCTGCAGGCTGTCTTCGGGGGTGATGGTGAACAAGGCGCCGCCCTTCAGGCGCAGGATGTCGCGAACTTTCATGCAAGGCACTCCGTCGTCGCCAATGGGCGCGGGTGTCGACGAATATAGCCCACAATAAAGCTCCCCCCGCGCCCGCGCCCTGGCGCGCGCCGGGAGCCCTGATGTGAGGAGACCCCATGCCCGGCTACGCCGATCCCGGATTCGACACCCTGTCCCTGCACGCCGGCACCCAGCCCGACCCGGCCACCGGCGCGCGCGCGGTGCCGATCCACCTGTCCACCTCGTTCGTGTTCGAGTCCAGCGACCAGGCCGCCGCCCTGTTCAACCTGGAGCGCGCCGGCCACGTCTACAGCCGCATCAGCAACCCCACCAACGCGGTGCTGGAGCAGCGCGTGGCGGCGCTGGAAGGCGGCATCGGCGCCATCACCACCGCCAGCGGCCAGGCCGCGCTGCACCTGGCCGTCAGCACGCTGATGGGCGCCGGCGGCCACATCGTCGCCAGCACCGCGCTGTACGGCGGCAGCCAGAACCTGCTGCACTACACCTTGCGCCGCTTCGGCATCGAGACCACCTTCGTCAAGCCGGGCGATCTGGACGCCTGGCGCGCCGCCCTGCGCCCCAACACGCGCCTGCTGTTCGGCGAAACCGTGGGCAACCCCGGCCTGGAGGTGCTGGACATCCCCGCCGTGGCCGACATCGCGCACGCCGCCGGCGTGCCGCTGCTGGTGGATTCGACCTTCACCACGCCCTACCTGCTGAAGCCCTTTGACCACGGGGCCGATCTGGTCTACCACTCGGCCACCAAGTTCCTGTCCGGCCACGGCACGGTGATCGGCGGCGTGCTGGTCGATGGCGGCGGCTTCGACTGGGAAGCCTCGGGCAAGTTCACCGAGCTGACCCAGCCCTACGACGGTTTTCACAACATGGTGTTCAGCGAGGAAAGCACCGTGGGCGCCTTCTTGCTGCGCGCGCGCCGCGAGGGCCTGCGCGACTTTGGCGCCTGCCTCAGCCCGCACAGCGCCTGGCTGATCCTGCAGGGCATCGAAACCCTGCCGCTGCGCATGGAAAAGCACCTGGCCAACACCGAGCGCGTGGTGCGCTTCCTGGCCGAACACCCCTTCGTGGCCCGTGTCGGCCACCCGCTGCTCGAATCGCACCCCAGCCACGCCTTGGCCAACCAGTTGCTCAGGCACGGCGCCAAGGGCGCGGGCAGCGTGTTCAGCTTTGACATCAAGGGCTCGCGCGACCAAGGCAAGGCCTTCATTGAAAGCCTGAAGCTGTTCAGCCACCTGGCCAACGTGGGCGATTGCCGCAGCCTGGTGATCCACCCGGCCAGCACCACGCACTTTCGCATGAGCGACGAGGCCCTGAGCGGCGCCGGCATCGGGCCGGGCACGATCCGCCTGTCGATCGGGCTGGAAGATGCCGACGATTTGATCGATGACCTGAAGCGGGCGCTGAAAGCCGCTGAGAAAGCGGGAGTCTGACATGCGAATTGACGTCAACGGCTCCCCCCTCTACGCCTACACCGGCGGCAAGGCCTTCGACCCGGCCCAGCCCACGGTGGTGTTCATCCATGGCGTGCTGAACGACCACAGCGTGTGGATTTTGCAAAGCCGCTACCTGGCGCACCACGGCTGGAACGTGCTGGCCATCGACCTACCAGGCCAGGGCAAAAGCAGCGGCGAGCCGCCTGAAACCGTCGAGCAGGCCGCCGACACCGTGCTGGCGCTGCTGCGCGCCGTGGGCGTGGAGCAGGCGGCGCTGGTCGGCCACAGCTTTGGCTCGCTGATCGCCCTGGAGGCGGCGGCCCGCGCCCCGGCGCACGTCAGCCACCTGGCGCTGGCGGGCACGGCGTTTCCCATGAAAGTCTCGCCGGTGCTGCTGGAAAACTCGGTCAAGGCGCCCGAAAAAGCCATTGCCCTGGTCAACGAGTTTTCGCACAGCACGCTGTGCCCACCGCCCTCGGCCCTGGGGCCTGGCACCTGGACCTACGGCCTGAGCCGCGCCCTGATGCGCCGCATGCTGGTCAGCAACGCCCGCACCAACGTGTTCTACACCGGCTTCAAGGCCTGCGACAGCTACGCCGGCGGCGAACAGGCCATGGCGGCGGTGCACTGCCCCACCCTGTTCCTGGTCGGCCGGCGCGACCAGATGACGCCGGCCAAATCCGCCAAGGCCCTGGCCCAACACGCGCGCCTGGCCAAGATCGCCGAGGTGAACGCCGGCCACGCCCTGATGACCGAGGCGCCGGACGAGGTGCTGCGGGCGCTGCGGGACTTTCTGGCCGGCTGATCGGGCGCCCGGATTGCTCCGTTTTCAGGAGCTACTCAGGAAACACCGGTGCCGGCCGACGCCTGTTTTTCTTCAGATTCTTGCGCACCGGGCGCCAGCAAGTCGGCCACCGTCAGGCGGTGCAGCATCTCATGCTCCCACCAGCCGTCCAGCGTCTTGTCGGGCGTGAGCAGCAAGCGCTCGATCAAGGGCCGCAGCCGCTGGTGCTCGGGGCGGAACAGCAGCACGTAGCGCGGCTCCTCGTTTTCGCTCAGGGTGTCGAGCTGCCCGACCCAGTCCAGCTCGCGCAGCGCGCCCATCACTGGCGACAGCTGCAGCGTATCGACGCGCAGGCGCGCCGCCAACTGCGGCAGGGTCAGCCCGCGCGCGCGGCCGCCCTGCTCGCGGGTCAGGGCCTGCAGCGCCTCCATGGCCAGCTGAAACTCCCAGCCCGGGCCGCCCCCGCGCCGCGCCACCCCAGTCAGCAAGCTGGGCAGGTAGGCGGCGATGACGGCGCCAAACAGCACGATCAGCCACGACAGGTGAATCCACAGCAGTAGGATCGGCACGGTGGCAAACGCCCCGTAGATCAGCGAGTAGCTCTGCACGTTGCTCAGGTACAGCCCCAGCCCCCAGCGCGCCAGCGCCAGGCACACGCTGACGAACAGGCCGCCGGCCAGCGCGTGCTGCCACTTCACCGGCGTGTTCGGCACGAAGCGGTACAGCAGCGTCAGGCCCAGCACCATCAGCAGGAACTGCACCGTGTCCAGCAGCAGATTGACGCCGTCGCCGATGTCCGGCAGCCAGCCGCGCGACACCGTCAGCACGTAGGAGGTGATGGCCAGGCTGGCGCCCAGCACCAGCGGCCCCAGGGTCAGCACCGCCCAGTACACCAGGATGCGCCGGCCCAGCGGGCGCGCCGTGGTGACGCGCCAGATGTCGTTCAGCGTGCGGTCGATGGTCAGCACCAGCGACAGCGCCGTCAGCACCAGCACCGCCACCCCCACCGCGCCCAACTGGCTGGCCTTGGTGGCGAACTGGGTCAGGTAATCCAGCACGTTGGTGGCGATGGTGTAGGGGATCAGGCTGTCGATCAGCCAGCGCTCCAGCGCCTCGCGGAACCTGCCGAACAGCGGAAACGCCGTGAACACCGACAGCACCACGGCAAAAAACGGCACCAGCGCCAGCATGGTGGTGAAAGTGAGCGCGGCGGCCGTCAGGCCCAGGCGGTCTTGCTGGAAGCGCTCCCACAGCGTGGCCGCCGTGGGCAGCACGGGGAAATCCGTCACCTCGGTGACGAAGGCCTGGGCGCGGGCTTTGAGCGCGGTGAACTTCATCGTGCGCGAACGGAGGGGAGAAGCGACGAAAACGCCGGTTCGGACGGGGCCCGGCGGGAGTGCCGGGCTTTCGATGCTCGCTATGATGCCATCGCCCATGCCAGAACCCACCGCGCCCGCCTCTTCCGCCCCCCCGGCGCCCGCCGCCGAGCCGCCGCCCGCCGCGCGCCTGACCCGCGCCGTGGCGGTGGCCAGCCTGCTGGCCCTGGCCGCGCTGTGCCTGGCCTGGGAGCTGTGGCTGGCGCCGCTGCGCCCCGGCGGCTCCTGGCTGGCGCTGAAGGCCCTGCCGCTGCTGCTGCCCCTGCCCGGCCTGCTGCGCTACCGCATGCTCAGCTACCGCCGCCTGGCGCTGTTCATCTGGCTGTACTTCGTGGAAGGCGCGGTGCGCGCCAGCAGCGACCGCCCGCCCTCGTCGTGGCTGGCGCTGGCCGAGGTGCTGCTGGTGCTGGTGCTGTTCACCGCCTGCGCCGCCCACGTGCGCCTGCGCCAGAAGCACGCGCACGCCCAGGCCGCGTAGCCGGGTTTTTTTTCGAGCCTTTTAGGCCATCAGTCGGCGCCGACACATCCTCTCCAGCTATTGATTCAGGAGTAAAAGCCATGTCCACCCCGCTGCTCGACACCCTGCGCCAGGCCCTGGGCGCGGCCCATGTGCTGACCGAGGGCGACCTGAGCGGCTACGAACGCGACTGGCGCCAGCGTGCCCAGGGCCGGGCGCTGGCCGTGGCGCGGCCTGGCAGCACCGAGCAGGTGGCCGCCGTGCTGCGCGCCTGCGCCGCGCACGGCGTGTCGGTGGTGCCCCAGGGCGGCAACACCGGCCTGGCGGTCGGTTCGGTGCCCGACGACAGCGGCGGCCAGGTGGTGCTCAGCCTGCGGCGCCTGGACCGCGTGCGTGCGCTCGACGCCGCCAACCTGACGCTCACCGTCGAGGCCGGCTGCATCCTGCAGAACGTGCAGGACGCCGCCGCGCAGGCCGGCCTGCTGTTTCCCCTGAGCCTGGCCGCCGAGGGCAGCTGCACCATCGGCGGCAACCTGGCCACCAACGCCGGCGGCACCCAGGTGCTGCGCTACGGCAACGCGCGCGAGCTGTGCCTGGGGCTGGAAGTGGTCACGCCGCAGGGCGAGGTGTGGGACGGCCTGTCGGGCCTGCGCAAGGACAACACCGGCTACGACCTGCGCGATCTGCTCATCGGCAGCGAAGGCACGCTGGGCGTGATCACCGCCGCCACCCTGAAGCTGTTTCCGCAGCCGGCCGCGCGCCTGACGGCCTGGGCGGCGGTGCCCAGCCTGCAGGCCGCCGTCGATCTGCTCGGGCTGGCGCACCGCCACCTGGGCGCGGGGCTGACCGGCTTTGAGGTCATGAACCCGTTCGCCCTCAGCCTGGTGCACAAGCACTACCCACAGCAGCGCGTGCCGTTTCTGGCCGACACCTCCGCGGGCAGCGCGGGGGCCGCCTTTTTCGTCCTGCTGGAAAACTCCGACCACGAAAGCGAGGCCCATGCGCGCGCGCTGTTCGAACGGCTGCTGGAAGCCGCGCTGGAAACCGGCTGCGTCGGCGACGCCGTGGTGGCCGAAAGCCTGGCCCAGGCCAAGGGCTTGTGGCACATCCGCGAAAGCATTCCGCTGGCCCAGGCCGAGGAAGGCCTGAACATCAAGCACGACATCAGCCTGCCGGTCTCGCGCATCCCCGATTTCGTGGCCGAAACCGACGCCCTGCTGGCGCGCGCCATTGCCGGGGTGCGCCTGGTCAATTTCGGCCACCTGGGCGACGGCAACCTGCACTACAACGTGCAGGCGCCCGAGGGCGGCGATGCGGCGCGTTTTCTGCGCGAGGAAGAAGAGCGCATCAACACCCTAGTGTTTGACGCGGTGGCGCGGCACGGCGGCTCGATCAGCGCCGAGCACGGCATCGGCAGCCTGAAGGCCGCCAAGCTGCCGCACTACAAGTCGCCCGTGGCGATGGAGATGATGCGCGCCATCAAGCGGGCGCTGGACCCGCGGGCGATGATGAACCCGGGGCGGATGCTGACGAAATAAACCCCGCCAGCGCCGGCAGGCACGGCAACAGGAAGGCAGCCGGGCTGCGCCGACCCATCGCGCCACACGGTCCTGCACACAGGTTACCGAATGCAATTGTTCCCCGTTGATGGAACTCTCCCGCCACGCTGGTTACTCACGGATTAGCCACTGGTTCGCCGTACGCGCCCTTGATTCCAAGAGGGGTTCCGACGCCCTGGCGTGAGAAAGGACAGCGGACATCAGCGCCTGCGACCCGCAAGGAGCATCGCCATGAGCCCACCCGACACACTCGGCACACGCGCCGGACAACGCCTGATCACCCTGTGCGAAATGCACAACGCCGTGCACGAGCTGCGTGTCGTGGGAGAAGACCACTGGGTTATGGCTCTGGACGACGGCAGCCACGTGCAAGCCCAGCTCAGCAATTCAACCGCCGGTGGCCCCAGCGTGGTGCTGCAAGCCGAATTGGGCCGGCCGCACGAGCGCCGCCGGCTGGAGATGGCGGAGGCCCTGCTCTCCTTCAACCTGCTGTGGGCAGACACAGGCGGCATGCGCGCCGCCATGGCCGGCAGCGATGGCCAGGCGCTGCTGCTGCTCGACCTTTCCCTGGACGCGGGAGCTGAAGACTGGGCCGCCGCTTTGGGCGCCTTGCTTGAGCACACAGCGCAGTGGCGGGGGGCCCTGCCCCAGCCTCCGGACGCGGACGGGGCCGACAACTCGACGCTCGGCATGCCGCCGCTGGGCCAGATGGCCTGAAACGAAACCATCCCAGTCGCCACCGAAGACAAAAGGAGGCCAGCTATGTCCGTACCGCCCCAACATCTGCCTGTCACCGACCAGACTCGGTTGCAAAACCTTCAAAATTTCGTAGCCGGCGCGCCCAGTGACAGTCAGCTAAGCGGCAAGAAGAACGAGGACGGCAGCATCACGTTATTCCTGCGCCTCACCACTCCAGCCAAGGACTCTGACGGAAAACCCGTTTGGAACCCTGGGGTATCCCAGGGGGACAACGAACGCGCGCAACAAGCGGTGACCAGGATAGTCGCTCAGACGGCGCAGCGCATGAACCTGCCCGCGACCCTCGGCAGTGCAAGCCAATCCGCTCCGAAGACCTTGACTCCTCTGGCCGCCTCAAGTTCGCCCCAGGAACCCCGATTGCAAATCGCAAGCGCACGGCGAGCAGTAGACGGCGTGACTCAGGCAGCGCAGTCATCCCATTCATCTGCCACGCCTACGCTTCGACCCACGAATATTCAAACGCAGTTTGTGAAATATATAACTGATATCGAAAATAGTTTTCTCGAACCAGACGGATCGGCGCTCGCTGATTTATTTCAACCCAAAGAGGATTCAGAAAATCCCACCGCCCTCATTGAACAAATTGTATCCCTAGCATCGCAATTTCAAAACAAGACAATAAAAGCATCAGCTTTCAATCAAAACATCACCCCTTTTGTAATAACCATTGGCGCAAAAATTTCGTCACATTTAAATCAAAAATTAACTCAAAGCGAAAGGCAATGCTACATCATCTGCGAAGGGACAAATCTCTCCGCCAGCATTTTATCCAAACTCGAAAACATCAACTCGAAATTCAAAACACTAGAAAAACCAATCAAAGACAATATATCAATGCGCATCATTAATTTCGCGCTGAATTTCCTGGAAAATAAAGTTACCCCAGAACATTTCGATAAAAAAACAAAAGATATACTATATTTAGGAACGGAAGAATACCGTTTCCTAAAAAATATTGGCATCGGCGGGGAAGGCGCAGTTGATTTATACGAGTCACCTGAAGGACATAAAAAAATTGCGCTCAAATCACCATTACCCTCTACAGAAAATACACCTGAATCTCGCACAAGGACCCGCAATGAGATTTTTCTACACCGAGCAGCTGAGGGCCCCACCAACAACAATTATATTATTGGACTCAAAGGCGTCATTCGAAATCTTGATGGAACCATTAGCATAGCTCTCGAATATGCAAATCAAGGAGACTTAAGTAGGCTAATGAAAGAAAATATGGAGAGAAAAAAATCTCCTGTGGCACAGAATGGAAAGTTTGACTCAAAACTTTTGCAATCAGTTCACGGCATGTGCAAAGCACTGGAATATTTGCACGACAGTCGAAAAATGTTACACCAGGATTTGAAACCTCATAATTTCTTAATATGCGAAGACGGAACCGTTAAATTGGCTGATTTTGGAACAATGAAAGATGCAAGCGAATGGGTCGTTTCTGATAGCGCAGCCATAAGGGTTATCAATTCACGCTGGCAGGCCCCTGAAGTCGTAAAATATCGCTCGTCACCCCACCCCGAGCCACAAGCCGCATCGAGCAATGCACCCCAAAATACACTAACGACCTTCACTATTTCTCAAAAATCCGATGTCTGGTCATTCGCCGTGTCAGCACTTCAATTAATCACTGGGCACGATATTTTTAACAATACGGGCCCTTTAGAAATACTTCCTTTTGACCTTCTCCCCTTTGTTGGAGAAGATAAAGTCGAAGAAATAGACAATATTGAAAAAAGGGTTGAACGTTGGAATTCCGATGATTTTGAAAAGATGAAGAAAAACTTTGCTGCAACATTCGAATCCGAAGATATCGAACTGAAAAAATCGATCAAATACTTGCATCACGACTCGAAAGATCTGATCATGGGTTTAATAAGCTGCTTCCACCCAGACCCCGAGTTGCGCCCCAGCATTTCGCAATTTCTCGCAACCTACGAAGCCGTCCTGGTTCCAGCGGAGAACGTCAACATCACTTCGCAGATCCCCAGCATGGCGGCCCAAGCAGCCAGCTCATCCTGACCATGTACACCGCCCCCGCCCCATAGCTGTCCAGCCCCGGCGGCGGCTCGGCGGCGGCAAACCCCTGGCGGCGCCAGAACGCGCTGGTGTCCTGCACCGACACCAGGGCAACGTGTTTCAAGCCGCATTCGGACGCCTGAACCGCAGCCGCGCGCAGCAGGGCCTGGGCCAGGCCCTGGCCGGCGCAGTCCGGCCGCACGGCAAGATCGTGCAGGTACAAGATGTCGGGAGCGGGGTGCTGGACGAACTCACCGTGCAAGGGCGTGATCTGGCCTTGCACCGATCCGTAGGCCGCCAGGTAGGCCAGCAGGTGCCCGGAGGCCGCGCGCAGCCCCAGGCTGCGGTGCGCGGGATGGCTCAGGCGCCGCGCGTACAAGGCGGCATCTTCCAGAAACCCAGCGCCGTAGCAGGCGGCTTGCACCCGCATCACATCGGCCACGTCGGCCGGGCGCAGCCGCTGAGCGGCGGGCAGGCGCGGGCCGGGCGGCCCGCGCAGCGGCTTCATCGCTCGCCGCGGCCCGGCGAATAGGGCTTGGCCGCGCGCGGCGCGTGGGCGCGCGGCGCCGGTGCGCCGTGGTGGGCGGCCGGCGCACGGCCCTCGGGCGTGGCGCGGCGCGCGCCGTCCGCGTGCGGGCGGCGGCGATCCGGCGCGGCGGGCTTGAAGGCGCCGCCGATCATCTTGGGCCCGCGCCGCTCGCCGTCGCGCTGGAACGCACCCGCGCCACCGCGCGAGCCAGGACGGCCGGCGCCGCGACCGGGCTTGCGGCCGGGGCGGTCGTCGGTGATGGTCGGGAAGTGCTGGGTCGGCTCCAGTCCGCCAATCACCAGGGGTTCGAACTTCTGGCGCGTGTAGGCCTCGATGTCGGCCAGGCGCCGGCGGTCGCGGAACTCGGCCAAGGTCACGGCCAGGCCGTCGCGGCCGGCGCGACCGGTGCGGCCGATGCGGTGCGTGTAGTCCTCGGCCTTCATGGGCAGGCCGTAGTTGATGACGTGGGTGATGGTGGGCACGTCGATGCCGCGCGCGGCCACGTCGGTGGCCACCAGAATCTGCACCTTGCCCTCACGCAGCGCGCGCAGGCGCCGGTTGCGCAGAGCCTGGCTCAGGGCACCGTGCAGCGACACGGCGGCAAAGCCGGCCCGCTGCAAATCCTCGGCCATCTGCTCGCACTCGATCTGGGTGCAGGCGAACACGATGGCTTGGTCGATGCTGGGGTCGCGCAGCCAGTAGTCGAGCAGGCGGCGGCGGTGCTCGGTGTTGTCGGCCCAGTACAGCTCTTGCTTGATGTTGGCGTGGCTTTGCTGCGGCGAGGCGATTTGCACCTTCTGCACGCGGGCGCCGCCCTCGTGCATGACGCGCATGGCCAACTGCTGAATCGGCGCGGCGAAGGTGGCGCTGAACATCATGGTCTGCTGGCGCTGCGCGGTCAGCTGATGAATTTCGGCCAGCGCGTCGGCAAAGCCCAGATCCAGCATGCGGTCGGCTTCGTCGACGACCAAAAAACGCACCTGGTCCAGCTTGATCTGCCCGCCATTGGCCAAATCCAGCAGGCGGCCGGGCGTGGCCACCACCAGGGAGGCGTTCTGCAACTGCGCGATCTGCTGTTGGTAGGGCATGCCGCCGACCACGCAGGCCATGCGCAGGCCGCGGCAATGGCGCACCAGGTCGATGGCGTCGCGCGCCACCTGCTGGGCCAGTTCGCGCGTCGGGCACAGCACCAGCGCGCCGGGCACGGCGGGCTTGAAGTGGCGGGCGTTCAACGGGTTCTGGCGGCGCGGGCGCTTGGGCGCGGGCTCGCCCTGGGCCAGGGCCAGGGCCACCTTGGCGTCCCAGGCGGCCTTCTCGCGGGCGGCGGCTTCCTGCTGCATCGCCAGCAAGGTGTGCAGCATGGGCAGCAGGAAGGCGGCGGTCTTGCCGCTGCCGGTCTGGCTGCTGACCATGAGGTCGTTGAAGCCATCGGCGTGCGGTGCCAGGGCCAGCGGAATGGTCCGCTGCTGCACCTCGGTCGGCGCGGTGTAACCCAGTTCGGCCACGGCGGCCAGCAGCTCGGGGGCCAGGCCCAGGGCGGCAAAAGGGTTGGGGGTGGGCGTCGGCTCGGCGACCGGGGCGGCGACGGACGGCTCGGGCGTGAAAACGCCGTTTTCCTCGAAAGAGGCCATGGTATTCAGTTCACTTTCTCGCATGCCACTTGCCGCTGTGTGTCACACGGCGGCGGCAGGCATGTCAGATGGTGGGGCACTCTTCAGCGCCCCGGGTTCAACAAACGATCCCCACCATCCGACAGCTCGGGCCCATCGGCACGGCGTGCCAACGAAAAAACCCGGAAATCAACCCCAAAGCCCGGTAAGGGCGAAGGAAGTTGCAAGTGATGGCCACCACGAAGTGGGCGCAAGGCCCATGGCGACCGTATGCGAGATATGCGAGAAGGAAGATGCGGTCTGGCTTCTACGTGGCACCGGGTTTACCCTGGTATCACGCGAACCCAGCATTATGGCATGGCGCGGATAAAAACACAAATCAGCTCCGCACATCGGCCAGTGTCCGGGCATGCGCCACCAGCCGGGTCAGCAGGCGGTCGAACTGGGCCTGCTCGGTGGCGGACAGGCAGGACACGATCTCGGCGTTGCGCCGCTCGATCACGCCCATCAGGCGCTGCCACAGCTGCTGGCCGGCCGGCGTGAAGTCGAGCACCACGCCGCGCGCGTCGCTCGGACTGGGCGACTTGACGATCAGGCCCTTGTCGACCAGGGTTTGCGCGGCGCGGCTGGCCTGGCCCTTGTCGACGTTGGCGCGGTGCGCCAGATCCTTCACCGACAGCGGCGCGAACGCCCCCACGGCCGCCAGGCAGCGCCCCTCGCCCAGCGGCAGGCCGGCCTCGGCCAGGTAGGCGGCCTGCGTGACCCGATCGGTCAGCTTGCCCAGGGTGTGCAGGCGGTGCGTGAAGCTGTCGGCGAGCGGCCTGCCTGAGCCCGCCGGATCGGCCCTGGAACCGGAAGCGGTCATGGGAGTTTTCCTCAGGAAATTAGTTGCGTACGCAACCAATTGACGGAATAATAGCCCATCTTTGCACAGGCGCCGCGGAACGCCTTTCCCCCAGGAGGCCCCATGCACCAACCCACCGCCACGCCGCGCCCGTCGATCTACTACGACTACCAGGTGCACGCGCCGTGGCTGGCCTCGGCGCACGGCGCCCAGCCGCGCCACTCGGTGGTGATCGCCGGTGCCGGACCGGCCGGCATGGTGGCGGCGCTGGAGCTGGCGCGCCACGGCGTGCCCAGCGTGCTCCTGACGGCCGAGCTGCAGGTGTCGCAAGGCAGCCGCGCCATCGTGTTCACGCGCCGCTCGATGGAGATCCTGCAGCAGGTGGGCGTGGCCGACCGCATGACGGCCAGCGGCCTGCCCTGGCGCTTTGGCAACTCGATCTACCAAGGCCAGACGGTGTTCCGCATGGAAGCGCCGCACGACCCCGATGACCGCTTCTTCCCCATGCTGAACCTGCAGCAGCAGTACATGGAGGAATACCTGCTGGATAGGTGCGCCGGCCACCCGCTGGTCGAGCTGCGCTGGGGCAACAAGGTGGTGGGCGTGGCGCAAGGCGACGGCCACGCCCGCCTGACGGTGGACACGCCGGAAGGCGAGTACGCGCTGGAAGCCGACTGGCTGATCGCCGCCGACGGCGGACGCTCCGACCTGCGCACCCTGCTCGGGCTGAAGCTGGAGGGCGCCTCGTACGAAGGCCTGTTCGTGATCGCCGACATCCGCATCGATCTGCCCTTCCCGACCGAGCGGCTGGCCTTCTTCGACCCGGTGTGGAACCCTGGCAACACCATCTTGATGCACCGCGAGCCGCACGGCATCTGGCGCGTCGACTACCAGTTGCCGCCCGGCGAAAGCCCGGAGCAGGCGCTGCGCCTCGAATCGCTGAAGGCCCGCATCGACGCGCAGCTGGAGATGATCGGCCACGGCGGCACGCCCTGGGAGATGGATTGGTGCTCGGTCTACTCGGCCCGCACGCTGACCCTGCCCGACTACGTGCAGGGGCGCGTGCTGTTCACCGGCGACGCCGCGCACCTGCTGCCCATCTTCGGCGTGCGCGGGGCCAACACGGCGTTTCAGGACGCGCAGTCGCTGGCCTGGCACCTGGCCTACGTCGTCAAGGGCCTGGCCGGCGAGCGCCTGCTGGCCAACCACAGCGCCGAGCGCGTCGGCGCCGCGCGCGAGATCATCGACGAGGCCGGCAAGAGCACCCGCTTCATGGCCCCGCCCACGCGCGGCTTCCGCATGCTGCGCGACGCCGTGCTGTCGCTGTCGCGCACGCAGGAGTTCGTGCGCCCGCTCTACCACTGGCGCACCTCGCGCCCGCACGAGTACACGCACTCGATGCTGAACAGCCCGGGCGACGACGACGCCCTGTTCACCGAAGGCCCGGCGCACGGTGCGCCGCCGCGCAACATCCGCCTGGGCGCCAACGATTTCCTGCTGGATCACCTGGGGGGCGGTTTCGATCTGCTGTACTTCACCGACGCCCCGGCCCTGCCCGAGCCGCTGCGCCAGGTGGTCGACGCGGTGCGCGCGCGCGGCGTGGCCCTGCGCGTGACGGCCGTCGGCGCCGGCGCGCCGGTGCAGGGCGCCGAGCAGACCCTGGCCGACGCCGACGGGCATTTTCGCCAGCGCTACGGCATCACCGCCAGCGGCGGCGCCTACCTGCTGCGCCCCGACCAGCACGTGTGCGCGCGCTGGCTGACGCTGGACGCCACCCGCCTGCGCGCCGCCCTCACCCAGGCGCTGCCCCAGTAAGCCCACCACAAAAGAGCTGACCATGCACCCCACGCCCCCCGCCAGCCTGGACATCGCCGGGCTTGAAACCGTGTACGACGCCCTGGCCCTGGCCATCGACGAGGCCGGGCCGGAGAAGTCCGAGCTGTTCCTGGTCAAGCTGGCGCTGCTCAACGCCGAGGCCCTGGGCAGCGCCCGCCTGGTGCGCCAGCACATCGACGCCGCGCTGCGCGATCTTTGAGCCCCCGGCCGCTGCGCTATGCTTCCCAAGCTGCATTTCTGAGAGGAGACCTCCATGCCCCCATTGAACGAAACCCACGACCCCCAGCTGCGCAGCTGGGTGGCCTCCGCCAACGACGGCGCCACCGACTTCCCGATCCAGAACCTGCCCTTCGGCGTGTTCCGCCGCCAAGGCAGCCAGGAGCCCTGGCGCGGCGGCGTGGCCATTGGCGACCAGATCGTCGACATGGCCGCCGCCGTGGCCGCCGGCGTGCTCACTGGCGATGCCGCCCAGGCCGCGGCCGAATCCACGCTCAACCGTTTGATGTCCTTAGGGCAAGGGCCGGCGTCCAGCTTGCGTCTGGCGCTATCGAAAGCATTGCGATCGGGGGCCACCCAGGAAGCCACCCTGAAAGCCTGCCTGGTGCCCCAGGCCGAGGCCGAGTACACCGTGCCGGCGCGCATCGGCGACTACACCGACTTCTACACCTCGGTCCACCACGCCACCAACATCGGCAAGCAGTTTCGCCCCGACAACCCCTTGCTGCCCAACTACAAATGGGTGCCCATCGGCTACCACGGGCGTTCGTCCAGCATCCGCGTCTCGGGCCAGCAGTTCCCCCGCCCGCGCGGCCAGAGCATGGCGCCCGGCGCCAGCGCGCCCGAGCTCAAGCCCTGCGCGCGCCTGGACATCGAGTTGGAGATGGGCGTGTTCGTCGGCAGCGCCAACGAACTGGGCACACCCGTGGGCATGGACCAGGCCGAAAGCCACATCTTCGGCATCGCGCTGTTCAACGACTGGTCGGCGCGCGACATCCAGGGCTGGGAATACCAGCCGTTGGGGCCGTTTTTGTCGAAGAACTTCGCCTCCACCCTCTCGCCCTGGATCGTCACGCTGGAAGCGCTGGCGCCCTTCCGCACCCCCTTTGCCCACCCGGCCGACGACCCCCAGCCCCTGCCCTACCTGGCCAGCGCGGCCAACAGCGCGCAGGGCGGGCTCGACATCGAGCTGGAAGCGCTGATCCAGACCGCCCGGATGCGTGAGGCCGGCACCGCCCCGGCGCGCCTGTGCAAGACCAACTACCGCCACGCCTACTGGACGGCGGCGCAAATGGTGGCGCACCACACCGTCAACGGCTGCAACCTGCAGCCCGGCGACCTGCTCGGCACCGGCACCCTGTCCGGCCCGACGCTGGATTCGGCCTGCGCGCTGATCGAGCTGACCACCGGCGGCAAGAACCCGGTGCAGTTACCCGGCGGCGAGCAGCGCGTGTGGCTGGAAGACGGCGACACCGTCACCCTGCGCGGCTGGTGCCAGCGCCAGGGCGCCGCGCGCATCGGCTTTGGCGAGTGCGTGGGCACCATCCTGCCGGCTCTGGGGTGAGCCGCCCCGGCGCCCGGGCCCGCTGGCGCGGCTGGCTCGGCAACGCCGCCCTGGTGTTGGGCGTGCTGCTGGCCGCCCACCTGTGGCAGACCCGCGCCGTGCCCAGCGGTCCGGCCCCGCCGCTGACCGCGCCCACCGTGGACGGGCGCCCGCTCAGCCTGACGCAGTGGCGCGCCGCCCACCCCGGCCAGCCCGTGGCCCTGCATTTTTGGGCCGAGTGGTGCCCGATCTGCAAGCTGGAAGAGCACAGCATCGGCCGCGTGGCCGCCGACGCCCCGGTGCTGGGCGTGGCCATGCAGTCCGGCGACGGCGCGCAGGTGGCGCGCGTGATGGCCCAGCGCGGCCTGCGTTGGCCGACCCTGATCGACGCCGACGGCCAGCAAGCCCGCGCCTGGGGCGTGCGCGCCGTGCCGGCCTTCATCGTCATCGCGCCCGACGGCCGCATCAGCAGCGCCAGCGTGGGCTACACCAGCGAGCTGGGCATGCGGGCGCGGCTGTGGTGGGCGCGTTGGGGTGGCGGCTCATACCCCAAGGCGTTCAACACCACCCAACCGTTCGCGCTGAGCCCTTCGACGGGCTCAGGACAGGCTGGTTGAAACGCTGTACCGGGCTTCGACAGGCGCCGCCTGAACGGTTCTTGGGGTTTCAACGCCATCGGTATGCGCGCGGCGCAGGCCGGATGCGGTGGCCTTTTGCTCCTGAAAAAATAGCTGTTCAGGATGGATGGGCGCCGACCAACGGGTCTTTTTGATCCGAATACCGCTGCCCCACGCCACGCCGATCATCCGCGCACGAACCCGCCCAGCCCCTCTCCGTCCAGCCACTCCACCGTCAACCGATCGCCTTCAAATCGCAATTGACTCAGGCTGCCCGGCGGCTGGCTTTCGCCGCCGACGGGGGACACGAACAGCGCGCCGTCCCAGTGCCGCAGGGGGCGCGGCTGGCGGTTCGGGCCCAGCAGGTACTGCAGACTTTGCCCATCGGCGCCCAGCGCCACCTCCAGCGGACCGTAGTAGTCGTTGCGGTACACGCCCAGGTACTGCGTCAGCGGCCCCGAGGGGCTGGGCGATGCGGGGGGCGGCTGGCCGACCAGCGCGCCCATGGGCGCCAGCAGCCCCGCGAAGGCGCCGGCGTACAGCGTTGGCCAGTCGCGCTGCGGCTCGCCGTGCAAGGCACTGTCCAGGAACATCTGGCACAGCGCCTCGGCCACGCCCAGCGGCAGGCCGTTGGTCAGCACCACGATGGCCAGATCGCTCTCGGGCAGGATGAAGAAGCTGGTCCCCGCGCCCAGCAAAAAGGCGCCGGAATGGCTGAGCACCCGCTGGCCGTCGGCGTTGCGCCCGACGTTGAAGCCATAGCCGTAATAGCCCGCCGCCTGCTGGCCGTTGGCGGGTGAGCTCTCGATCTGCGGCGACAAGGCCGGCCGCAGCGCCTCGGCCGCCACCACCTGGTGCCCATCGAAGCGCCCCTGCCCCAGCACCATGCTCAGCCAGCGCGCCATGTCGCGCACGCTGGAGCTGACGCCACCGGCCGGCGTTTGCGCGTCGGGTTGGCGGCCGGGCAGCGACGGCACCCAGCCCGCGCCCGACTTCACATGGCCCACGGCGCGGTTGTCGCGGCCCACGAAATCGGCATGCCGCGAGCTGGTGCGCTGCATGCCCAAGGGGCGGTAGAGCGCGTCCTCGGACAGGGCGGACCAGTCCTGCCCGGCCGCGCCGGCCACGCCCAGCGCGGCGGCGGTGAGCCCGAAGTTGGTGTAGGCGTAGCCGCCGCGCAGCGGTTCCAGCGGCAGCAGGCGCAGGCGCTCCAGCACCGTGCGCTGCTCAAAGCCCAGGTCTTCCAGCACATCGCCCCCGTGTTCGGGCAGGCCGGAGCGGTGCGCGTACAAGTCGCCCACCGTCAGCTCGCGCGTGGTGGTGGCGTCTTGCAAGGCGAACCACGGCAGCAGATCGCGCAGGCGGCTGTCCCAGCCGACGCGGCCGCGCCCGACCTGGCTGGCCACCACCGTGGCGCCGACCGATTTGGACACCGAGGCGAGCTGGAACACGGTGTCGGCATCCACCGGCTCCGGGCGGCCCAGCTCGCGCACGCCAAAGCCCTGCGCGTACACGGTGGCGCCGCCCGACACCACGGCCACCGCCACGCCGGGCAGGCCGGTGCGCGCCATCTGCGCCCGCACCCAGCCCGGCAGGCGAGCGATGGCCTGGGCCAGGCGCTCGGGGGTGACCCGGGCCGGGCCGTCGCCACCGCAGGCCGGCAAAGCGGCGGTCAGACCGGCGGACAGGACATGGCGGCGAGAGAGGGTGCGGGTGGGGGTCATGAAGGTCGGGCAGCGGTTTCGCCAGCGCGAGAGGCGCGGCACGTTCGGCAGCATCTTAAGAAATTGCCCGGATGGCAGGCCCCCGACGCTCCAAAAACAAGAGCTGATCTGGCTGATCTGGCGCCGGCCAAGGCCTTTTTTTTCCGTCAACTCCGCAGGGCTATTCACCTTGCCCCGAGGCGGTGGCATGATGAACTGGCCGTACCCCCAAAAAGAAGATCGCGCATGGACGTTCTGCTGCTGTCACGGATCCAGTTCGGGTTCGTGATTTCATTTCACATCATCTTTCCGGCCTTTTCCATTGGCCTGGCCAGTTGGCTGGCGTTTCTGGAGTGGCGCTGGCTGCGCACCGGCGAGCAGGCCTGGAACGACTTGTACAACTTCTGGCTGAAGGTGTTCGCCATCTCCTTTGGCATGGGGGTGGTGTCGGGCATCGTGATGAGCTTTCAGTTCGGCACCAACTGGGCGCGCCTGAGCGAGATGGCCGGCAACATCCTCGGCCCCCTGCTCAGCTACGAGGTGCTGACCGCCTTCTTCCTGGAAGCCGGCTTTCTGGGCGTGATGCTGTTCGGCCGCCAGCGCGTGTCGCCGCGCGTGCACTTTGCCGCCACCTGCCTGGTGGCGCTGGGCACGCTGGTGTCCACCTTCTGGATCCTGGCGGCCATCAGCTGGATGCACACGCCGCAGGGCTTCACGCGCGACGCCCAGGGCGTGTTCGCGCCGGCCGACTGGTTCGAGGTGATCTTCAACCCCTCCTTCACCTGGCGCCTGCCGCACATGGCGCTGGCGGCCTTCATCACCACCTGTTTCGTCATTGGCGGGGTCGGGGCCTGGCACCTGCGGCGCGGCGTGCAGCCGGCCCTGGCGCTGCGCATGCTGAAGCTGGCGGTGGGTTTCGCGGCCATCGCGCTTCCGCTGCAGATCCTGATCGGCGACCAGCACGGGCTGAACACCGGCAAGCACCAGCCCATCAAGCTGGCCGCCATCGAGGCGCACTGGCACGACGGCCCGCCGGGCGAAGGGGTGCCGCTGGTGCTGTTTGCCGTGCCCAAGGAGAAAGCCGAGCGCAACGACTACGAGATCGCCGTGCCGCGCCTGGGCAGCCTGATCCTGACGCACAGCTGGGACGGGCAGATCACCCCGCTGACGGCGGTGCCGCCCGAGGACCGTCCGCCGGTGAAGATTCCCTTCTACGCCTTCCGCGTGATGGTCGGCCTGGGCTTGGCCATGCTGGGGCTGGCGTTCTGGTCGGCCTGGGTGTGGTGGCGCGGCGGGCTGGCGCGCGCGGTGTGGGTGCAGCGCGGCTGGCAGTTGATGAGCGCCAGCGGCTTCGTGGCCCTGCTGGCCGGCTGGTGGGTGACCGAGGTCGGACGCCAGCCCTGGGTGGTGTACGGCCTGCTGCGCACCGCCGACGCGGTGAGCCCCAACCTGGTGGCCGGTGAAGTCCTGCTGTCGCTGGGCAGCTACGCCCTGGTGTACGCCATCATCTTCGGCGCCGGCATGTGGTACTTGTGGCGGCTGCTGCACAAGGGGCCGCAGCCCGGCGCCGCCGCCCCCACCCCCGAGGGCGGCCTGAAAACCCCGGCGCGGCCGCTGTCGGTGGCGGGCGAGGCCGACATCGACGAAGGAGCCCGGTCATGAACCCCGCCGACACCCTCCACGGCGCGGCCTACTGGCTGCCCATCGCCTGGTTCGCCGTCATCGGCTTCGGCGTGCTGATGTACGTGCTGCTCGACGGCTTCGTGCTGGGCCTGGGCATCCTGGCCCCGTTCGCCGAGAGCGAGGACGAACTCGACCACATGATGAACACCGCCGCCCCGATCTGGGACGGCAACGAAACCTGGCTGGTGCTGGGCGGCGCCGGGCTGCTGGCGGCTTTTCCCAAGGCCTACGCCACGGTGCTGTCGACGCTGTACCTGCCGGTGCTGGCGATGCTGCTGGCGCTGATCTTTCGCGGCGTGGCGTTTGAGTTCCGCTTCAAGGGCCAGGGCCGCGCCAAGCGCGCCTGGGGCATGGCCTTCAGCCTGGGCTCCATCGTGGCGGCCTTCACCCAGGGGCTGATCCTGGGCACGCTGGTGCAGGGCATCCCGCCCGAGGCGGCCAGCGTCCGCGGCTCGGCCCTGCTGTGGTTCAACCCCTTCTCGATGCTGACCGGCGCCGCCCTGCTGACCGGCTACGCCCTGCTGGGCTGCGGCTGGCTGATCCTGAAGACCGAAGGCGGCCTGCACCGCATGGCGCGCACCCTGGCGCGGCCGCTGGTGTTGATGGTGCTGCTGTTCATGCTGCTGGTCTCGTCCTGGCTGCCCCAGCTGGACGAGCGCGTGATGCTGCGCTGGTTCGACGGCTGGAACCTGCTCTACCTGTCGCCGGTGCCGGTGCTGACGCTGCTGGCGGCGGTGAACCTGTGGCGCGACGCCGCCCTGCCCCCGCACGGCCCGCGCCCGCACGACGCGCGACCGCTGCTGTGGACGCTGGCGCTGTTCGTGCTGGGCTTCGTCGGCCTGCTGCTGGGCATGTGGCCCTTCATCGTGCCGCCGGGCCTGACGCTGTGGGACGCCGCCTCGCCGCCCAGCTCGCAAGGTTTTCTGCTGGCCGGTCTGGTGGTGCTGCTGCCGTTGATCCTGGGCTACACCGCCTGGTCGTACTCGGTGTTCCGTGGCAAGGTGGCGGCCGACGCCGGCTACCACCATTGAGCCGGCGGTCGGGCGGAATTTGAAGGGTTTTGGGGCGTTGGTCGGCGTCAATGCTTCCTAAGAAGCTATCAAAATTGAAGTTCCGAGACACCCCGATGCCAGCCGTTAAGCTCGGGGCGTGACCGACCCAACCCGCCGCATCGCCCACCTGGACATGGACGCGTTCTACGCGTCGGTGGAGTGGCTGCGCTACCCGCAGCTGAAGGGCCTGCCGATGGTCATCGGCGGCGCGCGCCGGGTTGAGGACGAGCTGATCGCGCGCCTGAACCAGGACGGCCCGGCCCGCCCCGATGGCGGGCCTTGGAGCGAGGCGCATCTGGCCGAGATTCCGGTGGCGATGTTTCCGCGCCTGGCCGACTACGTGGGGCGCGGCGTGATCACCACCGCCACCTACCCGGCGCGCCAGTTCGGCGTGGGCTCGGCCATGGGGCTGATGAAGGCCGCCCGTCTGTGCCCGCAAGCCATCTTGCTGCCGGTGGACTTTGCCGAGTACCGGCGCTATTCGCGCGCCTTCAAGGCCGTGGTGCGCGACATCGCCCCGCACATGGAAGACCGCGGCGTGGACGAGGTCTACATCGACTTCACCCAGGTGCCCGGCGGCCAGCGCGAGGGCGGGCGCGTGCTGGCGCGGCTGCTGCAAAAAAGCATCCTCGACGCCACCGGCCTGAGCTGCTCGATCGGCGTGGCGCCCAACAAGCTGATCGCCAAGATGGCCAGCGAATTCCACAAGCCGGGCGGCATCAGCGTCGTGCACGACAGCGATCTGCAAGGCCTGATCTGGCCCCTGGCCTGCCGCAAGATCAACGGCATCGGCCCGAAGGCGGACGCCCGGCTGCAGGGCCACGGCATCCACACCATCGGCGAGCTGGCGGCGCGCGAGCGCGTCTGGCTGGTGGCGCATTTCGGCAAGAGCTACGGCGCCTGGCTGCACGATGCGGCCTGGGGCCGCGACGAGCGCCCGGTGGTGACCGAGAGCGAACCCGTCAGCATGAGCCGCGAGACCACCTTCGACCGCGACCTGCTGGCCGCGCGCGACCGCGCCGAGCTGGGCGTCATCTTCACCGAGCTGTGCACCCAGGTGGCCGAGGACCTGCGCCGCAAGGGCTACCTGGGCAAGACCATCGGCATCAAGCTGCGCTACGACAACTTCCAGATCGCCACGCGCGACCAGACCATCGCCCAGCCGACGCAGGACGCGCGGCGCATCCGCCAGGTGGCCGGGCAGTGCCTGAAGCGGGTCGACCTGACGCGCCGGCTGCGCCTGCTGGGCGTGCGCGTGGGCTCCCTGATCAAGGCCGACGCCGCCGGCGCGCCCGTCGCCGTGGACACGCACGCCGACCTGCCCTTGTTCCAGCACGCCGGGGTTGCCCCGGACGGGGGATGAACCGGGCCCGAGCCGGCCCGCCCCCGGCCCGCCGCGCCGCCGCCGTATTACAGTGCAACGATGAACACGCCCGCCCTGACCTGCTTTCAATTCTCCGTCACCGACCACATCGCCCACCTGGTGCTGAACCGCCCGCAGGAGATGAACACCATGGGGCCCGACTTTTGGGGCGAGCTCGACGAGGTGCTGACCCAGTTGCACAAGAGCGGCGCCGCGCGGGTGCTGGTCATCTCCAGCACCGGTAAGCTCTTCTCGGCCGGCATGGCCCTGGACGTGTTTGGCGGCGCCATCCAGATGGACGACGCCAGCCCCGAGGGGCGCGCCGCCATCGCCGACCTGCTGGCCGGACTGCAAGCCACCTTCAGCAAGCTGGAGGCGCTGCGCATCCCGGTGATCGTGGCCATCCAAGGGGGCTGCGTGGGCGGGGCGGTCGACATGGTGACGGCCGCCTGCATCCGCCATGCCACGCGCGACGCGTTTTTCTGCATCCAGGAGATCAACATCGGCATGGTCGCCGACGTCGGCACGCTGCAGCGCCTGCCCAAGCTGATTCCGCTGGGCGTGGTGAAAGAGCTGGCCTATACCGGCCGCCGCCTGCCGGCCGCCGAGGCGCGCGCCGTGGGCCTGGTCAATGGCGTGCACGACACGCCCGAGGCCTGCCTGGCCGCCGCCATGCAGTGCGCCAAGGAAATCGCCGCCAAACCGCCGGTGGCGATTTGGGGCACCAAGCAGGTGATCCACTACGCGCGCGACCACGCGGTGGGCGACAGCCTGCAGCAAATGGGCTGGGTGCAGGGCGCGATCTGGAGCAACGCCCACGTGCGCGAGGCCGTGACGGCGATGAAGCAGCGGCGTGAGGGGCAGTTTCCGCCGCTCGCCACGCTGCGCGAATTCGGCGACAGCTGAACCGAAGCCGGCCGGGCCGAGCCGGCGGCGCCCGTCAGGCCTTCAAGGCCATGCGGTAAGCGTAGGCGTCGCCGCGGAAGGTGCCTTCGATGTACTCGATGAGCCCGTCGGTGTCGGTGTAGGTCAGGCGCTTGAACAGCAGGCAGGGTTGCGGCACTTGGAAACCGAACACCTCGCTCTCGGCGCTGGAACTGAGCACCGCCTCGACGGTCTGCTCGGCGCGCGCGGCCATCACGGCGTGCTGCTCGCGCAGGCGCTCGTAGGCCGAGCCCATGCCGTCCCACAGCGCCATGCCGGGCGCGCGCGCCAGGTCGTACCAGGCCAGCTCGCGCACGACCGGCAGGTTGTCGGATTCGCGCACGCGCACCACGTGCAGAAACTGCGCGTTGGAAGGCCGCTGGAAGATCGAGGCAATGTGCCGGTCGCTCGCCACCTCGCAGCGCAGCAGCTTCACGCCGGTGAAGTGGCCGGGCTGGGTCAGGTCGTCACCGAAGGTCCGCAGCCGGGGCGGCGGCGGCTCGGCCGGCGGCGGCGGTTTGCTGACCACGCTGCCGGCGCGGCCGCGGCCGCTCAGCCGTTTGTCTTGCCGCAACTGGTCGTAGCTGCGCTTGACGGTGGAACGGCTGACGCCCAGCACCTCGGCCATCTCGCGCTCGGGCGGCAGGTTGGTGCCCTCGCGCAGGGAACCGGTGGTCAGCATGTCGTTCAACTGAACGTAGAGCTGGCGCCACAGCGGTTCAGGGGCATGAGCATCCAACTGCAAGGAAGGGAAATGAGTCGCCATGAGCCCTAGGGAACCGGGTTGAAGCTAATGAATTAGTGCACATTATGAAACATAAGTGGCGTTTTTCATATCCACCCCTCCCGGCCGGGCGGCAAAGGCTGGCCGCGGCGCCCTATTGGCTTGGCCCGGCCGACCCCAAACTGGCGGCGCCGGTCACTGTCGCGCGGTGCGGATGTTCGGTGGCGGCGTGCCGGGGTGGCTGGTGCGCCAGGGGTTGATGTCCAGGCCGCCACGGCGGGTGAAGCGCGCGTACACGCTCAGCTTGGCCGGGCGGCAGTGGCTCCAGAGGTCGGTGAAGATGCGCTCCACGCAATGCTCGTGAAAGTCGTTGTGGCGCCGAAAGCTGACCAGGTAGCGCAGCAGCCCGCCCTGCTCGATCTGCGGGCCGGCGTAGCGGATCTGCACACCGGCCCAGTCCGGCTGGCCGGTCACCGGGCAGTTGCTCTTGAACAGGCGGGTGCTCAGGGTTTCCTCGACCGGCTGCTCGTCCAGGGCCGCCACCAGCAGCGCCGGCTGGGGCTCGGCGTGGTCCTCGCAATCGATGTCCAGCCGGTCCAGGCTGAGGCCGTCAAGCTCGTGCACCTGCTCGCGGTCGAAGTCCTCGGGCGCGATCAAGCGCACGCCGGCCGCGCCGCGCACCGGCCCGCCCTGCCAGATGGCGGCGCTGACGTCCTCGCGGATATGGCGCGCCACCGCGCTGGCGTCGGCCAGGCGGGTGCCGCTGAAGCTGTTCAGGTACAGCTTGAAGGACTTGCTCTCGACGATGTGGGTGCTCTCACACGGCACCATGACGTGGGCGATGGCCAGTTGCGGCTTGCCGCGCGGGTTCAGCCACGACAGCTCGAAGGCGGTCCACAGGTCGGCGCCAAAAAAACGCGGTTGGCCGGCGATGCCGATCTGCGCCCGCTGCGGCGCGCGCGGCAGGGCAAACAGCAGCCCCGGGTCGTACTGGTCGGCGTAGGGGGTGGCCTTGCCCAGGGCGCTGGCCTGCAGCAGGGCCTGGGGATCGGGAACGGAGTCGGTCATGGGGCGGCGGACAAGGGCGCGGCGGTGAGCGCCGCGCCAGGGATCGGATGTTGGTGCAAAAACGGCAGCAGGTGGCGCGCGTAGGCCTCGAACGCGGCCGGCGCCAGATCGTGCCCGGCGCCCTCGATGGCGACGAAGCGCGCGCCGGGAATGCGCCGCGCGGTGTCGCGCCCGCATTCGATGCGCACGAAGGGGTCGGCGTCGCCGTGCAGCACCAGCGTCGGACAGGCCACGCGCTGCAACTCGTTGGCCCGCGTGCCGTCGGCCAGGATGGCCGCCATCTGGCGCAGGTTGCCGCTGGGGTCGTAGTCGCGCGCCACGCTCTGGCGCACCTGTTCACGCATGCGCGCCTCGGGCACGGCGTAGGCCGGCCCGCCGATGGCGCGGAAAAAATCCAGGTAGTAGCGCACCACCGCCTCGCTGTCGTGGGCATTCGGCTTGACCGACATCACGCGCAGCACCTCGGCACGCGGACCGGGCAGGCCGCGCGCGCCGCTGGAGCTCATGATGCTGGTCAAGGTGGCGCAGCGCGCCGGGGCGGCGATGGCCATGCGCTGGGCGATCATGCCGCCCATGCTGACGCCGACCAGGTGCGCCCGGGCAATGCCCAGGGCGTCGAGCACGCCCAGGGCGTCCTGGGCCATGTCGTGCAGGGTGTAGGGCGCATGCACGGTCGCGCCGACCATGTGGCGCAGACCGGCCCACAGCGGGTGCGGCGTGCCCAGCCCCGGCAGGTGCTGCGACAGGCCGGCGTCGCGGTTGTCGAAACGGATCGCGCGGTGGCCAGACTGCCCCAGCAGGCGCACAAAGCTGTCGGGAAAGTGGATCAGCTGGCCGCCCAGGCCCATGATGAGCAGCACCGGCGTGCCCTCACCCCCCGCATCCTCGACTTCGAGCTGGATATCATTCGCTACTATTTTCATAGCTATTCAGGATGCATGGGCGCCGATCAACGGCCTTTTTCATTGAAAAATTGGCGGCCAGGCCGCGACGGGGCGCTGGCTCAGCGGAACTCGCCTTCGCGCAGCCATTTGGTGGCGATCCACTTCTCGCCGGCGATCACCGGCGAGCCGCCGTGCAGCGACTTGCTGGCCGCGTGCGCCCGGTCGTAGCTGAAGAACACGGCGTTGCCGCGCTTGGGCGCGACCTCGAAATGCACGTCCGGAAAGCTGGTGCCGCCGCCCTTCTCCGGCTCGTTCAGGTACATCACCACCGTGCCCACGCGCTGGCCGCCGCGCTTGAGGATGGTCGGCGTGCCCGGTTCGGCCGGGTCGAAGTAGTCGTAGTGCGGCTTGTATTCGGTGCCCGGCACGTACTGCAGCACCTGGATGCCCTCGCCGTTTTCCACCGGCCAGCGGATCAGCTTGGCGATGCGCGCCTCGATGCGCGCCACCAGCGCGCTCTCGCCACGCTGGAAGAACATGCCCTGGCTGGTGCGCGCGTCGTTCACCTCCTCGCCGCCGGTCTTGGTGGCCACCGTCAGCGAGCGGCTCATGCGCGGGCGCGCGGCGGCGATCAGTTGCTCGCACTCCTCGTCGGACAGCAGGCCGCCCAGCACCACCACGCGCGGCAGGGCCATGGCGCCCAGCACCGCCACGCGGCGGTCGCCGCCGTCCAGGTACAGGGGCGAATCGCCCACGTCGGGTTCCGGCACCGGCACGGCCGGGGGCAGGCCCTGGGCCACGGCCTGCGCGTCCAGATGGCCTTGCAGCGTGGTTTCCATGGCCTGGATGGCGACGTCCTCGCTCCAGCCCGAGGACTTCATCGACTGCAGCACGGTCTCGGGGCTGTGCCCGGCCTGGGCCTGCTCGACGATCCATTGGCGCAATTCGGGGGTGATGTGCTGAGCCATCCTCGCTTCCTTCTCATGCCTTGCGGCGAAACACCAGGCGGCCGGGCTCGGACGCCGACGAGGCAAAGGCGTAGCCCTCCAGATCGAAACCCTGCAGCCCGGCCGGCGTGGCCACCTGGTGCCGGGCCGCGTAGCGCGCCATCAGCCCGCGCGCGCGCTTGGCCAGAAAGCTGATGATCTTGTACTGGCCGCTCTTGTAGTCCTCGAACACGCAATCCACCACGCGCGCCTTCAGCCGCTGGCGGTCGACCGACTTGAAGTATTCCTGCGAGGCCAGGTTGACCACCACCGGCGACTTGTCGCCGGCCAGGCGCCGGTTCAGGTAGTCGGCGATCTGGCCGCCCCAGAACTGGTACAGGTTGCCGCCGCGCGCGGTGGCCAGGCGCGTGCCCATCTCCAGGCGGTAGGGCTGCATCCAGTCCAGCGGGCGCAGCACGCCGTACAGGCCGCT
>JAIUOM010000038.1 GCA_020161215.1 Pseudomonadota bacterium
GGAGGATCACTTGGCCATGGCGCTAAAGTCTTTCGAAGAAGACCCAAGTACCGTCGCCTCCATCGTGTCGTGGCCGTGGATCACAGGTGCGTTTTTAAATTCACTTGTGAATTAGAAATGGAATAAGAGCTTGCAAGTGGTTGGGCGATCTCGCGTGGCGCGATGCAGATCGCAGCGCCGGTTTGCACTACGCGGATCGCTGTCTCGAAAGTGCTGACGACGATGCGTTGAACGAACGTCTGCCCAAGCTGCGCCGCATGTCGCTGCATCAGTATCTGCGTGGCACTATTGACCGGCAAGCCCGCATGGGGGTAACTGAGCGTCTGCTCGAATTTAGTTCTTTGATGAACGGCCAGCGAGTGGCGGGCAGGAAAAACGACACAAAGGCGGTCCCGGCAATATGGCCGCGATTGCAACTCGCCCATGGTCACGGCGTCCCAACAGATGCCGAGGGACGCATGGCCTTGCTGTACGCCTCGCACGATCTCCGGCGTCATACGTTCTTCAATGTCGATATGGATGTTCTTGTGGGCAGGCATCGCCAGGAAGTTAACCACGTCGGTGGTCAAGCGATCGGCAATAGCGGATGAGGAAGCGAGCAGGCGCACTTGCCCCTGCGCGCCCGCAGCGAAGTTGCGCATGTCCTTTTCTATGCGCGCCACGTTGTCGCAGATTGTGCGCGCATGCTCCAGTAGATTCAGGCCCGCTGTCGTGGGCACGACACCGTAGCCCTTACGCACGATCAGCCGGGTCCCAAGCTGGTCCTCGAGCTGCGCCATGCGTTTGCTAATCGCTGAAGAAACTGACCTTGCCCCCAAGTTCCGGAGTGCATAGCCCCAACCCGGAGAATGCCGGGACGGGAGCATGAATTGAACGAGAAGCTGACGAGAGCGAAGTACACGCTAGAGTTCAAGGGGGAGGCCGTGCGACAGGTCAAGGCTGGACGCGCTGCGTCGGTCGTGGCCGCGACGCTGGGCATGCCCAAGGCGAGCTTGACGAACTGGGTCAGAGCCGATGCGAGGGGCCAGGTGGCGACGGTGCCAGAAGGCAAGGCAGCGGCGCCGGGCATCACGCCCGATCAGGCGGAGATTGCGCGGTTGAGGGCGCAGGTGGCGCGACTGACGATGGAGCGCGACATCGCAAAAAAAGCCGCGGCGTACTTTGCGCAGGACGTGTTGCAAAGTACGCCTGGATTCAATCGATGAAGGGGCGTTGGCCGATCACGCTGATGTGCGAGGTCCTGCGGGTCAGCGCCAGCGGGTATTTCCACTGGAATGCATCGACACGCAGCGGTGAAGAAGGCGGCCGCGGCTGCACAGCGATGAGGCCGTGTTGGTCCACGTCCGAGCAATCCATAGGCAACTGCGCGGCGAGTACGGCTGGCCACGCATGCACCGCGAACTGCTGGCCCGTGGTCTGCGTGTGGGCAAAGAGCGGGTGCGCCGGTTGATGCAGCGCCACGGCATCCGGGCCAAGGGCAAGCGCAAGTTCGTGGTGACCACCGACAGCGCGCATCGCCTGCCGGTGGTCCCGGACCTGGTGCAGCGCCGCTTCACACCGGCTGCGCCCAATGTGCTGTGGAGCGGCGACATCACGTACATCCCCACCGACGAGGGCTGGATGTACCTGGCCGCGGTGCTGGACCTGCACAGTCGCCAGGTGGTGGGCTGGAGCCTACAGGCGCACATGCAGACTGCGCTGGTCAAGGATGCTTTGCTGATGGCCTGTTTTCGGCGCGGGCCGCCGGCCGGTCTGATTTTTCACAGCGACAGGGGCAGCCAGTATTGCAGCCAGGACTTTCAGGACACGCTGACGGCCTGGGGCATACACAGCTCGATGTCGCGCAAGGGAAATTGCTGGGACAACGCTCCCACAGAGAGTTTGTGGGGGCGGTTGAAGACGGCCTGCGTCCATGGTCAACGGTTTGCCACGCGCGAGCAGGCACGGCAGACAGTCATGGACTGGATCGCCTTCTACAACCACTCGCGGCTACATCCGGCATTGGGTTACCTTAGCCCGATGCAGTTCGAACGACGCTGGTTGGCGGCGCAGCGTAAATCTGCCGCTTGATGATCGGGTTACGCACTCCGGTTTTCAGGGGCAAGGTCAGTCGCTCGACCGTGGCGCTCCTATGGCCGGCTGCTCTCACGCCCTCGAGCCAAATGTGATACGTTAACAATCAATTACACAAGAGTGATGGGATGGACTCCCCCGTTTGATTGCGCGAGATTCGCGCACTGGTCTTCATTGGCGTGGGGATCAGATCTTCAACAAACGCAAGGAGTCCGAGATGCATGCTACTACCGTGGCCGTTGACTTGGCCAAATCCGTTTTCCAGATCGCCGTCGCCGACGAGCACTGGCGCATCGTTGAAACCCAGCGCCTGACCCGCACCCAGTTCGAGCGCTGGTTCGCCAACCGATCCGTATCCCTGGTGATCATGGAAGCCTGTGGCTCAGCCCACCACTGGGCGCGCTGGCCCAATGGTCTGGGCATCGAGGTGCGCCTGCTGCCGGCCCAGTACGTGCGCGCCTACGTGCGACGCAACAAGACCGATGCCAGCGACGCTGCCGCCTTGCTCGAAGCTGCGCGTTCTTCCGACATGCGCCCGGTACGCGTGAAGTCGGTCGAACAACAAGCCCTGCAGGGGCTGCACCGCATCCGCTCGCTGTGGATGGGCACACGCACCTCGCGCATCAATGCCTTGCGCGGCTTCCTGCGCGAGTTCGGTATCGCGGCTCCCGTGGGTGCGCGCACCGGGCTGGAGGCGATCAGCCGGGTGCTGGCCGATCCGGCCTCGGCCGTGCCCGAGCTCATTCGCGGCAGCGCCCGCTTGCTGGTCGAGGAAATTCGACTGCTCGAAGTGCGCATCGAGCAGCTCGAACGCGAGCTCGCTGCCCTGGCCCGACTCAGCCCGGCCCGCACCACACTGCTGTCGATCCCCGGCATCGGCCTGCTCACCGCCACCGCGTTGGTGGCGGCCACTTCGGGCGATGTGACGCACTTCAAGGACGCGCGCCACTTTGCCAGCTGGTTCGGCCTGACACCGCGTGAACACTCTTCGGGCAGCTCGCGCTGCCTGGGCAAGATATCCAAACGCGGTGACCGCTACCTGCGCATGTTGCTCACCCACGGCGCCAGGAGCGTGCTGCGAGCGGCCAAGGTGGCTGAGGCGGCACAGCGCGAGGTGTGTGGCGTGCGCCGATGGGCGCTGGATGTGCAGCGCAGATCGAACCACAACAAGGCCGCCTGCGCGCTGGCCAACAAGCTGGCGCGCATTTGCTACGCCACGCTGCGCGACAAGGCACCGTTTGGCGACACCGAGCGGCTGAACAAGAAGATCACCCGAGAGAGCTTTGTGATGCCGGCCTGAGCGGCTGGTCCCTCCGAACAGCTGTCACCAGAAAAGAAAGCCGTTTGCCTCTACCCACGCCGCTTGCGACGAGATTGATTGACCTACATGGCCAACCGGGCACACCCCAGACCGCCTGACGCCGATAACTCTTCCGGCTCTCCCGCAGTCGCTTGTATTGTTTGGCGCGCCGGTCCCGCAGATTCCATGCTGGCACGGACCACAACAAAGTCCACCTCAGATGCCGGATATACGACTGCAGGCGATTCCCCAACAGCCAAAACATCAATCAGTTTCTTGCCCTTTGGGGGGAGTCCATATAGGAGGGTTAGGAAGATGGCATACAGCGCCCCACGCTGGCTACAGGATCTGCGGCGTTTCCTCCCTCTCAAGAGCCAGTTCGTCGTAACTGGCAACGTACGGGATCTGCAAGCCACCGAACTTGCTCCAGGCGCCGTTACCTCGCTGCGCTTCGACCAGACGCTTGCCAACGCCCTCTTCGCTCACGGCTACCGGCAGGTCTTCCACTTTGACCAGCTACGCGGATTCCAACCGATGTCCCCGACCGTACCCTCCGCCCAGGAGGTGCCGAGCGACGGGCTGCTTGAAGCGCCAGCGACCAGCGGCGCTCCTGCTGGCGTCGATGCGCTGAGCGGTTTAATGCCCCGGCTCGTACGGCACGAGCGCGCGCCGGCAGCCCTCGTCATCGACTTCGCGTCCCGCCTGACCGTCAGCTCGGACAACCTGACGTCCGCCGAATATCTGCTGTTTACGCAAGCGTTCATCCTGTCGCATGAAGCTCGTCCCCGGCCAGTGGAAGGTCAGACCAAGAGCTTCTTCAATACGGTTATCTGGATCGTGGAGCGTGAGGGCGACCTTCCCGACTGGCTCGTCGTCGACAACCCTCGCATCCGCGTCATCGCGGTTGCCAAACCCGACCATGTCGTACGCCGAGCGCTTGCTCCTGCCCTCCTCCAAATCGTTCCAGGGTTCCGAGAGTCGTCGCTGGAAGACCGCGCTACCGCAGCTAACGAGTTCGTTGAGAGCACTGAAGGGCTACTGCTACACGACCTGAACGCAATCGCAACGCTCGGCAAGGCCGAAGGCGTGCAGGCGGCGAACATGGCAGACGCTGTGCGGCGCTACAAGGTTGGAGTGACCGAGGACCCTTGGCAGCGGATTGACCGAACCAAGATCAAGGGAGCTGAAGACCTGGTTCGTCGCCGAGTCAAAGGCCAGCCGCTGGCAGTCACGCACATGCTCGACTTGGTCAAGCGGGCGATGACTGGCGTCGGCGGTAAACGCGGGAACCGACCGAGAGGCGTGGCATTCCTGGCAGGACCAACGGGCGTTGGCAAAACCGAGTTGGCCAAGACCATCACCAGCCTCCTCTTCGGTGACGAGAGCGCCTACGTCCGCTTCGACATGTCGTAGTTCAGCTCGGAGCACGCAGACCAGCGGCTCATCGGCGCACCTCCTGGACACGTGGGCTACGACATGGGCGGAGAACTCACGAACGCCGTGCGCGAGAAGCCCTTCAGCGTGGTGCTCTTCGACGAAATAGAGGAGGCTCACCCTCGCATCCTGGACAAGTTCCTCCAGATCCTTGACGACGGTGTACTGACCTCGGGCCGCGGCGACCGCGTGTACTTCTCCGAGACGCTCATCATCTTCACGTCCAACCTCGGCATCTACAAGACCGACGAAACGGGACATCGGGTGGCCAACGTGAGGCCGGAGGGCACCTACGACGGGATTCGCGACAAGGTGCTGACCGAGATCCGCGACCACTTCAAGTTGGTCCTCAATCGGCCTGAGATCCTGAGACGGTCGTATCGACGACGACGAGCAGAAGATGCTGTTGGCCTTCTTCACGGAGTTCCTGGCCGTTCTGGACGAACGCACGATCGTCAGCCCAGTAGCGCTCGGTCCAGAGCAAACATTATTGATCCGGCACGAATAAGTTTTCATGCCGCGTACTTGACACGAGGGTCCTGGAAGTAGGACCGCACGCGCTCGGGGTTGGCCTCGATGAAGGTCATATTTTGGTGTTTTGGAGTATGGCTACGCCGCCGGGGTCGGTTTTTTGACCCATTGGCGGTCATGGGCCTGTTGCCGCCAGCGTGCCTGATGTGGGCCTCTGAGAGCGTGTTTACGATCTTCTGAGCAGCAGCGCCAAGAAAGCCAGATGGATGAATTGCAAGCTGGTGTTCAGGAGTCGCTCGCAGTTCTTCCATAGCCGCCTGTTCTTGTCCAGCCAGGCAAAGCTGCGCTCCACGACCCAGCGCTTGGGCATGACCTTGAAGGTATGCAACTCGCTGCGCTTGGCAATCTGTGCCGTCACCCGCTCACCCAGGATCTCTCGCACGCCCTGCGCGAAGGGCTGACCCACGTAGCCAGCGTCGCACAGCACGCTTTGCACCCGCTTGAGCCCGGGCTTGCAACGGCCCAGTGCCTGCAATGCCCCTCTACGATCCGTCACCTCGGCCGTGGTCACAGCCACTGCATGCGGCAATCCTTGGGTATCCACCGCAATGTGGCGCTTGATGCCCGAGATCTTCTTGCCAGCGTCATAACCTTTCAGGGCTGCCGTATCCGTGTTCTTCACGCTCTGCGCGTTCACGATCAAGAGCGTGCTGCAAGCGTTGCGCCCCAGTTTCTCTCGGGCCACGCCAACCTGATTTTTTTAATGCCTGCTCCAGCACGCTCACACCATGCGGGTCAGGCTCGCTCCACTTGCGCCAGTACGCGTACACGGTCTGCCACTTGGGAAACTCCGGCGGCAAAAAGCGCCACTGACAGCCCGTGCGCAGCAGGTACAGCACCGCGCAAAACACCTCGTGCAGATCCACCGTCGCAGGCTTGGTGTTGCGCCTGACACTGCGCAACAATGGCTCTATCTCGGCAAATTTCTCTCGACTGATGTCGCTGGCGTAAGGCTCTCTTTTCACCCACCTATTGTCTGAGATCGAGAGATCGTAAACACGCTCTGAGCAAAGGTGCATCACCTGGCGGCGCCGGACTCCAGCACGAAGCTCACCACGGTGGTGGCGCTGCCGCCGACATTCAGGGTTCCAAAGCGCTGGGCGCCTTCGACCTGGCAGTCGCCTGCTCGCCCCGCCACTTGACGCGCCGCATCGAACACCATCCGCACCCCAGTGGCGCCGACCGGGTGGCCCAACCCGATCAATCCGCCACTGGGATTGACGGGGAGCCTGCCCGCGGCTTCGATGGTTCCGTCTTCGATGGCCTCCCAGCTGCGACCGGGCGGCGTGATGCCGAAGTGGTCGATGGCCATGTACTCGGTGGTGGTGAAGCAGTCGTGGGTTTCAATGCCCTGGAGCTCGAATACGTCGCGAACACCCGCGCGGCGGAAAGCGTCCTGGATGGCCTGGTGAACATGCGGAAAGACAAGCGGCTGGCCGGCGCTGGCCTGCAGTTTGGCATCCAGCATCAGAGGGGCCGTGCGGTGGCCCCAGCCGGCAATGCGCGGCACGGTTTCAAGGTCGATACCGCGATCGCGGGCCCAGGCGCTGGCAAAACGATGAGACGCCAGCACCACGGCCGCCGCGCCGTCGGTCACTTGGCCGCAGTCTTGGCGACGGATCATGCCTTCGATGACCGGGTTCGCTTCGTCGTCTTCGGTGAAGCTCGCGGCGGAGTAACGCCAGTCGCGCGTCTGCGCGAGGGGGTTGCGCCGTGCATTGGCGATGTTGATCTCGGCAATGCGGGCCAGATGTTCATAGCGCAGCCCGTGGCGCCGCGCGTACTCCTCGCCCACACGGTGGAACATGTGCGGCCAGACGTACTTGGCTTCGGTGCCTTCCTGCCCGACCCAACAGGCCGCCCCCAGGTGCTGGGCGGCCAGCGCCCCGGGCACATTGCGCTCCAGTTCCACGCCCGTGACGAGGGCGCAGTCGTAGCGGCCCGCCTCGATCTCGGCGGTGGCCGCCAGGATCGCGATGCTGCCGGAGGCGCAGGCCGCTTCGTGGCGGCTGGCCGGCGTGCCGTACAAGCCAGGGTCGATGGTCGACAGCATGCCGCCCAACTGGCCTTGTCCCGTGAACAGCTCGCCCACGAAGTTTCCGACGTGCGCGGTCTGGATGTCCTGTGCCTTCAGCCGGCAGTCGTCGAGCGCGCCGCGCACCGCTTCCTGCATCAATTCGAACAGCCCGGAGCCGGCGCGAGAGGCGTTCAGTGCAAAGTCCGACTGATGGCCGCCGAGGACGTAGATGGGCGTGGTCTGCATGGTGTCTTTCAATGGGTGAGGTGGGAAGCGGCTGCGGCGTGCGCGCGGGCGCGTTCGCGCAGCGTCGCTTTCACGATCTTTCCGTTCAGGTTGCGCGGCAGCGGGGTGTCGCTGATCGTGATGTGGTCGGGTGTCTTGTAGTCGGCCAGGCTGTCGCGGCAGAAATTGCGCACCGACTGCGGATCAATCGGCTCGTGGGCGTGGAGGTAGACATGAATCCGCTCGCCCAGCACGGGGCAGGGGCTGGCGACGGCGGCCGCTTCGATCACGCCGGGAAAGCGCTGCAAGGTGTTTTCGAGTTCCACGCAATAGACTTTGAAGCCGCCGCGATTGATCATGTCCTTGAGGCGATCGAACACGCGCACGAAACCCGCCGCGTCGATGCTGCCCACGTCGCCACTGCGCCAGTACCCGGCGACAAAGGCCGCGCGCGTGGCGTCGGGGTTGTTCCAGTACGCGCGGGCGTTGCCGGGGCTGCGTATCCACAGCTCGCCGGCTTGGCCGATCGGCACCTCACGGCCTTCTTCATCGAGCACGCGGATGTCCACGCAGGGCACCACCGTGCCCACGCTGTCCAGGTGTCGCGCCGCGTCGCCGGTACGTGTCAGGGTGACCGCCGAAGTGGTCTCGGTGGCACCGAAGCCGTTGTAGAGCTCCAGGCCCGGCAGCAGCTCGGCCAGCTTCTGGATGGTGATCTCCGGCATCGCCGCGCCACCAAAATGGCCGATACGCCAACAGGACAAGTCGCGCTGGGCCAGCCCTGGAACCAGCAGGCAGAGGTTGTACATCGCCGGGACCATGACGGCCGCGGTGATGCGGTGCGTTTCGACTTTTTCGAGCACCGCCTCGGCCTGGAACTGGCGCATGCACACCACGCAACCCCCGACTTGAAGCATCACCACCACCACGGCCAACAGCCCCGAAATGTGCGACCCAGGGATGACCAGCAACATGCGGTCGTCGTGGCGGTAACCGAACACCCGTTCGTAGTGCCGTGCGGTGTGAAAGAAGCCCAGGTGCGTCAGCACCGCGCCCTTGGGCTGGCCAGTGGTGCCTGAGGTGTACATGATGCAGGCCGCGTGCTGGTCGTCGAACTCGGCGTGCCAGGCTGAGTCACTGCCTTCTTCCAGCAGCTGCCAGAACTCGGTGGCCTCCGGGCTGCTCGGCTCTAGCGACGCGTCGCTGTCGACCCGCACCAGATGGCGCACGCTGGGAATCCGTTCCGCCGAGGGCACGCGCTCGGCCAATTCGGCGTCGAAGACCAGGGCCGCGGCTTCGCAGTGACTCAGCATGTAGGCCAGTTCGTCGGCGCTTTGTCGGGTTCCCACGGGCACCGCGATCGCGCCCATGCGCCACAAGGCGGCCAGCAGGACGATGAATTCGGCTCCATTGCCCAGGAACGTGGCCACTCGGTCTCCTGGCGCGATCCCTCTGGCGGCCAGGGCGTGCGCCAAGCGGTTGGCCAGGCTGTCAAGTTGCGCGTAGCTCAGCGTTCGCTGCTCGTCTTCCACGGCCGTGGCCTGTGGGCGCAGGGCCACGGCGCGACGAATCATGGCGTCCAGGTTGCGGGGGCGATCCGCGTAGCAAGGCACCAGTCGGTCGCCATACAGGGCCTCGACGCGGACAGGGTCAGCGAATTCCGACGCGCTCATGATGCGGTTTCCTGGTGGCTGGAAGTGGGTTCACGCATACGGACGGCGCCGTCGATACGGACCGTGCAGCCATTCATCATCGGGTTCTCGATCAGGGCGCGCACCATGTGGGCGAACTCCTCGGGGCGGCCCGGCCGCTTGGGAAAGGGCACGTCGTCGATGAGCGTGCGGCGGGTATGCGGGGGAACGATCTCGTAGATGCCGGTTTCGAACGTTCCCGGCGCCAGGGTCATCACGCGGATACCGTATTGCGCCAACTCCCTGGCCAGTGGCAGTGTCATGCTTTCCACCCCGGCCTTGGATGCGCCGTACGCGGCCTGCGCCGACAGCGCCTCGTAGGCGGCGATGGAAGCGGTGTTGACGATCACGCCGCGCTCTTCGTCCGTCCCCTGCGGCCCCGTGTGGGACAGCGCGTGGGCGAACAGGCGCAGGGTGTTGAAGGTGCCGACCAGGTTGACATCGATCACCCGCTGGAAGGCCTCCAATGGCCGTGCCTCGGCCAGACCCGTGCGCTTGTCGATGCGGAATACCCGTGCCGGCCCGAGGATGCCGGCGCAATTCACCAAAATTCGGGCCGGCGCCCAGCGTGCTTGGATGGCGACGAAGGCGGTCTCCATGTCGGTGGCCTTGGCCACGTCGCCGGACAAGGCCAGGAACCGTTTGGGATCTTGAGCCGTGGTCGTCGGCATATTCAAGTCAATGGCCGCCACCCGGGCGCCCGCCTGCAGCAGCATCTGCGCCGCCGCGCGGCCCAGACCGGAATTCGCGCCAGTGACGATGGCCACCTGATTGGAAATGAGCATCGGGAGATTCCGTCTCTGGTGAGGTGCTAGAGGCGCGCTGGCATGCGCAGGCCGCCGTCCAATCGGATCACCTCGCCATTCAGCATGGGGTTGTCGACAATGGCCATGGCGAGGGCGGCGAACTCCTCTGGCCGCCCCGCGCGCGAGGGGAAGGGCGGCCGTGCGGCAAAGACGACTTGGCGAGATTTCGGAGGCAGGTCAAGCGTCATGGGGGTCTCGAATACGCCCGGTGCAATACCCATCACGCGGATGCCATGTTCGCCCAGCTCACGCGCTAGGGGCAACACCATGCCGGCCACCCCGCCCTTGGACGCGGAATACGCCGCCTGACCCATCTGGCCATCGAAGGCGGCGATGGACGCGGTATTGATGACGACGCCCGCCTCGGCCTCGTCGCGACGCGCGTTGATCATTTGCGGCACGGCATGCCGGATGCAGTTCAGGGTGCCCATCAAGTTCACGTCCAGCACGCGCTTGAATTCGCTCAGTGGCATCGGGCCATCGCGGCGCACGATGCTGCCTGGCGCGGCGATGCCGGCGCAGTTGATCAGGATGGAGACGGGGCCCCAGGCGCGCGCCACCTGGCCGAAGGCCGCCGCCACGCTCTCGTCCTGGCTGACGTCGGTATCCAGTTGGAGCAAATCCGCGGCCGCAGCGGCCGCCTCGGTAACCCGCTTGCCTGGGTCCAGCACGGCCACGCGAGCCCCGGCCAGCGCCAGTGCGCTCACCACGGCCGCGCCCAGACCGGAGGCTCCGCCACTCACCACGGCCACGCGGCCGGTGAGCCTTCCTGGGAGGACGCCCTGAACGGTGGCCATCAACTCGGTCGTTGCATGTTGCAAGCGGGCGGCAGCTCGGTCTGGGATCCAGGGACCGCGATCATGGTCTTCCATCCCAGCTTCAGGTCTTCCGCGTCGTACTTCACGCCCTTGACCAATTCGTTGATGTAGATCGGGTGGCTGGCCTGGTGGTCCTCCTTGCGCATACGGACAGTGCCAAAGGGGGAGTCGTAGACCATGCCTTCGAGCGCCTGGGCGATCTTCACCACGTCGGTGGCGGTTCCGGCCTTCTCCATCGCACGCGCCAGCATCTCGGTCTGCACCAGTATGGAGGTGTAGTACAGGTCCTCGCCATAGCGGCGCTTGAACTCCTGTTGGTAGCGCTCCAGTTCGGGCTTCTTGTCTTCCACCGGCACGTTCGGATGCCAGGAAGAGATCTGGTGGACCAGGTTCTCTCCGGCCGGTCCGATGGACGTGGGCATGCCGTACAGGCCGCCGTAGTAGGTGATGTAGTTGGCGTTCAGGCCGGCCTCGCGGCTGGCGCGCACCAGCAGCGCCAGGTCATTTCCCCAATTTCCGGTCAGTACGGTGTCGGCACCCGATTGCTTGATCTTCAGAATGTAGGGCGCGAAGTCCTTGACCTTGCCGAAGGGATGGAAGTCATCGCCCACGAATTCGATGTCCGGGCGTGTGGTGGGAAGGATTTTGCGTGCGTCTGCGCTGACTTCCCGGCCGAAGGAATAGTCTTGATTGATCAGGTAGATCTTCTTGATGTTCGGCTGCTTGCTCACGTACTGGGCAACCGCGTGCATCTTCATGCGTTGGTGTGCCTCGAAGCGAAAGAACCAGAAACTGCATTTCTGCTCGGTCAGGTCAGGCAGTGCCGAGCCGTAGTTGAGAAAGAGCACCCGCGAATCAGGGTTGCGCGCGTTGTGCTTGTCCAGCGCGCTCTGCAGTGACCCGGCGATGCCCGAGTTGCCGGCCTGCACCATCAGGTGGATATTTTGGTCGATGGCGCTGTTGAGCATGGCCACGGCCTTGGCCGAATCCCCGGCGTTGTCCAGCCGCACCACCTCCAATTTGCGCCCCAGCACGCCACCACGGGCGTTGACCAGGTCCACCCCATACTGCAGTGTCTTGGCCACGGTCGCGCCGGTCGATGCGGTGGGCCCTGAAAAGGTGTCGATGTGCGCAATGCGGATGGGCGGGGCCGACTGGGCCATCGCGGCGCCCATCGTGAGCCCAAGGCATATGGATAGGCTCAGCTTTTTCATCACTTTCATGACTGTCTCCTGGTTCGCTGGCATGTCGGTTTCACGCCGCATGTCTTAGTGGTCATTAAAAGTTACTGTAGAGTAACTCCGTGAGAGTTTAGAGTTCTACTCACTGGCCGTCAACAGGAACATCCCGGCGACGCCGTTGCGACATTGACTTCGATGACACGTTCCCCTTCCCCCTCATCGCGTGCCCCGGCGCGTTGGAACAACGCCCTTGCCCAAGCCCCCGATCCGCGCGATCTGCGCAAACGCGCGCTGATCGCGGCGGCTGGCCGAGCCTTCGGTGTCAAGGGCTTTCACAACACCACCCTGGACGACATCGCGCAAGCGCTGGGCGTCACCAAGCCGGCGCTGTACCGGTACGTCAAGAGCAAGCACGAAATTCTGTTCGAATGCCATCGCTTGGCGGTCGGCATGGCCGAACAGGCCCTGGACGACGCGAACGCCCAGGCGCAAGACCCGCTGGAAGCGCTACGGCTTTTCGTCGAAGGCTACATTCGCCGCATGACCGGAGAGTTGGGGACCTGCGTGGTGCTGACCGAGTACTACTCCATGACGCCGGAGCACAGCGCCCTGATTCAGCGCCGCCGCCGCGTGGTCGATTCGGGTTTGCGGCAGCTGGTGCAACAGTGCCTGGACGCGGGCACCATTGAGCCGTGCGACCCCAAGCTCGCCGTATTCTTCTTCATGGGCGCCATCAACAACATCAACCGCTGGTTCTCCGAAGGTGGGGAAAGAAGCGGCGATCAGATTGCCCATGAGTTCTCGGTCATGGCGGTCAAGGCACTCCGGCCGCGCGAGCACGGCACAAGGCAAGACATCCCGGCAGCGGTTTGACCAGACTGGGCCGTCGGTGGGCGCGCGCCATCGCGTGGCCTGAAGACATTTGGCACGCTGCCCAGGTCGCGATGACGCCAGGTGAGCACGGCGCGCCGGGTGTGCGATCCTTCAGGGCCGGTCGTGCACAAAATCCCGACACCACTTCTTTCTCGCTATGTCATTCGACCCATGCCGCTGAATATTGCCCCTGACGAACCCGAATCGCCGATGCGCCAGGCGCTGGATCTGGCTGCCCGGGCGCGCGCCATCAGTCCGCCCAATCCGGCCGTCGGCTGCGTGATCGTGGGGGCGAACGGCCAGGTGCTGGGACAAGGCCATACCCAGGCCGTTGGCCAGGCGCATGCCGAGGTCATGGCCTTGCGCGACGCCCTGGCCCATGGCCACGAGGTCAGCGGCGCCACGGCCTATGTGACGCTGGAGCCCTGCTCGCACCACGGACGCACGGGGCCGTGCTGCGACGCGCTGATCGCCGCCGGCATCGGCCGGGTGGTGGCGTCCCTGGAAGACCCGAATCCTCGCGTGGCGGGGCAGGGGTTGGATCGCTTGCGCGCGGCCGGCGTCGAGGTGCTGGTGGGGCCGGGGGCCGAGGAAGCGCGTGAACTGAATCTCGGGTTTTTCAGCCGCATGGTGCGCGGCACCCCCTGGGTGCGTCTGAAGGCGGCCAGCTCGCTGGACGGCCGCACCGCCCTGCCCAACGGGGTGAGCCAGTGGATTACCTCGCCCGAGGCACGCGCCGATGGCCACGCCTGGCGCGCGCGCGCCTGTGCCGTGCTGACGGGAATCGGCACGGTGCTCGAGGACGACCCGCGCCTGGACGTGCGCCTGCCCGAGGCGCCGCGCCAGCCGGCACTGGTGGTGGTGGACAGCCGCCTGGAGACCCCGTTCACGGCGCGCCTGTGGACGGCCACCGGGCGCACCATTCGTCTGTACACGGCGGTGCAGGATGCCGAGCGCCACCGCCCCTACCAGGCACTGGGTGCCGAGGTGATGGCCCTGCCCGACGCGCGTGGCAAGGTCGATCTGGCGGCCATGCTGCGCGATCTGGGGCGGCGCGAGGTGAACGAGGTGCATGTCGAGGCCGGCCACAAGCTGAACGGCTCACTGTTGCGCGAGGGCCTGGTGGACGAGTTGCTGCTGTACCAGGCGCCGTTGTTGCTGGGCGAGGGCGCCGGCATCGCCGCGCTGGGGCCGTACGCCGAACTGGCGCAGGCACCGCGCTGGCAGCGGCTGTCCGTTGATCCGGTGGGGAGCGATCTGCGTCTGCGTCTGCGGCCGGCCGGCCGCGAACGGTTCTGAGGTCAGCTCGGCGCGGACGGGCCCGTCGCAACTGGCCTGTCCGGAGGGACTCGAACCCCCGACCTGCTGCTTAGAAGGCAGCTGCTCTATCCAGTTGAGCTACGGACAGGTGCATCAAAACGAACAAGGCCCGACACGGCGGGCCTTGGTGGGGGTTGTCACCAACCACGCAAAAAGAAATGGTCGGAGCGGCGGGATTCGAACTCGCGACCCTCTGCTCCCAAAGCAGATGCGCTACCAGGCTGCGCTACGCTCCGACGAAGGGCGCATTCTACCCTGAGCACGTCCGGTGCCGAAGCGCGCTCCGATCACCCGCTCGAATGGCCGCGGAGCAGGCCAGGCCAGCAACCGCCGCGGCCAGTGGCGGTGTCCCCTTGGGGGAAGGCACGCGGCGCCACAGGGGGTCATCGTTTCTTGTATTGGGTTTGCCCAAACAGAATTTCTTTTTCTTCCTCGGTGCGCACCGGCTGGCGCCGCTCGGCCAGCACCTGCACGCCGCGTTGCACGGCCGGGCGTGCGGCGACGCGGTCGAACCAGGCCTTGAGGGCCGGGTAGTCGGCCCAGTCCACGCCCTGGTTCTCGGCACTGCGCAGCCAGGGGAAGATGGCGATGTCGGCGATGCTGTAGTCGGCGCCGGCGACGTAGGCGCCGGTGTGCTCGATCCGCCGGTCCAGCACGCCGTACAGGCGCTTGGCCTCGTTGGTGTAGCGGTTGACGGCGTACTCGATCTTCTCGGGCGCGTAGATGCGAAAGTGGTGCGCCTGCCCGAGCATGGGGCCCAGCCCCCCCATCTGGAACATCAGCCACTGCAGCACCTCGTACCTGCCGCGCGCATCGGACGGCAGGAACTTGCCGGTCTTTTCGGCCAGGTACAGCAGGATGGCGCCGGACTCGAACAGCGACAGCGGCTGGCCGCCCGGCCCGTCCGCATCGACGATGGCCGGAATCTTGTTGTTGGGACTGATCTTCAGAAAGTCGGGCTCGAACTGCTGGCCCTTGCCGATATCGACGGCGTGCACGCGGTAGGGCAGTTCGCACTCCTCCAGCATGATGTGGACTTTGTGCCCGTTGGGCGTGGGCCAGGTGTAAGCGTCGATCATGGGTGGGTTCCTCATGGTGCGGTCGAAACGGTCGATTGTGCCGCGCCGATGAAAAAAGGGGCCGATGGCCCCTTTCTTTTCCTTGCCGCCGGTGGCGGTGTCAACTGCCGCGCGTGACCGGCATCTCGACTTCCTTGGCGCCCACCACGTACTTGGCCAGTTCCAGCTTGGCCAGCGAGTTGCGGTGCACCTCATCGGGGCCGTCGGCCAGGCGCAGGGTGCGCTGGTTGGCGTAGCTGTAGGCCAGCGGGGCGTCGTCGCTGACGCCGGCGCCGCCGTAGGCCTGAATGGCCCAGTCGAGGATGCGCGTGGACATGTTGGGCGCCACGATCTTGATCATGGCGATCTCGGCCTGGGCCACCTTGTTGCCCACGGTGTCCATCATGTAGGCGGCCTTGAGCGTGAGCAGGCGTGCCTGCTCGATCATGCAGCGCGACTCGGCCACGCGCTCGCGCCACACGCCCTGGGTGGACAGCGGCTTGCCGAAGGCCACGCGGGCGTTCAGGCGCTGGCACATCAGCTCCAGCGCGCGCTCGGCCGCGCCGATGGAGCGCATGCAGTGGTGGATGCGGCCTGGGCCCAGGCGGCCCTGGGCGATGGCGAACCCTCGGCCTTCACCCATCAGCAGGTTGCCGACCGGCACGCGCACGTCCTTCAGCTCGACTTCCATGTGGCCGTGCGGCGCGTCGTCGTAGCCGAACACGGTGAGCGGGCGGATGACCTTGACGCCCTTGGTGTTGGCCGGCACCAGGATCATGGACTGCTGCGAGTGGCGCGGCGCCTCGGGGTCGGTCTTGCCCATCACGATGTACACCGCGCAGCGTGGGTCGCCGGCGCCGGAAGACCACCATTTGCGGCCGTTGATGACGTACTCGTCGCCCTGGTGCTCCATGCGGCATTCGATGTTGGTGGCGTCGGACGAGGCCACCGCCGGCTCGGTCATCAGAAAGGCCGAGCGGATTTCGCCCTTGAGCAGCGGCTCCAGCCACTGGTCCTTGTTGGCCTCGGAGCCGTAGCGCTCGATGGTCTCCATGTTGCCGGTGTCGGGCGCCGAGCAGTTGAAGATTTCCGGCGCCCAGGGCACACGGCCCATGATCTCGCACAGCGGCGCGTATTCCAGGTTCGACAGCCCTTCGGGCGCGCGCGGCGAGCGCGGCAGGAACAGGTTCCACAGGCCGGCGGCGCGGGCCTTGGGCTTGAGCTGCTCGACGATCTTGGTCGGGATCCAGGCGTTGCCCTTGGCCCGGTTGGCGGCCACTTCCTCGTAGTACACGTTCTCGTTGGGGTAGACGTGCTCGTTCATGAAGGCCAGCAGCTTGGCCTGCATGTCCTTGACCTTGGGGCTGTAATCGAATTCCATCGTCTCGTCCTTTGCTGTGAATGAAAAGCGGCGTTGGCCGGCGTGAATAAAGCCTGGTTTGCTATGTTTTTTGAGCGTATTTCCAGGCCAGCTCGGCCATCGGGCGGGCACCCGCGCCGCTGGCCTTGGCTTGCGCGCTGCTGGCCGTGCCGGCCTCCACGCGCTTGGCGATGCCTTGCAGGATGGCCGCGATGCGGAACATGTTGTAGGCCAGGTAGAAGTTCCAGTCCGGCGCCAGCGCCTCGGGCGTGGCAAAGCCAGTGCGCTCGCAGTAGCGGCGGATGTAGTCTTGCTCGCTGGGAATGCCCAGGCTGGCGATATCCACCCCGCCGATGCCGCGGAAGGTGCCGGGCGGGATGTGCCAGGCCATGCAGTGGTAGCTGAAATCGGCCAGCGGGTGGCCCAGGGTGGACAGCTCCCAGTCCAGCACCGCCAGCGCGCGCGGCTCGCTGGGGTGGAACATCACGTTGTCGAGCCGGTAGTCGCCGTGCACGATGGAGGTCAGCGCGGTCTTGGCGCTGGCCGGCATGTGCGCCGGCAGCCACTCGATCAGGCGGTCCATCTCGGCAATCGGCTGGGTCACCGAGGCCAGGTACTGCTTGCTCCAGCGGCCGATCTGGCGCTCGAAGTAGTTGCCGGGCTTGCCGTAGTGCTCCAGGCCGCGCGCCTTGTAGTCGACGGTGTGCAGGGCCGCGATGACGCGGTTCATCTCGTCGTAGTGGGCGGCGCGTTGGGCGTTGGTCATGCCGGGCAGGGTCTGGTCCCACATCACCCGGCCGGCGACGAATTCCATCACGTAGAAGGCACGGCCGATCACCGATTCGTCCTCGCACAGCGCGTGCATGCGCGCCACCGGCACGTCGGAGCCGGCCAGGCCGCGCATGACGGCGAATTCGCGCTCGATGGCGTGCGCTGAAGGCAGCAGCTTGGCCACCGGGCCGGGCTTGGCGCGCATCACGTAGTTCTGGCCGGGCGTGATGAGCTTGTAGGTGGGGTTGGACTGACCGCCCTTGAACATCTCCAGGCTCAAGGGGCCGGCAAAGCCCTCCAGGTGCGTGGACAGCCAGGCCGACAGGGCGTCCAGGTCGACCGCGTGGGCCTCAGAGACCGGGCGGGTGCCGGTGAATTGTTCCGTGTTGCTCATGTGTTCATCGCTCCGCTTCGCCAATACGCGCCAGCGCGGCGGCGTCGCACACCACCAAGCCGGTCGGCTCGATGCGGATCACCCCTTCGCGCTCCATGCCCTTGAGTTCCTGGTTCACGCGCTGGCGCGAGGCGCCCAGCAACTGCGCCAGTTCTTCCTGCGCCAGCTGCAGGGTGATGCGCACCTCGTCGTGGTCTGGCGGGCAGGTGCTGCCGTAGCTGCGCATCAGGTACACCAACTGCTTGGCCAGCCGCGCGCGCAGCGGCAAGGTGTTCAAGTCCTCGACCTGCCCGAACAGCAGGCGGATGCGCCGCGCTTGCAGGCGCATCAAGGCCTCGTACAGCTCGGCGTGCTGGGTCAGGATGCGCTGGAAGTCGGCGCGCGTGACGATCAGGATGGTGGAGGGCCCATGCGCATGCGTGTCGTGCGTGCGCCGCTCGCCGTCGAAGATCGCCACGTCGCCAAACCAGACGCCCGGCTCGACGTAGGTGAGGGTGATTTGCTTGCCCGTCAGCGTGGTCGAACTGACGCGCACCGAGCCCTTGGCGCAGGCGATCCACTGTTCGGCCGGCTCGCCTCGGGCACAGATGAGGTCGCCGTCCTGGTAGCGTTTGACGTGGGCGCATCGAAGAATGTCGTGTCGCAGCGAAGGAGAAAGGGAAGAAAACCAGCGACCGTTGTTGATCGCCTCGCGTTCCTCCATGGTAAGAATGGGGTCGTCCATGGGCTGTCTTGTGGGTGACTGGGGAGCTCCCCATTGTCGCGCCGGGGACGGCGGTGGTCGGCACGCCGGCGTGAAAAGAGGGGTTTGCGGGCCTGGGCACGCCGCCTGGCGCGGCGTGTTTACTCGTAGCGCGGGGTTTGCTTGGCCAGGAAGGCGGCGATGCCGATGCCCCCGTTGGCGTGGTGCAGGTTCTTCACGAAATGGTCGCGTTCGGCAGCCAACTGCGTGTTCAGGTCGTGGCCGTCGGCCTCGCCGAGCAGCTCCTTGATGCTGGCCAGGGTGTTGGGCGCGCGCTGGCCCAGCCGGTCGGCCAGCTCCAGCGCCTGGCCCAGCGCCTGGCCGGCGTCGGTGAGGCGATTCACCACGCCCAGCTCGTGCAGGCGCTGCGCGCCCATGCGTTCGCCCAGCATCAGCATCTCGGACACCAACTGGCGCGGCAGGGCCCGCGACAGACTCCAGCTGCCACCGCCGTCGGGCGACAGCGCCACGCTGCTGTAGGCCATGACGAACACCGCGTTGCGCGCGGCCACGATCAAATCGCAGGCCAGGGCCAGCGAGAAGCCGGCGCCGGCGGCCGGGCCTTCCACGGCGGCGACGACGGGTTTGGGAAAGGTGCGGATCGCCTCGATCCAGTTGTGCAGGCCCTCGATGGACTGGGCCTGGACTTCGGGCGGTTTTTGCCGGTTGGCCTGCAGGCGCTGCAGGTTGCCGCCGGCGCAGAAGATGCCGCCTTCGCCGGTGATGACCACGGCGCGGACCTCGGGGTTGGATTCGGCCGCGTTCAAGGCCTCGACACCGGCGGCGTAGATTTCGGGCCCGAGCGCGTTGCGGTGCTCGGGGTTGTTCAGGGTCAGCACCATGGTGCTGCCCTCGAAGGTACTGCGCAGTTCGGCGGCCATGGACAGATTATCGCTAGGATTTAAATAGCTGCCGAGGCTTTCTGGGCGCCGGCAAGGATGCTATTTGATTCAAAAAAACCGGCATCCAACCGGCGCTCAGGCCTCCTCGTGCAGCAGGCTCAGGCCGATCGCGCCGCGCCGGCGCAGCCAGGGGCTGGGGCGGTAGCGCGGATCGCCGTACACGGTCTGCAGGTTGAACAGCACTTCCAGCACGTTGGCCGGGCCGAACTTGTCGCCCATGGCCAGCGGCCCCAGCGGGTAGCCCAGGCCCAGGGTGACCGCGGTTTCCAGGTCTTGCGGCGTGCACACGCGCTGCTGGCACATGTCGCTGGCGATGTTGACGATGGTGGCCACCACGCGCTGGGTGACGAAGCCGCCCGAGTCGCGGATCACGCTCACCGCCTTGCCGTCGCGCGCGAACAGGGCGTGCGCGGCGTCGCGCATGTCGCTGCGGGTGGCCGGGTTGGTGGCCAGCACGCGGCGCTTGGTGGCCTTGTCGTCCACCAGCATGTCGATGCCCACGGTGCGCGCCGGGTCCAGTCGCTCGACCACCGCCACGGTGGTGATGTCAAAGCCCAGCGGCGCGACCAGGGTCAGCGCCTGCGGCGAGGGCGACTGGCCGGTTTCGATCTTGGCGCCCAGGTCCTTCAGCAACTGGTACAGCTCGGGGCGGCGCGCGGCGCGGGTGGACACCCACACCGGCGGCAACTCGGCCACCTGCGGCACCGGCGGCTCGGGCGCCACCTGGGCGACGCCGTCCAGGTACTTGTAGAAGCCCTCGCCCACCTTCTTGCCGACCACGCCGCCGGCCAGGCGCTGCGCGGTGATGACGCTGGGGCGGTAGCGCGGCTCGTCGTAGTACTGGCGGTAGATGGATTCCATCACCGGGTGCGAGACGTCCAGCGCCGTCAGGTCGAACAGCTCGAAAGGGCCCAGGCGAAAGCCGACCTGGTCTTTCAGGATGCGGTCGATGGTGGCGAAATCGGTCACGCCTTCGCCGACGATGCGCAGCGCCTCGGTGCCGTAGCCGCGCCCGGCGTGGTTGACGATGAAACCCGGCGTGTCGCCGGCCTGCACCGGGGTGTGGCCCATCTGGCGCGCGTACTCGGCCAGCGCCTGGCAGACGGCGGGGTCGGTCTTGAGGCCGGCGATGACCTCCACCACCTTCATCAGCGGCACCGGGTTGAAGAAGTGAAACCCCGCGAACTGGCCCGGACGCTTGAGGCCCGCCGCGATGGCGGTGACCGACAGCGACGAGGTGTTGGTGGCCAGCACGGCATTGGGCGCGACCAGGTCTTCCAGCTCGGCGAACAGGGTTTTCTTGACGTCCAGGCGCTCGACGATGGCCTCGACGATCAGCTCGCAGCCGGCCAGGTCGGCCAGCGCGGCGGCCGGTTGCAGGCGCGCCTTGTGCGCCGCCACCTGCTCGGCGCTGAGCCGGCCCTTGTCCAGCAACTTGTCCCACTGCGCGGCCAGGGCGCCCTGCGCCTTGGCCACCGCGTCGGGCTGGGTGTCGAACAGCAGGACGGTGGAGCCGGCCTGGGCGGCGATCTGCGCGATGCCGCGTCCCATGGCACCGCTTCCGACGATGCCGACAGTCTTGAATCGAGGAGCATTCATGGCGAAACATTATGGGCCAGCCGCGCCGGCGCGCCGGCGGCCGCGCCTAGGCGCCGAACGCCCAGGGCGCCGCGCAGGGCAAGCCGCCAGCCTTCGTTGCAGCTTCTAATTGCTACTAAATATGTAGCTTCTAAGGATGACTGGACGCCGGTCAAGGCCTGAAAAGTGCCCAAACGTGGTCCAGGGCGCCGCGCGGGCGCCGATGCTCAGCGCCGCACCTGCAACGCGCCCGGGTTGACGATGTTGGTGGGAGTGCCGCGCAGGTAATTGAGCACGTTGTCGAAGGCGGCGCCGAAATACAGCTCGTAGCTGTCCTGCTCGACGTAGCCGATGTGCGGGGTGCAGATGCAGTTTTCCAGCCGCAGCAGGGCGTGGCCCTGCAGGATGGGCTCGCTCTCGAACACGTCCACCGCGGCCATGCCGGGGCGGCCACGGTTCAGGGCGCTGACCAGGGCATCGGGCTCGATCAGCTCGGCGCGCGAGACGTTGACCAGCAGGGCCGTGGGTTTCATGCGGCTCAAATCGTCCAGGGTCACGGCGCCCTGCGTGCTCTCGGCCAGGCGCAGGTGCAGGCTCAGCACGTCGGCCAGGGCGAAAAACTCGGCCCGCGAGGGCGCCACCTGGTGGCCGTCGGTGCGCGCGCGCGCCAGCGACTCGGGCGAGCCCCAGACCAGCACCTGCATGCCGAAGGCGCGGCCGTAGCCGGCCACGATCTGGCCGATCTTGCCGTAACCCCAGATGCCTAGGGTGCGGCCCCGCAGCACGTGGCCGAGGCCGAAATTGGGCGGCATGGAAGCGGCTTTCAGGCCCGACTGCTGCCAGGCGCCGTGCTTCAAATTGCCGATGTACTGCGGCAGCCGGCGCGCCGCCGCCATGATCAGCGCCCAGGCCAGCTCGGCTGGCGCCACCGGCGAGCCCACGCCCTCGGCCACGGCGATACCGCGTTCGGTACAGGCCACCACGTCGATGTGGCTGCCGACGCGGCCGGTCTGCGAGATCATGCGCAGGCGCGGCAGCTTTTCGATCAGCTGCCGCGTCATCTGGGTGCGCTCGCGGATCAGCACGATGACCTCGGCGTCGCGCAGGCGCACCGAAAGTTGACCGAGACCCTTGACGGTGTTGGTGTAGACCTTGGCTGTGTAGGACTCAAGCTTGGTGGCACAGGCCAGCTTGCGCACGGCGTCCTGGTAATCGTCGAGGATCACGATGTTCATGCCCGCATTGTGCCTTTGGCGCGGGTGGGCGCGCGCGGGGTGGTGACCGTGAACGCTCTCGGTGGTGCTGAAAAACATGGGGAAATGGGTGGCGAAATCGAGCCGCGTGGGCCCTTCTGGAGTGAAGTGGGACGGGTGAGCCGGGGTGCCTGAACGTCGGGTGCTGAGCGCCTGGGTTGAACTGGCGCCTGGCCCGGTGCCGCCGCCAGGCCATGGCTGGGCCAGACCGCGGCCCCCAAGGCCGGGTGGGTGAGCTGGAGCCGAGCGACCCCTATCGGCGCCGGCCGAGGGCCCGCAACGCCAACCGCACCCGCGCGGGCATGGGCGGACCCAGGGGCCCCGTGCCTTCAGGCGCCGCCACCGCCCGCGGCCAGCGCTTCGGGCGCTGGCCGGGCGTGTCTGGCACGTCAGGCGTACAGCGGGCGCGTGGCGGCCTGGGCTTCGGCGGCGGCCAGGCGTTCCAGCTCGGCGCACACGTCGATCAGGCGCCCGGAGATGCGCAGCCGCGTGCCGGCCTCGGGGCCCGCCGTGCCGCCGTGCGCGCGCAGCACGCGCACCCGGCCATGCGGGGGGCTTGGGGTTCCCGGCGCCTGCTGCCCGGCGGCGCCTGTCTGGTCGGCCGGGCGCTGGCGGGCGCGGCGCTGGGCCTGCGCTTGCCACGAGGTGGCCGGATCGCCGGCGGGTGGGCTGGCCGTGGCCGCGGCTTCGCTCAGACCCAGCGCCAGCTGGTGCGCAGGCGCGGCGCGACTGGCCGGAGGCTGGGGCGCATGTGCGCTGGCGGGCCGGGTGCGCCGGTAGCTGGGGACCAGGTAGTCGGCCAGATGGATGATGTTCGTTCCCATGTAAAACCCTTCCAAGGTAGAGCTTGAACACAGGCGAGATTGCAAGAGGCGGCCGCGTCGCCACGGCCGCACGAGGGCGTTGCCGCAGGGTGTGGGCGACGGTGGGGCACGGCCCCGGCCATCGCCTGCACGCCCGCCACCTGCGGCGGCGCCCTGGAGGGGGCGCTACATGAGCATGCTGTTGCGGATCAGGCCGACGGCCAGTCCCTCGATCTCGAAGGGCTCGCCCGGCTGCACCACGATGGTGGGGTAGTCGGGGTTTTCGGCGTGCAGCTCGATCTGGTCCTTGTGGCGGTGAAAGCGCTTGACGGTGACGTCGTCGCCCAGGCGCGCCACCACGATCTGGCCGTTGCGCGCCTCGCGCGTGGCCTGCACGGCCAGCAGGTCGCCGTCCATGATGCCGGCGTCGCGCATGGACATGCCGCGCACGCGCAGCAGGTAGTCCGGGCGTTGGGCGAACAGGGTCGGTTCGACATGGTAGGTCTGGGCCACGTGCTCCTGCGCCAGGATGGGCGAGCCGGCGGCGACGCGGCCGATCAGGGGCAGGGCCAGTTGGGCCATGCCGGGCAGCGGCAGGCTGAAGGCGTCGCCCTGCACGGCCTGGCGGCCGGCGCCGCGCAGGCGGATGCCGCGCGAGGTGCCGCTGACCAGCTCGATCACGCCCTTGCGCGCCAGCGCCTGCAGGTGCTCCTCGGCGGCGTTGGCGGAGCGAAAGCCCAGCTCGGCGGCGATTTCGGCGCGCGTGGGCGGGGCCCCGGTGCGCGCGATGGCGTGCTGGATGAGCTGCAGGATCTGTTGCTGGCGTGCGGTGAGCTTGGGGCTGTCTGACATGGCATGGCCTCGTGGGTGGCTCGGTGGGCGACGGCGATACAGCGGCGGGCGTGGCACGAAGGCGATGGACCGAACATCTGTATCAATTCACAGTACCTGTAGTTTTGCACAGTTTTTTGCCCCGTGCAATAGGCCGGTCGTGCGGTGTGGCGGGTGCGACAAAAAAACAAAACCCCTGGCGCGCGGGGCACGCCAGGGGTGGAAGCGGGGGCGAATGTGCGCTGAAAAGGTGCTCAGCTCTCCAGCGCCGCGAAGGCGCGGGCGGTGATTTCATCGACCGTGCCGGTGCCGTTGATGGCGCGGTACTTGGGCGCCGCCGCGGGTTCGGCCTGGGCCCAGGCGCTGTAGTAGTCGACCAGCGGGCGGGTTTGCTGGCTGTACACATCCAGGCGCTTGCGCACGGTGTCTTCCTTGTCGTCCTCGCGCTGCACCAGGGCTTCGCCGGTGACGTCGTCCTGGCCTTCGGCCTTGGGCGGGTTGAACTTGACGTGGTAGGTGCGGCCCGAGGCCGGGTGGCTGCGGCGGCCACTCATGCGCTCGATGATGGCGTCGAAGGGCACGTCGATTTCCAGCACATAGTCGAGCTTGACGTCGGCCGCCTTCATGGCTTCGGCCTGGGGGATGGTGCGCGGAAAGCCGTCGAACAAAAAGCCCTGGGCGCAGTCGGGCTGGGTGATGCGTTCTTTCACCAGGTTGATGATCAGCTCGTCGCCGACCAGACCGCCCGATTCCATCACGCCCTTGGCCTGCAGGCCCAGCGGCGTGCCGGCCTTGACGGCGGCGCGCAGCATGTCCCCGGTGGAGATTTGCGGGATGCCGTACTTCTGGCAGATGAAGGTGGCTTGCGTGCCCTTGCCGGCGCCGGGCGCGCCCAGAAGAATCAGTTTCATTGTGCTCCTCGAATGGAATTTTGGCGGGGGGCAACGCAACCGATTCGGTAGGCTGGCCCGCAGTCAATAGGTCATGGCGATGAAGAATAGCATGCGTTCATTTGCGTCCGGCTGACATCCGCCAAAGCCCGTGGGGCCGCTGCGCACGGCCGCCCGAAGCGGCCGGCCCGCCCCCTCAGGGGGGTGGCGCCGCGGGCGCCTCAAGGGGGCGTCAACAGCTTTCGCACGCGGGCCAGGTCCTCGGGGGTGTCCACGCCCGGCCCGGGGGCCTGCTCGGCCAGGTGCACGGCGATGCCGTGGCCGTGCCACAGCGCGCGCAACTGCTCCAGCGCCTCGCACTGCTCCAGCGGCGCCGGCGGCAGCGCCGGAAAGCCGCGCAGAAAGCCGGCCCGGTAGCTGTAGATGCCGATGTGGCGCAGCGGCGCGGGCTGGGTGGGTAGGGTGGTGATGCCCTGGGCAAAGCCATCGCGCCACCAGGGCAGGGGCGCACGGCTGAAGGCGAGCGCCAGGCCGCGCGCGTCGGTGATCACTTTCACCACGTTCGGGTTGGTGAATTCCGCTACGCTTTGAATAGCGTGCGCGGCTGTTCCCATGCTGGCTGATGGGTGTTTTTGCAGCAAATGGGCGACGGCGTCGATGAGCGCGGGGTCGATCAGCGGTTCGTCGCCCTGCACGTTCACCACCAGGTCGTCGCCGTCCAGGCCGAGCAGGGCGCAGGCCTCGGCCAGGCGGTCGCTGCCCGAGGCGTGGTCGGCGCGCGTGGCCACGGCGCGCACGCCATGGGCGGCGCAGGCGGCCAGAACCTCGGGCGCGTCGGCGGCCACCACCACCTGGGCCGCGCCCGAGGCCTCGGCCCGTTCGGCCACCCGCACCACCATGGGCTTGCCGCCGATGTCGGCCAGCGGTTTGTTGGGCAGGCGGGTGGAGGCCAGCCGCGCCGGGATCAAGACGGTGAACGGGCCCCCACGCTCCCTCGCTTCGCGTGGTGCGCCGCCCCCAGTCGGGGTAGGGGCCCCGCCCGACCCGGTGCCGGGGGCCTTCGCGCCTTCGGGCGGCCGGGCGGCGCTCAAGATTGGGCTCCGCGAACGCTTCGGTGCATGCCGCTCAGCTCACCAGCGGTGTGCGCGGGGGCAAGGCTTGCAGTTCCTCGTCCGACAAGGTGCGCGCCTCGCCCTCCAGCATGACCGGGATGCCGTCGCGCACCGGGTAGGCCAGGCGCGCCGAGCGCGAGATCAGCTCGTGCTTTTCGCGGTCGTAGTCCAGCGGGCCCTTGGTGACGGGGCAGACCAGCAGTTCAAGCAGTTTGGTGTCCATGAGGGGATTGTCGCCCGCCGGCGGCCTGCCCAGCAATGCGGTCAGTGGGACGAGGTGCCGGACACCAGGTTCATCACCAGCACGCCGGCGACGATCAAGGCCATGCCCAGCACGGCCCAGGCGTCCAGGCGCTGGCCGAACACCAGCCAGCCGACGAGGGCGATCAGCACCGTGCCGATGCCGGACCAGACGGCGTAGGCCACGCCGACCGGAATGCTGCGCAAGGTGAGCGACAGCAGCCAGAAGGCCAGCCCATAGCCCACGGCCACCACCAGGGTGGGCACCAGGCGGGTGAAGCCGGCGCTGGCCTTCAGCGCGCTGGTGGCGACGACTTCGGCCACCACGGCCGCGCCCAGGGTCAACCAAGGGCTCATGCGGGGGCCCCTGGGCGGCGCGCGCCCGCGGGCGCGGCGGTGGGGGGTGGCGAAGGGGTGTGGAAGGTCATGACGGGGCGGTGGTGTTCGCGGGGGGAGGGTGGCCGCGCGCCGCCAGGCGTTGGTCCAGCGCGGCGAAGAAGGCGGCGGGCACGTCCAGTTGCAGCGGCACGGCCAGGGCCTGGGGTTGATGGCGCCACAGCTTGACGGCGTCTTTTTCGGTGCAAATCAGCCGTTGGTCGGCGTCCGATAATCCTGAGTAGCTATCGAAATTGTAGTGATCTAGGAGCGCCGTGGTGCGTGCCAGCGGCAGACCGACGGCGCGCAGCATGTCGAAAAACGCTTCCGGCCGGGCGATGGCGGCCACGGCGGCCAGCGGCTGGTCGCGCAACTCGGCCAGAGGGACCTGGGTGCCGTCGGCGCGCACGGCGGCCTCGGCCAGGCGGCGCCGGGCCTGGTGGGCGCTGGCGCCGGCGGGCAGGGCCAGCGGGCCGCCGGGCTCGGTGCGCAGCACCAGATCGACCGGGCGCGGCCAGGCCTCGCGCAGCGGGCCGGCCGGCAGCCGCCAGCCGTTGCCCACGCCGCGTGCGTCGAACACGCAAATCTCCACGTCGCGCGCCAGCGCCAGGTGCTGCAGGCCGTCGTCGCAGAGCAGCAGGTCGCAGTCCGGATGGGCCGCCAGCAGCGCCCGGCCGGCGTCGGCGCGGCGCGGCGCCACGAACACCGGCACGCCGGCGCGCCGGCGCAGCAGCAGGGGCTCGTCGCCGACCTGGCGCGGGTCGCTGTCGGGGTGCACTTCCAGGCAGGCCGTGCCGGCCCGGCCGTGCCCGCGCGAGACGATGCCGGGCCGCCAGCCGCGCGCCGCCAGATGCCGTGCCACGGCCAGGGTGGTGGGGGTTTTGCCGGCGCCGCCGGCGACCACGTTGCCGATCACCACCACCGGCACCGGCAGCCGGGTGGCGCGCGCCCAGCCCAGCCGGTAGGCGGCGCGGCGCAGCCCGGCCAGCGTGGCGTACAGCGTCGACAGCGGCCACAGCAGGCTGGCCAGTGGCCCGCGCCGCGTCCAGGCGCGGCGCAGCCGGGTTTCCAGGGCGGGGCGGTTCATGGCGGCGGGCAACGGACAAACACGCCAGCCCGGCGGGCGGCGGGGGGCTCCGGGCGCCGTGTCACCGTCCGGCCGAGCCGGACTGCGCCACGACGGTGATCTGGGTCAGGCCTTCGCGCCGCGCGGCGTCCATCACGGTGACGGCGGCCTGCACCGGCGCGGTGGCGTCGGCGCTGATGATGAGCACGCTGTCCTTGCTCGCCAGGCCGCGCAACGCGCGCGCCACGGCGGCCAGGTCGCGCCCTGCCAGCGGCTGGTTGTTGACGGCGTAGCGGCCGTCGGCGGCGATGGCGACGATGATTTCCTTGGGCCGGTCGCGCTGCGCCTCGGCGTCGGCCACCGGCAGCGACACCTGCAGCTCGGTGAACTTGCTGTAGGTGGTGGTCAGCATCAAAAAGATCAGGATCACCAGCAGCACGTCGATGAACGGGATCAGGTTGATCTCCGGCTCCTCGGGCGGATGCGGGCGAAATTTCACCGCCCCGCTCCCTTGGCCGGCGCCGGGCCGGGGCACAGCGGCTCCAGGTGGCGGGCAAAGCGCTCGGCGGCCAGCTCCAACGCCAGCACGTAGCCGTCGACCCGGGCGCGGAAGTAGCGCCAGAAGATGAGGGCCGGAATCGCCACGATCAGGCCGAAGGCGGTGTTGTACAGCGCCACCGAGATGCCGTGCGCCAGCTGCGCCGGGTTGCCGCCGGCCAGCGAGCCGGTGGGCGCCTGCGAGCCGAAAATCTCGATCATGCCGATCACCGTGCCGAGCAGGCCCAGCAGCGGCGCCGCCGAGGCCACCGTGGCCAGGGCCGGCAGGTAGCGCTCCAGGCGGTGCGCCACCTGGCGGCCGGCCGCTTCCATGGCGGCGCGCATTTCCTCGGCACTGCAGCGCGGGTTGCTGTTGATGGCGCGCCAGCCGGCGGCCAGCACCTCGCCCAGGGCCGAATGGCCGGCCAACTGGCTCACCGTGTCCGGCGCCGGCACGGTCTCGCGCGAGAGGCCGATGGCCTCGTCGACCAGGCCAGGGGTCAGCACCCGGCGCGATTGCAGCTTGATGAAGCGCTCGATGACGAAGGCCAGCGCCAGGATGGAGCACAGAATCAGCGGCCAGATCGGCCAGCCGGCGGCTTGTATGATCGAAAGCAAGGGCGTTTTCTCCGCGAAGCGCGACGCCACTGGGTGGCGGCGACGCAAGGATGCGGGCGATTATGGCGCACTCGATCCGCCCGCCCGGGCTGGGGCCGGCGCATCGGCCCGGCGGATTCACATATTCTGTGGATAACTTTGTGAAGAAACCTGTGACTTGATGGCCCGAAGCCCGTGCCGACGCGGTTTCCACTGGCTTGATGAATTTTGAGGCACAAAAAACTCCAATGTTTTCAATAACTTGCACCACGGCATGCGGTTCCCCGTGGGTTTTGGCCGCGCGCGACCTGGGTGCCACCGCGTTGTGGAGTAATGGCGCGGCCTGGCGCCGCGCCATCGGCCGGCAGACCGCATGAACACTGGCTTTTCAGGGCGAGAGGCCCGTCCGGCGCCGGCTGTGTGGGCGGTTGGGGCGCTGACCCGCGCCGTGGCGGACACCCTGGAGGCGCGCTTCAATCCTGTCGCGGTGCGCGGCGAGGTTTCGGGCTTCACGCGCGCGTCCAGCGGGCATTGCTATTTCGCGCTCAAGGACGACGCCGGCCAGTTGCGCTGCGCCATGTTCCGGCGCGCCGCCGGCCTGCTCGACTTTGCCCCGCGCGAGGGCGATCTGGTCGAAGTCCGCGGGCGCCTGACGGTGTACGGGCCGCGCGGCGATCTGCAACTGGTGGTCGAAGCCATGGCCCGGGCCGGCCAGGGCGCGCTGTTCGAGCAGTTTTTGCGCCTGAAGGCGCAGCTGGAGGCCGAGGGCCTGTTCGACGCCGAGCGCAAACGCCCGCCGCCGGCGCTGCCGCGCGGCATCGGCCTGGTCACCTCGCTCGGCGCGGCGGCCCTGCGCGACGTGCTCACGGCCCTGGCGCGGCGCGTGCCGCACATTCCGGTGCTGCTGGCGCCGGCCCCGGTGCAGGGCGCGGGCGCGCCCGCGGCCCTGGTGGAAGCGCTCTCAAAACTGTATCTGCTGGCCCAATCCCCGCGCCGGGAAACGGCTGATTTGGCTCAAAATTTGCCGCCGATCGACGTCATCCTGCTGGTGCGCGGCGGCGGCTCGATCGAGGATTTGTGGGCCTTCAACGACGAACGGCTGGCGCGTACCCTGGCCGCCAGCCCGGTGCCGGTGATCAGCGGCATCGGGCATGAAACCGATTTCACCATCGCCGACTTCGTGGCCGACCTGCGCGCGCCCACGCCCACCGCCGCCGCCGAGCTGGTCAGCGTCCCGCGCGCGCAGTGGCTGGCCGACCTGGACGCCCAGGCCGAGCGCCTGGCGCGCGCCTTGGGCCGCCGGCTCGACACCGAGGCCCAGCGCCTGGACGGGCTGGCTGGCCGGCTGGGTCGCCCGTCCGCCGCCGTGGCCGCCGAATGGCGCCGGCTGGACCGCCAGGCCCAGCGCCTGCGGCACGCCCTGCAACTGCGGCTGGAGCGCGAACAGGGGCGCCTGGCGCGTGCCGACGAGCGCCTGCCGCGCGCCGCCCAGCCCGCGCTCGCGGCCGAGCGCCAGCGCCTGGCGCGCCTGGCCGAACGCCTGCCCCAGGCCCTGGCGCGCCAGCGCGAGAGCGCGCAGGAACGCCTGGCGCGCGCCGCGCTGCGCCTGGACGCGCTCGACCCGCGGCGCGTGCTCGAACGCGGCTACGCCTGGCTGGCCGACACGCGCGGGCGCCCCCTCACGCGGGCCGCCGAGGCCGAGCCGGGCCAGGCGCTGACCGCCACCCTTGCCGACGGCAAGGTTGATCTGACGGTGGCCGGCCGACATCCGCGCTGACTTCCTACAATGCCAGCGCGCTGGGCGGCCTATCATGGCCGTTCCGCCTACTTTTTCACCACCACGAACAAAGGACAACCGACATGGAACGCACCCTGCCCCCCCTGCCTTACGCCATCGACGCCCTGGCCCCCGCCTACAGCCAGGAAACCCTGGAATACCACCACGGCAAGCACCACAAGGCCTACGTCGACAAGCTGAACGAGCTGCAAAAAGGCACCGAGTTCGAGAACATGGCCCTGGAGGACGTGATCAAGAAGGCCCAGGGCGGCATGTACAACCAGGCCGCCCAGATCTGGAACCACACCTTCTTCTGGAACTGCATGAAGCCGAATGGCGGCGGCGAGCCCACCGGCGCCCTGGCCGCGGCCATCACCAAGAAGTGGGGCAGCTACGCCGACTTCAAGAAGGCCTTTGTCGCCAGCGCCGTGGGCAACTTCGGCAGCGGCTGGACCTGGCTGGTGAAAAAGGCCGACGGCAGCCTGGACATCGTCAACATGGGCGCCGCCGGCACCCCGCTGACCACCGGCGACGCCGCGGTCCTGACGGTGGACGTGTGGGAGCACGCCTACTACATCGACTACCGCAACATGCGTCCCAAGTTCGTCGAGACCTTCCTCGACAAGTTGGTCAACTGGGAGTTCGCGGCCAAGAACTTCGGCTGATCGCGGCGCGGCCGGCGCCTGCCGGCCGGCTCGACAAGCCACCTTCGGGTGGCTTTTTTCATGCCATTGGTTATTAAAGTAATAGCAATCCAGGTAGGCTGGGCGGCGAGATGGGTTGAATTGGCCTTGAAATTTGGCGCGACGGCACCCAACTGATGCCGGGTTGGCCGCGTGACAGGCGGCACAATCACGGTTGGCACGCCCAGCCCGCGCCGGGCCGTGAGCGCCGTGTCAGGATTGCCTGACATGATGCTCGCCGCAAGCGCGCGGCGCCGCGATCATCACAATGAGATTTGGAGAGACCTGCATGACCACCCCCCAAACTTCCACCATCGTCTACACGCTGACTGACGAGGCGCCCCTGCTGGCCACGGCCTCGTTCCTGCCCATCGTGCGCGCGTTCGCGGCGCCGGCCGGCGTGGACGTGACCACCAGCGACATCTCGGTGGCGGCGCGCGTCCTGGGCCAGTTTCCCGAGGTGCTGACCGAGGCGCAACGCGTCCCCAACACCTTGGCCGAGCTGGGCAAGCTGACGCTCAAGCCCGAGGCCAACATCATCAAGCTGCCCAACATCAGCGCCTCGGTGGCCCAGCTCAAGGACGCCATCAAGGAGCTGCAGGACAAGGGGTACAAGCTGCCCGACTATCCCGAGAACCCGCAGGACGACAAGGAAAAGGACATCCGCGCGCGCTACAACAAGTGCATCGGC
>JAIUOM010000237.1 GCA_020161215.1 Pseudomonadota bacterium
GACTCAAACCCTGCTGGTGCAGCGATGCCAGCGTGATGCGCTCTTCTGGCTGCAAGTGCGTGTATCGTGATTCCATCTCGGCAACTTACCCTCGGTGAGGGTGTTGCACTTCAGAGTTGAGACCGCCCTGCAACCATGAACCCGACCCAGCTTTTCGATCCGCGATCCTGCACCTACACCTACCTGCTGTTCGACGAAGGCACGCGCGAGGCGCTGATCATCGACCCGGTGGACACGCAGCTGGAGCGCGACCTGGACGCCATCGCGCGGCTGGAGCTGAAGCTGCGCTGGACGGTGGAGACCCACGCCCACGCCGACCACATCACCAGCGCCGCCCAGCTGGCCGAGTTGACGGGCGCTCGCATGGCGGCCCCGGCCGGCTGCGAGGTGGGCACCGCCGCCGTGCAGCTGAAGGACGGCGACACCCTGCGCTTTGGCGCCGAAACGCTGCACGTGCTGCACACGCCGGGGCACACCGCCGGCAGCGTGTGTTTTTACTGGGAGCGCGGCGCCGGGCACGCCGAGGACACGCTGGCGCGGGGCCAGGTGTCGCGGGTCGACCAGCGCAGCGCTCCGCGCCATGTGTTCAGCGGCGACACCCTCTTGATTGGCGGTTGCGGCCGCACCGATTTCCAGTCCGGCGACGCCGGGCAGCTGTGGGACAGCATCACCCAGGTGCTGTTCAAGCTGCCGGGCGATACCCTGGTCTGGCCTGGCCACGACTACCACGAGCGCACCCAGTCCACCATCGCCCTGGAGCGCGCCACCAACCCGCGCCTGGCTGGGCAGACGCGCGAGGCCTTCATCCAGCTGATGGGCGCGCTGAGCCTGCCCAAGCCGGGGCGCATCGACGAGGCCGTGCCGGCGAATCGCCGTTCCGGCCTGCGCCAGGACGCGGCCGGCGCGGCCGACGCCGGCGGCGCCGAGGTCACGGCCGCCACCGGCTACGCCGGCGATATCACCCCGGCCACCGCGCACCGCTGGATGGAAAACGGCCAGGCCGTGCTGGTCGATGTGCGCACCGACGCCGAGCGCGAATGGGTTGGCTTCGTGCCCGGCGCCCAGGCCGTGGCCTGGAAGCAGTGGCCGGGCATGGCCATGAACCCGGCCTTTGACGCCGAGATCGAGGCCGTCGCCGAGGGGGGCTTGCCGCTGATGCTGCTGTGCCGCAGCGGCGTGCGCTCGGTGGCGGCGGCACGCCGCGCCACCGAACTGGGCCTGGCGGCCTACAACATCCTGGGCGGCTTCGAAGGCGATCCGGACGACCAGGCCCAGCGCGGCCACAAGAACGGCTGGCGGCGCGCCGGCCTGCCCTGGCGGCAGAACTGATGCCCCAAGGCGTTCAAGAAGAGGCAAGCCTGCGCGTGGCACCGGTCGAAACGCCACACCGGGTTGCGACCAGCTCCGCCTGAGCGGCGCTTGTGGACCGGGCGCCAGTTGGCACGAGCGCGGTGCGCTGGCCTCCCTCCGAGGTGGGCAAGCCCGGTGGTGGCCGCGCGCCAGGGCGCCTATGATGGGTTCTCGTTTTCCGCAAGGAGCCGGTCATGCCTGTCGCCTTTCTTCGTCGCGCTTTTGGCGCCTTGTGTGGCCTGGCCCTGTGCTGGTGCGCCCAGGCCCTGGCCCAGGACATGCCCGGCGCCAAGGACCACCCGGCGGTCAAGCGCTTTGCCGGCTCCAGCCTGGTCGGCTACGAGATGCGAAATTTCGACGAGGTGGATTTCCAGACCTCCACCTTCAAGGAAATGGACCTGGCCAGCTACCAACGCCGTTACGTGCAACCGCCGCTGCACCTGGAAGGCAAGCTTACCCGCCTGTGGTACGAGGCGGCGGGCAATACCCGCGCGCTGGAGCTGTACCGCAACTACGCCAATGAGCTGGCGGGCGCGGGCTTCAAGACCTTGTACGACTCCAGCAAGGACCCGGCGGCCACCGACTGGACCAACTTCCTGGCTTCGGTCAGCGAGGGGCACAGAGATCTGGTCAAGAACACGCGCAGCTACTACGTGTTCATGGCCGCCAGCACGGCCAGCCTGCGCACCGGCACCTTCCAGAAGGACGGCACCACGGTGCGGCTGATCGCCATCGACTGGGGCAAGGCCGACGAGGTCTACAAGGCCAGGCAAGGCGCCTACATCGCGGTGGACATTCTGGAAACCCAGGCCATGGCGCAGAACATGGTGGTGGTGAGTGCGTCCGACATCGGCAAATCCATCACCGCCACCGGCAAGGTGGCCATCTACGGCATTTACTTCGACACCGGCAAGGCCGACGTCAAACCCGAGTCCAAGCCCTCGCTGGACCAGATCGCCGGCTACCTGAAAGAGGCGCCCAGCGCCAAGCTGCACGTGGTCGGCCACACCGACAACGTGGGCGGGCTGGACAGCAACATGGCGCTGTCGCGGCGCCGCGCCGACGCCGTCATCGGCGTGCTGACCAAGACCCACGGCGTGGCCCCGGGCCGGCTGGTGGGCAACGGCGTGGCCTCGCTGGCGCCGGTGGCCAACAACGGCACCGAGGAAGGGCGGGCCAAGAACCGGCGCGTGGAGCTGGTGCTGCAGTAAGCCGGCGGTTTCAGGCCGTGACCCCCGGCCGCCGCGCCAGCCAGTCGCCGATCGCGCGTTCGTAGGCGCCGGCCAGTCGCAGCAGGCCGGCGTCGCCTTGCGGCTTGCCGATCAGCTGCATGCCCATGGGCCAGCCTTGGGGGCCAAAGCCCACCGGCACGCTGAGACAGGGCAGGCCGGCAAAGGTGGCGTAGATCACCACCTCCATCCAACGGTGGTAGGTGTCCATTTCGCGCCCGGCGATGTGTTGGGGCCAGCGCTCGCGGGCGTCAAACGGCCAGACCTGGGCGGTCGGCAGGGCCAGCACGTCGTACTGCTCGAACAGGCTCAACATCCGCTGGTAAAACTGCGTGCGCGTGACGCTGGCCGCCATGAACCGCGCCGCGCTGCAGTCTTGCGCCTGATCGTGCTCCCACAGCGCCTCGGGCTTGATTTGGGCGCGGTGGCTTTCACGCAGCAGAAAGGGCGCGATGCGCGAGGCCACCAGCACGCGGCGCCAGACCAGCCAGGCGTCCCACACCTGCGCGGGCGGCATGCCCAGGCGCGCGGGTTCGATGGCGCAACCCAGGCCTTCCAGGCGGCGCAGGCCCGCGCCGCAGCGCTCCAGGATGCCGGCTTCCATCGGCAGATAGCCCTCCAGATCGGCCAGCCAGCCGACGCGCAAGCCGCGCGGCTCCAGCGGCTGCTGGCTGGCGGCCAGCAGCGCGGCGCCGTCCTCCGGGCTGCCCAGGGCCAGCGGGCTGTGCGGCGTGGCGCCGGCCTGGGTGGCCAGCAGCCGTGCCAGGTCGCGCACGCTGCGCCCCATGGGGCCTTCGGTGCCCAGCTGGCTGATCCACACGTCCTGCGCCGGCCACATCGGCACCCGGCCCTGGCTGGGGCGCAGACCAAA
>JAIUOM010000039.1 GCA_020161215.1 Pseudomonadota bacterium
TCGAACAAGGTGTCCAGGTCGTGCGTGACCATCACCACCGTCAGGCCCAGCTCCTCGTGCAGCGAGCGCAGCAGGGCCACGAAGGTGTCCGAGCTGTCCGGGTCCAGCCCGGCGGTGGGCTCGTCCAGCATCAGCAGCGGCGGGTCCATGATGAGGGCGCGCGCCAGGGCCACGCGCTTGATCATGCCGCCCGACAACTCGGCCGGCATCTTGTGCGCGTCGCTGGTCTTCAGGCCCACCATCTGCAGCTTCAGCAGGGCCGCCTCGCGCACCAGCGGATCGGGCACGACGCGCGTCTCGCGCAGCGGAAAGGCGATGTTGTCGAGCACGCTGAAGGCCGAGAACAGCGCTCCCTGCTGAAACAGCATGCCGACGCGCGCGCCGGCGCCGCGGCCCGACAACTCGCCGACGGGCCGGCCGAGCACCTGCACACTGCCCTTGTAAGGCCGGTTCAGCCCCAGCATCTGGCGCAGCAGCACCGTCTTGCCGGTGCCCGAGCCGCCCACCAAGGTGATCACCTCGCCGCGCACCACGGTCAGGTTCAGGTCCTTGTGCACCACCACCTGGCCGCCGCCGGGCACCGGGAAGGCGCTCCAGAGGTCGCGCACCTGGATGATGGGCTGACCCGGCGCGGGCAGGCGCCAGGCGTCGTCGCTGGCGTCGCTGGCCTGCGGGTCGCGGTGGCGCGCGGTGCTCATCAGATCAGGCCCACGCGTTTGAAGACCACGGCGAACAGCGCGTCGATCAGGATCACCGAGGTGATGGCCGCCACCACCGAGGCGGTGGTGCCCTGGCCCAGGCTGACGGTATTGGGTTTCACGCGCAGGCCGAAGTGGCAGCCGATCAGCGCGATGGACACGCCGAACACCACCGACTTGGCCAGCGCCAGCCACAGGTTGGCCACCCGCACCACGCGCGGCATGGCTTCGTAGAAGTAGGCCGGCGAGATGCCCAGCGTCAGGTCGGCCGCCATCATGCCGCCGAGCAGCGCCGCCAGCGTGGTCCAGACCGCGATCAAGGGCATGCAGATGGCCAGCGCCATGGCACGCGGCAGCACTAGGCGAAAGCCCGCCGGCACGCCCAGCACGCGCATCGCGTCCAACTCCTCGGTGACGCGCATCACGCCGATCTGCGCCGTGATGGCCGAGCCCGAGCGGCCGGCCACCAGCACCGCCGCCAGCAGCGGCCCCAGCTCGCGGATCAGCGCCAGGCCCAGGATGTTGACCACGTAGGTTTCGGCACCGAACTGGCGCAGCACCTGGCTCATCAGGTAGGCCAGCACCACGCCGATCAGAAAGCCGACCAGGGCCGTGATCGGCAGCGCTTGCGCGCCGATGCTGTACAGGTGGCCGGTGAAGTCGCGCCAGGGGCCCCAGCGCGGCGAGCCGATCAGGCGCAGCACGTCCAGCAGCAGCTGGCCGACCAAGGTGACGAAGTCGCGCACCTGGTGCGTGGCCGCGATCACCTGCAGGCCGAAGCTGTCCACGCGCTGGCGCCAGGTGCGGTGCACCACCGGCGGCAGGTTCAGCGAATGCGCGGCCACCCGGTCCAGCAGGGTGCGCTGGTCCTCGTCGGCCTCCACCGTCGGCGGCCACTCGCGGCGCCAGTGTTCCCACAGCACCAGCGCGCCCAGGTGGTCGAAATCGTGCAGCGACAGCAGATCCCAGCGCGCGTCGGCGGGGGCGCCGGCCAGCAGGCGCAGCACCTCGCGCGAGCCGCGCCAGCTGGTCATGCTGGCGGCGGTCCACGCCCCGCGCAGCACCACGCGCACGCCGTCGGTGCCGTGCTGGATATCGATACCTGGCTTGGCGTCCTGCATGCAAGAAGATCCGGTTGCCGGGGAACGGGAAGAAGGTCGGTGGGCACGCCCCCACCGCGGAGCGGGCACGCAACGGCTTGTAAACGCGCATGGTAGCGTCTTTGCGCGCCACCACCGGCGTTGGCGCCGCCGACTCGCGCGGCTGTCCTACACGCCATGGCCGCAATCGTTACGACTTTTGCCCCTTGTGGGGTCCGCACGGGCCCCGGGACCGCTACGATGCCCCTTTTCTGTCAGACTGATTGCATACAAGGAGTAAGCATGGCTTTGCAAGGACCGTTCTTCGGCAAGCGTGAGGAAGCAGCCCCACCGTCGCCCCTGGCGCGCCCACCCGCCACATCGACGCTCGGTTCGGCCAGTGCGTCCGGCGCCACGGTCATGGGGGCCGGTGGCGCGCCTCAGAATCTCTCGAGCGTGCCGACCCTGAACACCACGGCCGCGCCCGAGGCGCGCCAAAGCGACGCCAAGCTCACGGTCGGCCCCAACATCAAGCTCAAGGGCGTGGAGATCACCGACTGCGACGTGCTGGTGGTGGAAGGCACGGTGGAAGCCTCGGTGACCTCGCGCGTGATCCAGATCGCCGAGCAGGGCGCTTTCAAGGGTTCGGCCGAGATCGACGTGGCCGAAGTGCACGGCGCTTTCGACGGCGACCTGACGGTGCGTGAAAAACTGGTGATTTTCGCCACCGGCAAAGTCACGGGCAAGATCCGCTATGGCAAGATCGTGATCGAGGAAGGGGGGCAACTCTCCGGTGAGATCACATTCGGTACCGCCGATTCGGGCGCCAAGAAAGCATCTGGCGGCGCGGCCTGAGCTTGCGTCTGGGGCGTGGGCGCCTGGCGGTGCCCGTTCGCCCCGCTTTTCCAGGGCCGCATGCGCGGCCCTTTGTCTTGCCGTGCTGGGACTGGCCGGCTGCGGTACCCCCGCGCCCACCCCGCGCGGCGAGGTGCGCGGCGCCGATTTCACCGCCGACGAGCTGATCCAGAGCGAGGGCAATCGCCTGACGCAGGCCGTGATGACGGCCAACCGGCACAGCCTGCTGTTGCTGGCCGACAAGCTGTACCGCCGCAATCCGGCCGAATGGCGCAAGACCGCCGCGTCCCGCGAGGCCGCGCTGGCGCTGCTGGACAAGGCCATGCTGTCCGACCAAGCGTGGGCGCCCCTGGGCGGGCGGCGCGACGTGGCGGCCCTGTCGCTGTCGCTGGCGCCCGAGTTCCAGGGCGACCGCGTGGCGGCCTTCCTGATTGCGTGCAACGACACCCTCGTCACCGCGCAGGGCGGCAAGCGCGAGCACCACTACCTCGACGGCGTCGACCCGCAGCACCTCTACAACGCCGCGCGCAACATGGAAACCGCGCTGTGGATCCTCAACACCCGCCGCGCCGCCAACGGCCAGCCACTGTTGCTGGCCAACGAGATCGGGTCCGACGGACGCAATCTGAGTTTCGAGCGCGAGTTCGGCAAGATCATCGGCCGGCTCGACCTGCTGGCCCACATCGCCACCGAGCGCTACCGGCGCGCCGCCATCAACTACGTGCAGGGCCTGGTGGCCGCGCCGTTCCTGGCCTTTCTGCCGGTCAAGTGAGCCTGGCCGCCCGTGCCGGGTGCTGTGCATCGAAATAGCGTTAACAGGCCCCAATTGAATAGCTATCAATCGAATAGCTATCAATCGACTGCTTATGGGTCGGCGCCTCTCTTTTCTTTGGTCGCCTCGGTGATCCGGCTCAACCGCAGCCCCCGCAGCCGCCGTCGCCCCCTCCATCGCCTCCGCCGCCGCCGCCGCTGTCGCTGCCGCCACAGCCGCTGGAGCCGCTTTGGTTCTGGGTGATGGGCTCCAGCGCCTGGCGCACCGCCTGCAGGTCGGGCCCCAGCGCGCGCAGGCCCAACAGCGCCAGCCCGAGGGGCAGCAGCGGATCGGCCAAGGTCCGCGCGCGGCGGCGAGGCAGCCGTTGGCGTGCCGCGCGCAGCAGCGCGCGCCCTTCGCGCGTGCGTCGGGCCGGCAGGTGGCGGCTGAACAGCAGCATCGTCACCAGGCTCAGGGCCATCAGCAGCAGCAGCCCGCCGACCGGATAGCCGCGCTCCCAGCCCTGCATTGTTCGCGCCTCGCCCCACAGCAGCACCGCGACCCAGGCCACCAGCAGCAGCCGGTCGCCCTGCGCCCAGGCGCGGCCGTCGCGCTCCGGGTGGGTCAGGCAGCCGCGCGCGTGCAGGCCGTGGTGCATGCGGTCGAAAGTCGGCCGGCCCGCGCGGATGGCCTCGTGCAGTGGCAGTCCGCGTGCCAGGGGCGGGTACAGCGCGCACTCCAGTGGGTGTGCCCCCGCCCCGGGCGCTGAGACCGCCTGCCAGGCCTGCCCCTCGGGCGCCAGACGCAGTTGGTCACGCTGCAGCATGCGCACCAGCGCCACCCAGGCCGCGCGCACCGCACCGCCGGCCAGGTAGGCCTGGTCGACCGCATCGAGCGGGCCCGTACCCCGCACCGGCACGGTGGCGCCGCGCCCGTGCCAGGCACGCGCCAGGCCGATCACCACCAACCCCAGCAGCACCGCGCTGTACAGGCGCAGAAACTCCGGCCCGGTCAGGAAATTTTCGGGACCCCCCACGTGCCGTGGCGCGCAGCCCACCACCGCCAGCACCGGCAGGCACAGCAGCAGCGCCCAGGCCCGCAGCGCCAGGGCGGCGCGGCGCGGCGCGGTGGCCGACGGCCACCACGCGGGCTTGGGCACGACCCAGTGGGTGCGGGGGCTGACCTGGCGCAGGCGCTCGGCAAAGCGCGCCTCGGGCGGTGGCCACAGCTCGGCCGGCGGCGCCTGGCCAAACAGGCGCTCGTAGGCGTGCAGGGTGGCGGCGTAATTGGCGCGGTGGCGGGCGCCGTCGGCGCCGCCGCGGCTGGGGTGGTGGTGCAGCGTGCGGCCCAGCACCTGCGGGCAGAACTGGTCGAAGTAGCGGCGGGAGTCGAGCAGATGGGCGTGCCAGGCGGCGTCCACCGCCGGGCTGGGGCAGGCCTGGCCCCGCAGGCGGATGCTGAGGAGCAGAAAGCGCCGGTACTCGTGCAGCACGCGCCGGGTGTGCGCGGCGCTCCAGCCCTGCTCTTGCGCCAGGCGGGCGCTGAAGGGGTGCGCGTCGCCCGGGTCGTCGAACGCGTGGTGTGCCAGGCGCCGCCAGAGCGCGTCGCCCTCGACGCCTGGGCTCCGCCGATCGGCGGCCGCACGGGCGGGGGGCACGAACCCGGCGGCCGGGACGAGGGTGGTTTGTGGCATGCTGCCTTCTCCTTTCTTTCTTCTTGTTGTTCTGATCTGGTTCTTCTTCTTGGTGTCCAGATTAGGACGCGGGTGTGACAGATTCGTGACCACCGCGCGGCGTGTGGCATGCCCCCCACGGGCGCTTACCTACAGACAGGCCCATGAGCGATCTGAGCTTTGATTTCATCGTTGTCGGCGGCGGCACCGCCGGCTGTCTGCTGGCCAACCGCCTGTCGCGCGACAAGGCCAAGCGCGTGCTGCTGATCGAGGCCGGCCGCAAGGACGACTACCACTGGGTGCACATCCCCGTCGGCTACCTGTACTGCATCGGCAACCCGCGCACCGACTGGCTGTACCAAACCGAGCCCGCCGCCGGCCTGAACGGCCGCACGCTGCGCTACCCGCGCGGCAAGGTGCTGGGCGGCTGCAGCAGCATCAACGGCATGATCTACATGCGCGGGCAGTCGCGCGACTACGACCAGTGGGCCCAGCTCACCGGCGACGACGCCTGGCGTTGGGAGCACTGCCTGCCGGACTTCATGGCGCACGAGAATCACTATAAATTTGATAGCTCGTCAGGATTGAAGGACGCCGGCCAAGCCGATGTTTCACCCGAATTCCGGGCCCGGCACGGCGGCGGCGGCGAGTGGCGCGTGGACAAGCAGCGCCTGCGCTGGGACGTGCTGGACGCCTTTGCCGCCGCCGCGCAAGAAGCCGGCATTCCCGCCACCGACGACTTCAACCGCGGCAACAACGAAGGCGTGGGCTATTTCGAGGTCAACCAGAAGAACGGCTGGCGCTGGAACGCCGCCAAGGCCTTCGTGCGCCCCACCTGCTACGGCCGGCCCAACTTCGAGCTGTGGACCACGGCCCAGGTCACGCGCCTGCTCGTGGAGCGCGGACCGGCCGGCCTGCGCTGCGCCGGCGCCCAGGTCTGGACCGGCAGCGAGATGCTGCAGCCGCGCCTGGCCGAGGGCGGCGAGCTGATCCTGTCCGCCGGCAGCATCGGCTCGCCGCAGATCCTGCAGCTGTCGGGCATCGGCCCGGCCCAGTTGCTGCAAGGCCATGGCATCGAGGTGTTGGCCGATCTGCCTGGCGTGGGTGCCAACCTGCAAGACCACCTGCAGATCCGCTCGGTCTACAAGGTGCGCGGCGCGCGCACGCTCAACCAGTTGGCCAGCACGCCCTGGGGCAAGGCCGGCATCGGGCTGGAATACCTGTTGCGCCGCACCGGGCCGATGAGCATGGCGCCGAGCCAGCTGGGGGCCTTCACGCGCTCCTCGCCCGACTTCGAGTGGCCCAACCTTGAGTACCACGTGCAGCCGCTCAGCCTGGACGCGTTCGGCGAGCCGCTGCACAGCTTTCCGGCCATCACGGCCAGCGTGTGCAACCTGAACCCGACCAGCCGCGGCACGGTGCAGATCACCAGCGCGCGCTTTGAAGACGCGCCCGCCATCGCCCCCAACTACCTGGCCACCGACGAAGACCGCCAGGTCGCCGCCGACAGCCTGCGCGTGACGCGCCGCATCATGGGCCAGCCGGCCATGGCGCGCTTCGCGCCCGAGGAGTTCAAGCCCGGCGTGCAGTACCAGAGCGACCAAGACCTGGCGCGCCTGGCCGGTGACATCGCCAGCACCATCTTCCACCCCGTGGGCACCACCAAGATGGGCCAAGGCGACGACCCCCTGGCCGTGCTCGATGCGCGCCTGCGCGTGCGCGACGGCGCGGGTGGGCGCATCGCCGGCCTGCGCGTGGTCGATGCCGGCGCCATGCCCACCATCACCAGCGGCAACACCAACAGCCCGACGCTGATGATGGCCGAGAAGGCGGCGGCCTGGATTCGCGCCGACGCGGCTTGAAACCCGGGCCAATGCGCCCACCTGAGAGGTTTGACCACTCAAACTAAGGGACGACGCGCATGAAGAACCTGACCGGTTTCCTGGACCACATGCTGAAATCCGCCGGGGCCACCGTGAGCGGCCAGAACCAGAACAACCGTGGCGGCGGGCTGGGTGGCGCGATCAACAGCGACTTTGGCCGCGGCACCCTGACCGGCGGGGCCCTGGGCCTGCTGCTGGGCAAGAACAAGACCACCCGCAAGCTGGCCCAATACGGTGGTCTGGCCGCGTTGGGCATGATGGTCTACAACACCTACGGCGAATACCAGCGCCAGCAAGCCGGTGCCGCCGGCACGGCCACCCCCAGTCTGCCGCCGCCGCAAACCGTGGACCGTCTGCCCGCGCCGCAGGCCAGCGCGCACAGCCAGGCCATCCTGCAAGCCCTGGTGGCCGCCGCCAAGGCCGACGGCCATCTGGACGACCGCGAACGCGAACTGATCGAAGGCGAATTCACCCGACAGGGCCTGGCCGCCGATGCCCAGCAGTGGCTGCACGATGAAATGGCCAAACCGCTCGACCCGGCCGAGGTGGCGCGCGCCGCGCAAAGCCCGGAGATGGCGGCCGAGATGTACCTGGCCAGCCTGCTGGTGGCCGACGAGCAGAGCTTCATGGAGCGCGCCTACCTGGACGAACTGGCGCGCCAGCTCAAGCTCGATCCCGAGCTGCAGGCGCGATTGCGGCAGCAGGTGGCCAGCACCACGCGGGCCTGAGCGGCGGCGCCCGAGGCCCATCCGGTGGGACGCACCGGGGGGTGAGGCGCCAGCCGGTGACCGACGCGACAGCCCCAGGCGCGCGGGCAGACCGCCAAGGGCGTACCATGCCCGGGTCTGGCGACCCGCCTGCCTGGCCCGCGGCAAAAGGGGGCGGCCGCCTTTTCCCAAGCCCTAGACCTTCGGAGCTCCTTTCATGACCACCGCCACAGCCCCCGCCACCGCGCCGGCCGCCACCCAGTACCCCAACACCCAGCTGTACATCGACGGCCAGTGGTGCGATGCCGCCGACGGCCGCACGCTGGGCGTGTTCAACCCCGCCACCGGGCAGGAAATCGGCCGTCTGGCGCACGCCGGCCGCGCCGACATGGACCGCGCCCTGGCCGCCGCGCAAAAGGGCTTCGAGACCTGGCGCAACGTGCCGGCCATCGAGCGCGCCGCCATCATGCGCCGCGCCGCGCAACTGCTGCGCGAGCGCGCCGACAGCGCCGCGCGCGAGATGACGCTGGAGCAGGGCAAGCCGCTGGCCGAGGCCAAGGGCGAGATCCTGGCCGGCGTGGACGTGATCGAGTGGATGGCCGAGGAAGGCCGCCGCGTCTACGGCCGCATCGTGCCGCCGCGCAACCTGGCCGTGTCGGCCACCGTCAGCAAGCACCCGGTCGGGCCGGTGGCGGCCTTCACGCCGTGGAACTTCCCGGTCAACCAGATCGTGCGCAAGCTGTCGGCGGCGCTGGCCACCGGCAACTCCATCATCGTCAAGGCGCCGGAAGAAACCCCGGCCTCGCCGGCCGCGCTGATTCGGGCCTTCGCCGACGCCGGCGTGCCGGCCGGCGTGGTGCAGCTGCTGTACGGCAACCCGGCGGAGATCTCGGCTTACCTGATCCCGCACCCCATCATTCGCAAGATCACCTTCACCGGCTCGACCCCGGTGGGCAAGCAGCTGGCGTCGCTGGCCGGCCTGCACATGAAGCGCGCCACCATGGAGCTGGGCGGCCACGCTCCGGTGATCGTGTGCGAGGACGCCGACGTGGACCTGGCCATCAAGGCCGCTGGCGCGGCCAAGTTCCGCAACGCGGGCCAGGTCTGCATCTCGCCCACGCGCTTTCTGGTGGCCAAGTCGATCGCCGACGAGTTCGTCAAGAAGTTCGCCGCCCACGCCCAGAAGCTGGCGGTGGGCGACGGCCTGCTGGACACCACCCGCATGGGCCCGCTGGCCAACGACCGCCGTCTGGCGGCCATGCAAAGCCTGACCGAGGACGCCGTGCGCCGGGGTGCTACCCTGGCCGCCGGCGGCCAGCGCATCGGCGATGTCGGCAACTTCTTCGCCCCCACCGTGCTGAGCGAAGTACCGCTTGATGCCCAGGTGTTCAACGAAGAGCCGTTCGGCCCGATGGCCGCGGTGCGCAGCTTCGAGCGCCTGGAAGACGCCATCGCCGAGGCCAATCGGCTGCCCTTCGGGCTGGCCGGCTACGCCTTCACGGGGTCGCTCAAGAGCGCGCACCAGCTCACGCAGCGCCTGGAAGTCGGCATGCTGTGGGTCAACCAGCCGGCCATGGCCTGGCCAGAAATGCCGTTTGGCGGGGTAAAGGATTCGGGCTACGGCTCCGAAGGCGGCCCGGAGGCGCTGGAGGCGTATCTGAACACCAAGTCGGTGTCGATACTGAATTAACCCCCAGGCTCCACACGTGGAGTGAGCCTACCCCCAGGCTCCACACGCTGCGCGTTGTTCCTCCCCCCTTGCAGGGGGCGACGCCGCAGGCCGGGGTGGACCCCGGCCTGGGCGTCTGCTGAGGCGGCCTGTTCCGCAGTCATTTGGTTGCCCGCGTGTGTTCTGGTAGGCGGTTGAAATGCCGCGACAATAGCGGCTTCGCCCATCGCTTCAGAATGCCGTGCCGGTGAAGGCGCGGCCTTTCCTTTTTTGCCCATGTCCACCATCCTGCAATCCCTGCCCGCCGGCCAGAAGGTCGGCATCGCTTTTTCCGGCGGCCTGGACACCAGCGCCGCCCTGGTCTGGATGCGCCAAAACGGCGCCGTGCCCTACGCCTACACCGCCAACCTGGGCCAGCCCGACGAGGACGACTACGAGGCCATCCCGCGCAAGGCCATGGAATACGGCGCCGAAAAGGCGCGTTTGATCGACTGCCGCGAACAATTGGCCAACGAAGGCATCGCCGCGCTGCAGTGCGGGGCCTTCCACGTGCGCACCGGTGGCGCCACCTACTTCAACACCACGCCGCTCGGGCGGGCTGTCACGGGCACCATGCTGGTGAACGCGATGAAGGAAGATGACGTCAATATCTGGGGCGATGGCAGCACGTTCAAGGGAAATGACATCGAACGCTTCTACCGCTACGGCCTGCTGGCGAACCCGAGCCTGAAGATCTACAAGCCCTGGCTCGATCAGCGCTTCATCGACGAGCTGGGCGGCCGCAAGGAAATGTCCGAATTCATGCAGAAGGCGGGTTTTGGCTACAAGATGTCGACTGAAAAGGCATATTCGACCGATTCGAACATGCTGGGCGCGACCCACGAGGCGAAGGATCTGGAAGAGCTGTCCAGCGGCATCCGCATCGTCAACCCGATCATGGGCGCGGCGTTCTGGAAGCCCGAGGTCGAGGTCAAGCCCGAGGAAGTGCGCGTGCGCTTCGAGGAAGGCCGCCCGGTGGCGCTGAACGGCCACGAGATTGCCGACCCCGTGGCGCTGTTCCTGGAGGCCAACCGCATCGGCGGCCGGCACGGGCTGGGCATGTGCGACCAGATCGAGAACCGCATCATCGAGGCCAAGAGCCGCGGCATCTACGAGGCCCCGGGCATGGCGCTGCTGCATCTGGCCTACGAGCGGCTGCTCTCGGGCATCCACAACGAGGACACCATCGAGCAGTACCGCATGAATGGCCTGAAGCTCGGCCGCCTGCTGTACCAGGGCCGGTGGTTCGATCCGCAGGCCATCATGCTGCGCGAGACCGCCCAGCGCTGGGTGGCTAACGCCATCACCGGCGAGGTGAGCGTGGAACTGCGCCGTGGCAACGACTACAGCATCCTGAACACCGAATCGCCCCACCTGACCTACGCGCCCGAGCGCCTGTCGATGGAAAAGGTGGACAACGCGCCGTTTACCCCGCTGGACCGCATCGGCCAGCTGACCATGCGCAACCTGGACATCACCGACACGCGCGGCAAGCTGGCGGTGTACAGCAAGAGCGGGCTGCTGCAGCTGGGCACCGGCTCCATGCTGCCGCAGCTGGGTCACAGCGGCGACGCGTCGGAATAAATCGGCCGGCGCCGTCGCTCAGCCGCTCGGCTGGCGCGTGGCCAGCAGCACGGCGGCCTGCACGCGCGAGCTGAGGTTGAGCTTGCGCAGAATATGCTGCACGTGGATCTTGACCGTGGTTTCGGCGATCTCGAGCTGGCGGGCGATTTCCTTGTTGCTGGCACCGGCGGTGATCTGCTGCAGGATTTCCCGTTCGCGCGGCGACAACTGGGCCAAAGGGTCGGCCACGGGTGAGGGCGCGTCGGTGGTGGGCGTCGTCCCCAGCGCCTGAAAGGCGTTGACGAGCTTGTAGGTCATTTCCGGGCTGATGGTGGATTCGCCCTGGCTGGCCCGCTCGATGGCCGCCACCAGCCCGTCGCTGTCGACGGTTTTCAGCAGATAGCCGTGCGCCCCACGCTGCAGTGCCCGAGTCAGGGTGTCGGCGTCCTCGCTCACGGTCAGCATCAACACGCGCGCTTGGGGCGCCGCCTGCCGCAGGCCCTCCAGCACGTCCACGCCCGAGACGCCCGGCAGATGGTGGTCGAGCAGGATCACGTCGGGCTGCAACTCGGCCGCCCGGCGCAACGCTTCGCCGGCGTCACCGGCCTCCCCCACCACCTGCAGCCGTGCTTGCGTGGCCAGCAGGGCCGTCAGGCCACGGCGAAACAAGGGGTGGTCGTCGACGACCAGCAAACGAAGGGGGGTGGCGGACATCTCGGTCTTTCAGTGCGCGGGGCTGAGTTCAGGTGGCCGGGCAGGATCGCGCCAGCGGCCGTGGCGCACGGGCGCCGCCGGGATCCGCCGCACCTCAGGCATGTGGCTGCTGGCCGGTCGGCGCAGGGTGCAGGCACGGCAAGGTGAGGGTGACACGGGTGCCGGCGCCGGGCACCGAATGGATGTCCAGCTCGGCCTGGATGCTGGCGGCGCGCTCGCGCATGATGCCCAGGCCGACATGGGTCTCGTCCATCTCCAGCGTCTGTTCGTCCATGCCGCGCCCGTCGTCGTGCACCTCGAACACCCACTGGGGCGATTGCCACACTTCGATCCAGGCCCGTCGCGCCTGCGCGTGCTTGCGCACGTTGGACAAGGCTTCCTGCACCACGTGCAGCACCTGCACCTGGATATCCGGCGGCAGGGGCATGCCCTCGCCCTGAATGCGCAGGACCGTCGGCAAGCCGGTCTGGTGCTCGAACTTGGTCAGCGTGGTGCGCAGCGCAGGAGCAATGTCCTCGGTGTTGGTGCGGGTTCGGAAATGCATCAGCAACTCGCGCACGTCGGACAGGCTTTCGCGAATGCCGGTGTCGAGCTCGGTCAGGGCATCCTGCACGCGCTCCGAACGCCCAGCGGACCGGCCGGTGGCGTCGGCGCGACCGATCTCGCCGCGCAGCAGACCGGCCTGGATCCGCAGGAAGGCCAGGCTTTGCGCGATCGAATCGTGCAGCTCGCGCGCCAGCAGGCCGCGTTCGTCGGCGACGGCCGCCTCGCGCTGCAATGCGTCCGCGCGCTGCGCTTCTATGCCTCCGGCCAGATGGCTGGACAGCGCTTCCAGCAGCGCCCGGTCTTCGTCGGCGAGCGGTGTGTGCTGGCGGTAGAACAGATCGATTTCGCCCACCACCCGTTCGTGCAGCCGCACCGGCACGCTGACCAGGGAGGAGAAGCCAGAACGGGTGCACGCACGCTCCGCGGCGCTCGGGTCCGAAGCTCCCTGGCTGCTCAGGTCGCGCAGCAGAAACACGCGCGTCTCGGCGCTGTCCTGGGCCTGGCCACAGCAACAGTCGCCGGTGCGCACGCAGCTTTCGGCCGCCACCAGCGCGGAAGGCCAGCCGTCGGCGCCCAGCAACACGTAGCGCAGGTTGTGTTCGTCGGACCAGCGCACGACGGCGGCGTCGGCGCGCGCCACGCGGCGCATCTGGGCCGCGAAACCCTGAGCCAGCACCTCCAGCGAGCGGGCGTGCGCGACGAAGGCGGCCGCCTCGTACAACGTGGCCAATCGGGCGCGCTCGGCTTCCAGGTGTTCGGTTTTTTCATGCACGCGGCGCTCCAGGCTGGCGTACAGGTTCTGCAGGCGCTGGGCCATGCGGTTGAAGCCTTGGGCCACGGCGCCGAACTCGTCGTCGCCCCGTGCGTCGACCCGCGCGGACAGATCGCCGGTTTCGATGCGCTGCAGACCGGCCTGCAAGCGCGTGAGCGGGGAAAACACCAGCAGTTGCGCCGCGTACAGCAGGGTCAATGCCGCGGCGATGGCCAGCGCGATCATCACGAACTGGGCGCCATTGAGCAAGGTGGTCCAGCGCGCCAGTTGCTGCTCGATGGTGCGGACCAGCCGATCGATGGCGGACACCAGATCCTCCGCCTGCTGGGCCACGAAGGGGCTGGCCGCGCCGTCGGTGTGCGCCAGCCAGGCCGAGCGCATCGCGCTCCAGTGCCGTGCGACCTCGGCCAGCGCCGCATGCGAGGCACTGTTGCGTGGCACGGCCAGCGGACGTGCCGGATCCCCCTTGCGCAGCAAGGTCAGGCTTTCATCGAACTGGGCCAGCTGAGGCGGCATGCGGGCGAGCTCTCCCGACGACAGCGTTTGTGCCAGGCGCCAGGTCTGCATGCGCATCCGGCCGGCCTCGTTGACCGCCGCCGCGCCGCCTTCGAGTTGCCAGGTGACCCACAGCGACAGGCCGACGGCGGCCAAGGCCAGCGCGAGCAGCAGGCACCCGATGATGCCGAGCTTGGCCGCCAACGGGCGCCCGAACGCGGCTCGGTCGGCGGTTGGGAACGGAAGCGACATGGAGGAAGGCATCATGGCAACGCGCCCGGACTCGCGCACGGCGGGACAAATGCCGGACGACGGCAAAGCCCATCCGGTTGGGCGAGGGCGCCCTGGCGCGGCGCCGTGTTGGCGTGGGCTCGGGCGTCGGGGCGGCGCCCACGGGCCCAGACGCGAAGCAGTCAAAATCAGTATAGCCCTCGGGTTGGCGTGCGCGAAGCCCTTTTTCGACGGCCCCGTCCGGCCAGGGCCACCCGCGCCCTACTGCACCAGCGGCGTCTCGGCCCCCTCCAAATCGACGCCTTGCAGGTCCGCGCCGCCGGCCAGCAAGCGCAGGTATTGCGACAAGGCGGTCGCAAAACTCTGCTGCCGCAGCACCAGCGCCACCCGCTCGCGCACCGCGTGGTAGGGCGGCACCGCGCCGGGCTCCCGCTCCAGCACCTCCACCACGTGCAACCCGAAACGGCTGTGCACCAGTCGCGGCAACACGCCCACCTCGGGGTGGCCGAACAATTCCCTGGCGAATTCGGGGGCGCAGTCGGGCGCGCTCAGCCAACCCAGTTGGCCGCCCTCGCGGCCGCTGGGGCAATTGCTGTTGGCGGCCGCCGCCGCGGCAAAGCGATCCCCGGCGGCACGCTCTTGCGGGGTGGCGTTTCGAACGTCCAGCAAGCAGGCCTCGGCGCGTTGACGCAGGCCGTTGACGTCCAGGCCAGGCGTCACGGCAAACAGCACATGGCGTGCCCGCACGCGCTCGCCCACCGCGAAGCGCGCGGCATTCGCCTCGTGGTGGCGACGGCAGGCCTCGTCGCCGGGCTCCGGCACTTGCAGCACACGGTCGAGCAATTGTTCGACCGCGGCACTGGCGGCTTCGCTGATGGCTCCGCCCACCGGCTTCGGATCGTCCGAAGCCAGCAAGCCCTCGCGGATCGCGGCCTGGCGCAGCAATTCGGTGCACGCACGTTGGCGCAAGGCCACGGCGTCCAGTGCCTCGTCCGGCGTCAGCAAGGACACGCCGTTGACGTGGGCCTCGGCGGGGCGCGATGCCGTCTCGGCACAGGTGCAGGCGCCACCACAACCTTCGGTTGGTCGGTGGGTCGGGTCCTGGGTCATGTCGTGTGCTCCTGATGACGCCTTGGGTCGTGCGAGGGCGGCAGGTTCAAGCGGCGCGAGCGCACCAGCTGGTACGGCCGCGTCAGGTAGGTGAGGGAGGCAAAACCGCTCCAGATGTGCACCAGGCGGCTGAACGGAAACAGCAGAAAGATCGTCATGCCCAGGACCATGTGAACCTTGAACGGCCAGGCCACGCTCAACAGGCCGGTGGCGTCGGGCCGGAGGGTGAAAATGCCCTGCGCCCAGTCGGCGAGGATCAGCATGGCGCTGGCATCGACGCGGTGGGCGTAGGAAAAAGGCAGCGTGATCAGCCCCAACACCAGCTGCACCCACAGGATGATCAGGATGGCCAGATCGGTGCGGTGGCTGGTCAGGCGGATGCGGGGGTCGAACATGCGCCGATGCAGCAGCATCGTCAAACCGATGAAGCAGATGAAGCCGGCAATGCCGCCCGTGACGATGGCCAGCATCTGCTTGTGCGGCGCGCTGATCAACCAGCCGTACATGACGTGCGGAGTCAGCAGTCCGAACGTGTGCCCGAACAGCAGGAACAGGATGCCGATGTGGAACAGGTTGCTGCCCCAGCGCAGTTGGCGCGCGCGCAGCAGCTGGGAGGAGTCGCTCTTCCAGGTGTATTGGTCGCGGTCAAAGCGCGCCAGACTGCCCATCAGGAAGACCGCGAGGCAGATGTAGGGGTAAACGGTGAAAAGAAAATGGTGCAGGGCGAGTGGCATGGCGATCTCCCCGGGTTCAGCGGTGGGCCGTGGGTGGCTGTGGACGGATCAGGCGAATGGGCCGAGGGCCCGGCGCGGACTGGCCTTCGGTGGAGCACCCCCCGAAGGCGACCGGCTCCTGCCAACTGACGTCCAGCGGTTCGTCCTCGGTGGCGGTGGCGCCCTGAGGGGATTGGCCGGCCAGCTCCAAAATGGCCGACAGCACGCAGGCGTAGTCGCTGCCGCGGCGGACCAGGGCCGCCGTGATCGACTGCAGGATGTGCGCGAACTCGCCGATGAACGCGCGCGCCTCTGAGGTGGGCTGGGTGGACGAGAACTCCAGCAACACGGTCAGGTGGTCGGGCAGTTCGGCCGGGTCGAGCAGCAGGCCGGCCTGCTCGTAGGTGCGCACCAGGTCGACCATGGCCGGGCCGCGGTCACGCGAATCGCCATGCACGTGCTCGAACAGGTGCAGCGCGGTGCTGCGGCCGCGGTCGAACAAATCGACGTAGCTGCTCTCGGCGTCCATACCTTCGGCCAGCAACCGGTCCATCAGCGCATCCAGCTCGGCACGGCGCGAGCCAGCGATGGCGCGTTCGGCGTTGAGCGCGGCGTGAATGTCGGGAAGATGCGCGCGCATGGCGGCGTCCGGGTAACGCAGCAGGTGTGCCAGTGCCCGCAGGCTGAAGCTGATGTCCTGTTTCATACGGCTACGCCTCACAGACTGGCCTTGATGGGGATGGTGCGCTTCTTGTCGCTGCCAAACAGGCTGGTCTCGGTGACGCCTTCGCTGCACCCGTTGCCAAACGAGAAGCCGCAGCCGCCGCGCACGTTGAAGGCGTTCTCGGCGTATTCGCGGTGCGCGGTCGGAATCACGAAACGGTCCTCGTAGTTGGCGATGGCCATGACCTGGTACATCTCCTCGACCTGGGCCGCGCTCAGGTCCACCTGACGGATCGCCGCCTCGTTGGCCGCGCCTTCCACGTGTTTGCCGCGCTGGTAGGCGCGCATGGCCAGCATGCGCTCCAGTGCGCGCACCACGGGCTGGGTGTCGCCCGCCGTCAGCAGATTGGCCAGGTACTTCACCGGAATGCGCAACTGGTTCACGTCGGGCAGTTCTCCATTGGCGCTGACATGGCCGGCGTGGGCCGCCGCCGTGATGGGAGACAGGGGCGGCACGTACCAGACCATGGGCAGCGTGCGGTATTCGGGGTGCAGCGGCAACGCCACCTTCCAGTCCACGGCCATCTTGTAGACCGGGCTGTTGCGGGCGGCCTTGAGCCAATCCTCGGGGATGCCGTCGGCGAGGGCCTGGGCGATCACGGCCGGGTCGTGCGGGTCCAGGAAGATGTCCAGCTGCGCCTGGTACAGGTCCTTGTCTTTCTCGACGCTGGCGGCGGCCTCGATGCGGTCGGCGTCGTAAAGCAGCACGCCCAGATAGCGGATGCGGCCGACGCAGGTTTCCGAGCACACGGTGGGCTGACCGGCCTCGATGCGCGGGTAGCAGAAGATGCACTTCTCGGCCTTGCCGCTCTTCCAGTTGTAGTAAATCTTCTTGTACGGGCAACCAGAGACGCACATGCGCCAGCCACGGCATTTGTCCTGGTCGATCAGGACGATGCCGTCTTCCTCGCGCTTGTAGATCGAGCCGGAGGGGCAGCTCGCCACGCAGGCCGGGTTCAGGCAGTGCTCGCACAGCCTGGGCAGGTACATCATGAAGGTGTTCTCGAACTGGCCGTAGATGTCCTTCTGGATGTCGTCGAAATTGCGATCTCGACTGCGCTTGCTGAACTCACCGCCCAGAATCTCTTCCCAGTTCGGACCCCATTCAATCTTCTCCATGCGCTGGCCGGTGATCAGGCTGCGCGGTCGCGCGGTCGGCGCATGCTTCATTTCGGGCGCCGACTGCAGGTGGTCGTAGTCGAAGGTGAAGGGCTCGTAGTAGTCGTCGATCTGCGGCAGGTTGGGGTTGGCGAAGATCTTCATCAACAGCTGCCACTTGCCACCCTGGCGCGGCACGATGGAGCCGTCGGCCTTGCGGACCCAGCCGCCGTTCCAGCGGTCCTGGTTTTCCCATTCCTTCGGGTAGCCGATACCGGGCTTGGTCTCGACGTTGTTGAACCAGGCGTACTCCACGCCGGGGCGGCTGGTCCAGACGTTCTTGCAGGTCACGCTGCAAGTGTGGCAACCGATGCACTTGTCCAGGTTCAGCACCATGCCGATCTGTGCGCGTACTTTCATCAGGGGCTCCTTGTGATGGCCGGACTCAGGGGTTCTCGCCCTGGGACTGGTAGGCGGCCACCAGGTGGTCGCCACGCGGGGTGTCGAGCCAGTCGACCTTGGCCATCTTGCGCACGATCACGAACTCGTCGCGGTTGGTGCCGATGGTTCCGTAGTAGTTGAAGCCGTAGCTGTACTGCGCGTAGCCGCCGATCATGTGCGTGGGCTTGAGCACGATGCGCGTCACCGAGTTGTGGATGCCACCACGTACGCCGGTGATTTCGCTGCCCGGGGTGTTGATGATCTTTTCCTGCGCGTGGTACATCAGCACCATGCCGGGGTTCACGCGCTGGCTGACCACCGCGCGCACCGCCACAGCGCCGTTGACGTTGAACATCTCCATCCAGTCGTTGTCCTCGATGCCGGCGCGCTGGGCGTCTTCCTCGCTGATCCAGGCCACCGGGCCACCGCGGTTGAGCGTGAGCATCAACAGGTTGTCGGTGTAGGTGCTGTGAATGCCCCACTTCTGGTGCGGCGTGATGAAGTTGAGCTGGATCTCGGGGTTCCCGTTGGACTTCACTCCCAGCATGCTGGCCGTGGTTTTCAGGTCGACCGGCGGGCGGTAGCTGGAAAAGCCCTCGCCAAAGGCGATCATCCACGGGTGGTCCTGGTAGAACTGCTGGCGTCCGGTCAGGGTGCGCCATGGAATCAGCTCGTGCACGTTGGTGTAGCCGGCGTTGTAGCTGACGGTTTCGCTCTCGATGCCGCTCCAGGTCGGGCTGCTGATGATCTTGCGGGGCTGGGCCTGGATGTCGCGGTAGCGGATCTTTTCGTCCTCGCGGTACAGCGCCAGGTGCTTGTGGTCACGTCCCGTGGTCTTTGCCAGCGCCTCCCAGGCCTTGACTGCGACGTGGCCGTTGGTTTCTGGCGCCAGTTGCAGGATGACCTCGCAGGCGTCGATGTCGCTCAGGATGCGCGGGCGGCCTTGCGTGGATCCCGGCTCGGTGACCCGCCCGTTGAGCTGGCCAAGCTGCTCGACCTCGGTGCCGGTTTTCCAGGCGATGCCCTTGCCGCCGTTGCCCAGCTTGTCCATCAAGGGCCCGAGCGCCGTGAAGTTCCGGTACAGGTTGGGGTAGTCGCGGTCCACCACCGTCACCTGGGGCGCGGTCTTGCCGGGGATCACCTCGCACTCGCCCTTTTTCCACTCGGCCACGCCAAAAGGCTGGGCCAGCTCGCCAGGGGTGTCGTGCATCATCGGCGTCAGCACGGTGTCGCGCTCCTTGGCCAAGTGGCCCACGCACAGCTCGCTGAAAGTCTTGGCGAAACCCTTGTAGATCTCCCAGTCGGAGCGCGCCTCCCAGACCGGATCGACGGCGGCCGACAGCGGATGGATGAAGGGGTGCATGTCGCTGGTGTTGAGATCGTTTTTCTCGTACCAGCTGGCGGTGGGCAGCACGATGTCCGAGTACAGGCAGGTCGTGCTCATGCGAAAGTCCAGCGTGACCAGCAGGTCCAGCTTGCCCTGTGGGGCCTCGGCGTGCCAGGTCACTTCCTGCGGCTTGGCGTCGTCCGGCCCCAGGTCCTTGCCCTGTACGCCATGGCTGGTGCCCAGCAGGTGCTTGCAGAAATATTCGTGCCCTTTGCCGCTCGAACCCAACAGGTTGCTGCGCCAGACGAACAGGTTGCGCGGCCAGTTCTCGGGTGCATCAGGGTCTTCGCAGCTCATGCGCAACGTGCCCGTCTTCAGGCCCTTGGCCACATAGTCGCGCGGGGCCAGCCCGGCCTGCTCGGCCTCGGCCGCGATGTGCAGCGGGTTGACCGGGAACTGTGGCGCGCTGGGCAACCAACCCATGCGTTCGGCGCGCACGTTGTAGTCGATCATGCTGCCGCCGTACTGGCGGCGGTCGGCCAGCGGGCTCACGACTTCGTCCAGGCCCAGTTTTTCGTAGCGCCACTGATCGGTGTGGGCGTAGAAGAAGCTGGTGGCATTCTGCTGGCGCGGCGGGCGTATCCAGTCCAGCGCGAAGGCCAGCGCTGTCCAGCCGGTTTGCGGGCGCAGCTTTTCCTGGCCCACGTAGTGCGACCAGCCGCCGCCGCTTTGCCCGATGCAACCGCACATCATCAACAGGTTGATGACCCCGCGGTAGTTCATGTCGCAGTGGTACCAGTGGTTCATGCCCGCGCCGATGATGACCATCGACTTGCCGTGGGTCTTGTCGGCGGTGGCCGCGAACTCACGCGCCACGGTGATGATCTGATCGCGCGGCACCCCGGTGATCCGCTCGGCCCAGGCCGGGGTGTAGGGCGCGTTGTCTTCGTAGCCCTGAGCGCCGCTGCCCAGACCGCGGTCGATGCCGTACTGCGCGGCCTGCAGATCGAACACCGTGGCCACCAGGGCCTCGCTCGTGTGGCCGTCCTGGCCGGTCAGGCCGAGCCGCACCGCCGGCACGCGGGCGCGGCTGACGTCACCCTGCTGGTCGTTGGCGGGAAAGTGCGGAGAGGCCATGCCCCCGAAGTAGGGAAAGCCGACGTCCACGATCTCGTGCGCTTGCGCACCGTCTTCCAGCACCGACAGCTTCAGCTTGACGTCCGCGCCGTGCTGCGCGTCCTTGTTCTCCAGGTTCCATTTGCCGGCGTCGCTGCGTCCCTCGGCACCCCAACGAAAACCGATCGAGCCATGGGGCAGCACCGGGCGCCCGTCGGTGTCGAACGCCAGGGTCTTCCACTCGGGGTTGTTCTGCTGGTCGAACTGGCTTTCGAGATCGCTGGCGCGCAGGTAGCGGTCGGGCACCTGCACCGTGCTGCCGTCGGCCAGGCGATGGGGCTTGAGCAGCACCAGCATCGGCAGGTCGGTGTAGCGGCGCGCATAGTCGTCGAAGTAGACCGAGCGGGTCTTGAAGTAAAACTCGTTCAACGCCACGTGGCCCATGGCCATGGCCAGCGCGGCGTCCGTGCCCTGCTTGGGATGGAGCCAGTGGTCGGACAGCTTGGCCACTTCGCTGTAGTCCGGCGTCACGGCCACCGTCTTGGCGCCCTTGTAGCGCACCTCGGTGAAAAAATGCGCGTCCGGCGTGCGCGTCTGCGGCACGTTCGAGCCCCAGGCGATGATGTAGTGGCTGTTGTACCAGTCGGCCGACTCGGGCACGTCGGTCTGCTCGCCCCAGACCTGCGGGCTGGACGGTGGCAGGTCGCAGTACCAGTCGTAAAAACTCATGCAGACGCCGCCGATCAGGCTCAGGTAGCGGCTGCCGGCGGCGTAGCTGACCATGCTCATCGCGGGGATGGGCGAAAAACCGATGATCCGGTCCGGCCCGTGCTGCTTGATGGTGTGGATGTTGGCGGCGGCGATAAGCTGGTTGACCTCGTCCCAGCTGGCGCGCACGAAGCCGCCCATGCCCCGCACCGACTGGTAGTCGCGCCGGGCGCTGTCGTCCTGGGCAATCAACGCCCAGGCGTCCACCGGCGTCTTGGCCGTCTTCAGCGCGGCGCGCCAGCGCGCCAGCAGCCGGCCCCGCACCATCGGGTACTTCACCCGGTTGGCGCTGTACAGGTACCAGGAATAGCTGGCCCCGCGCGCGCAGCCGCGCGGCTCGTGGTTGGGCATGTCCCAGCGCGTGCGCGGGTAGTCGGTTTGCTGCGTTTCCCACGTCACGATGCCGCCCTTGACGTAGATCTTCCAGGAGCACGAGCCGGTGCAGTTCACGCCATGCGTGCTGCGCACGATCTTGTCGTGCGCCCAGCGGTTGCGGTAGGCGTCCTCCCAGGTGCGGTCTTCGCCGGTGGTGCGGCCGTAAGAGCCGGAAAAACTCTCCTGCGGCAGTTTGAAATGGGTCAGTCGATCGAGAAAGTGGCTCATGGGGGGCGCTCCTTCGGGAGAGGATCAGCAGGGCATCGGCGCGTGGCGGCGGGCGTAGAACCACCAGGTGATGAGCACGCAGACGAGGTAGAAGACGATGAAGATCCACAGCGCGGCCTCGGGTCCGCCGGTGGCGGTGATGGCCGTGCCGTAGCTCTTGGGAATGAAAAAGCCGCCATAGGCCCCAAAGGCGCCGGCAAAACCCACCGCGGCGGCGCCCAGGACGTTGCCTTGCTTCAGCGCGGCGGCCTCGGCCTGCGGGGCCTTGTCGATCCCGCGCAGTGCCAGCTGGTTGAAGATCACCGGGATCATGCGAAAGGTCGAACCGTTGCCGATGCCGGTGGTGACGAACAGCACCAGGAACATCAGGAAGAAGCCGGTGAAGCTGCCCTCGGCGGGGCCAAAGGGCAGCGCCATGCCGGCCCCCTTGGGCAGGAACCACAACACGCCGACCACGGCCACGGCCATCACCACGAAGTTCCACATCGTCACCACGCCGCCGCCCACCCGGTCGGCCAGCCAGCCGCCAAAGGGGCGGACCAGGGCGCCCACCAAAGGGCCCAGCCAGGCGTAGGCCAGCGGGTTGACGCTGGGGAACTGGCTTTTGATCAGCAGTGGGAAGCCGGCCGAGAAGCCGATGAAGGAGCCGAAGGTGCCCAGGTACAGCAGGCACATCAGCCAGTTGTGCGGCTCGGCGAAGATCGCGGCCTGATCGGAGAACGAGGCCTTGGCGTCGGCCACGTCGTTCATGCTGAACCACGCCACCACCGACGTCAGCGCGATCCACGGCACCCAGATGAAGGCCGCGTTCTGGGCCCACACCTGGCTCGGCTGGCCGTTGCGGACGATGGTTTGCGGATCGCCGCCAAACACCCCCAGCACCCCCACGGTGACGACGATGGGGCTCAGGAACTGCACCACCGACACCCCCAGATTGCCCAGCCCGGCGTTCACGCCCAGCGCCGAGCCCTTGCGGTCCTTGGGGAAGAAGTAGCTGATGTTGGCCATGCTGGAGCTGAAATTGCCCCCGCCCAGGCCACACAGCAGCGCCAGCATCAGCATCGTGGGGTACGGCGTGGTCGGGTCCTGCACCGCCACGCCGATGCCGATGGCCGGGATCAGCAGCGAGGCGGTGGAGACCGCCGTCCAGCGCCGCCCGCCCACCAGCGGCACCATGAAGGAGTAGAAGATGCGCAAGGTCGCGCCGCTCAGCGCCGGCGCCGCCGCCAGCCAGAACAGCTGGTTGGTGGAGTAGTTGAAACCCAGGCTCGGCAGGTTCACGGCCACCACGCTCCAGACCTGCCAGATGGCGAAGGCCAAGAACAGCGCCGGCACCGAGATCCACAGGTTCAGCTTGGCGATGGCCTCGCCCTCCTGGGCCCAGAACCGCTTGTCCTCGGGGGTCCAGATCGTCAGGGTGCGGCCGCGCGAGGCGGCGGGGCTGTCGACGGTGTTCATGGGCGCGGCGCTCCTCGCGGAAGGTCAGGCGGCACTCGGTGCCGGGCGGCTGCCCAGCACGTCGGTGTCGCGCATCTCGGTGCGGTACATCCAGATCAGCGACACCCAGACCACGCCGTAGAGCAGCATGAAGGCGCTGGAGCGGATGCCGGTCCAATCCAGCAGCACGCCGAACAGAATCGGCAGCACGAAGCCGCCCAGGCCGCCGGCCAGGCCGACGATGCCGCTGATGGCGCCGATGTTCTGCGGGTAGTCGTCGCTGATGTACTTGAACACGCTGGCCTTGCCGAAGGCCCAGGCCACGCCCAGCACGCCGAGCAGGGCGGTGAAGGCGTACACGTTCAGGCCGATGTGGAAGGTCTTCACCCCGTGCAGCGTGGTGATGCTGAAGTCGGTCTGCGGGTAGCTCAGCAGGAACAGGCAGATCCAGCTGACCCACAGCACCCACCAGGTGACCTTGTGCGCGCCATAGCGGTCCGACAACACGCCGCCGACCGCGCGCAACACTCCGCCGGGCAGCGAGAAACAGGCCGCCAGCAGCGCGCCGACCTGGATGCTCAGCCCGTACTCGCCCACGTAGTACTGCACCATCCACAGCGCCAGCGCCACGTAGCCGCCGAACACGATGCTGTAGTACTGGCAGTACTTGAGCACGCGCCGGTCCTTCAGGGCCTGCAGTTGCGCCATGAAGCTGACGTTGTGGGTGACCAGGTGGCGCGCATCCTGCGCGCTGAACAGCCAGAACAGCACCACCGCGCCGGCCATGACGGCCGCGTACACCTGGGGCACCAGGGTCCAGCCTCCGACCAGCAGCAGGGCCGGCGCCAGGAACTTGTTCACCGCCGAACCGGAGTTGCCCGCGCCGTAGACGCCCATGGCCATGCCCTGCCGGTTTTTCGGAAACCAGCGTGCCACGTAAGGGGTGCCGACCGAGAAGGCACCGCCGGACAGACCAACAAACAAACCAATGACCAGGAATTGCCAATATTGGGTGGCGTAGGCCATCAGCCAAATGGCCGGGACGGTAGAGGCCATCAGCACCGTCATGACGATGCGTCCGCCGTAGCGGTCGGTCCAGATGCCCAGGGGCACGCGCACCAGGGAGCCGGTGAGCACGGGCATGGCGGTGAGCAGGCCGAATTCGGTGGCGTTCAGGTTGAGCTGGCGCTGGATCGGGATGCCGATGACGCCAAACATCATCCAGACCATGAAGCAGACCGTGAAGGCCAGCGTGCTGGCGATCAGCACGCTCCAGGCGCGGGCCGGAATGGCGGTGGCGGTGGCGGTGGCGTCGGGGGGCAAGATGGCCTCGGACTGGGACCTCGGTGAAGACCCTGCCAATGTCGCCAGACCGGGCCCCGCGCGGTATCCCCCGATGGGGTCGCCGGTGCGCGGCAAAAGAACGATGGCCCAGCCCCGGCCATAGTTCTAAAGGAGTACGTGACCGGGCTGGAGCCTGGCGCCGCCGCTTTGCTTCGGCCGCCGGGCGGCCTGGGGATAGTCCCGATGCGGTGAATGTGCTGAATTCTTACAATTCGGCTATTCAAGCGGAACCGGCGTGCCGTGTTTCGCGAGAAGGGCCGAGGGGACATTTCCAAGAACAATTCCAAGATTCACAATAAAATTCATTTCTCTTTTGCTGAAGGCGCCAGATGGCGCCTTTTTTTTGGGGCGAAAACAGATTTCGGCTTGTTTTGCGCCATTGGTCGGCGTCCATCAATCCCGAGTAGCTATCATTACAATAGCTGAATCCCCTCTCTCACACGCGCGCACATGGAACTGCTGATCGTTTCGCTGGCCTCGTTGCTGGCCGGGGGTATCGATTCGATCGTGGGCGGGGGGGGCCTGATCCTGGTGCCGGCGCTGTTCGCCACCTTTCCAGCGGCCGCGCCGGCCACCTTGTTCGGCACCAACAAGAGCGCCTCGGTCTGGGGCACGGCCATCGCCACCGTGCAGTACAGCCGCCGGGTGCAGCTGCGCTGGGCGGTGATGCTGCCGGCGGCCGGCGCGGCGCTGCTGGGCTCCTTTGTCGGCGCCTGGGTGGTGACGCTGATCGACCCCAGTTTTCTGCGCCGGCTGTTGCCCTTCATCCTGCTGGCGGTGCTGCTCTACACCCTGGCCAAGAAGGAGCTGGGGCGCACCCACGCGCCGCGCCACTCCCAGGCGCGCGAGACCTGGCTGGCCTGCGCGGTGGGGCTGGTGATCGGCTGGTACGACGGCTTTTTTGGCCCCGGCACGGGCAGTTTCTTCATCTTCCTGTTCGTGCGCCTGCTCGGCTACGACTTCCTCAACGCCTCGGCCTCGGCCAAGCTGCTGAACGTGGCCACCAACCTGTCGGCGCTGGCGCTGTTTGCCTTCAAGGGCCACGTGTGGTGGAAGATTGGCCTGGTGATGGCCGTGGCCAACGTGCTCGGCAGCCTGATCGGCACGCGCCTGGCGCTCAAGCACGGCGCCGGCTTCGTGCGCGGGGTGTTCATCGTGGTGGTGGGCGCGCTGATCATGAAGACCGGCTACGACGCCTTCCTGCGCGGCTGATCAGGGCGGGCCGGCCGCGCCGTCCGGCGGCGCCCGGGGCGCGCCCAGATCGACCTCGGCCAGGCCTTCGTTCAGCCGGTTCAGAAAGTGCACCAGCGACACCTTGTCGTCAAAGCGCATGCCGCCGACCGCTTGCCGGTAGAACGCGTAGATGCGCGGCTGCACGCCGTCCCAGAAGGCGCGGCCGTCGGGCGTGAGAATCACCCGTTTCGCGCGCCGATCCTGGGTGTCGGTCACGCGCTGGACATGGCCGTCGCGCTCCAGGCGCTTGAGCACGCCGTCCAGGCTTTGCCGGCTCACCACCAGGTAGTCGGCCAGCTCGGTGAAGGTCATGCCGCCCTGCACCCGCGGGCGCGACAGCGCGCCCAGCACCGACCATTGCACCGTGGTCAGCCCGATTTCCTTGAACGTCTGGCGCGCCAGCGTGTTGCCGACCTGGAACAGGCGGAAGAACAACCGGTTGTGGAGGGCCGATACCGAGGCGTCGTAGGAATCCGAAGACACGATGAATCTGGACACGCAGGCGTCGCGAAAACCTCAAGCCTAGCCTATTTCACGGCTTGGGTTTGAGTGGGATGAAATACGGCAGTTGTGTCGCCATATTGACATAAATAAGAAGATAAAAATCGTATTTTCTCTAAAATAAGACATCTTGTTGATGAATCTACCGGCCGCCGAGCAGCCGCCCGGTGGCCGGTACCCTGCTGAAGGCCGACCATGACCGACACCTCCCGTCATCCGCACCTGCTGGCCCCGCTCCGGGTGGCCGGCGTCACCCTGCCCAACCGCATGGTCATGGGCGCCATGCACACCCGGCTGGAAACGCTGGACCGCCCCACCGAGCGCCTGGCCGCCTTCTACGCCGAGCGCGCGCGCGGCGAGATCGGCCTGATCCTGACCGGGGGCCACTCCCCGGTGCCCGAGGGCGTGATGGACGAGGGCGGCCTGGTGCTGAACCGGCCCGAGCAACTGGCCGAGCACCGCCACATCACCGAGGCGGTGCGGGCCGCCGGCAGCCACATCGTGCTGCAGATCCTGCACGCCGGGCGCTACGCCAAGGTGCCGGACTGCGTGGCGCCCTCGGCGCTGAAGGCGCGCATCAACCGCTTCACGCCGCGCGCGCTGTCCACCGACGAGGTCTGGGACACCATCGCCGCCTTTGCCCGCAGCGCCGAGCTGGCCGAGCAGGCCGGCTACGCCGGGGTGGAGATCATGGGCTCGGAGGGCTACCTGATCAACGAGTTCACCTCGGCCCTCACCAACCAGCGCCAGGACGCCTTTGGCGGCGACGCCGAACGCCGGCTGCGCTTGCCGGTGGAGGTGCTGAAGGCGGCGCGGGCGCGGGTCGGCCCGGGCTTCATGCTCATCTACCGCATTTCCGCCATCGACCTGATGGACGGCGGCATGACCGGCGCCGAGGTCGCCACCCTGGCGCGCGCCGCCGAGGCCGCTGGCGCCGACGTCATCAACACCGGCATCGGCTGGCATGAGGCCGGCGTGCCCACCATCGCCGCCGCCGTGCCGCGCGCGGCCTGGGTGGCGGCGGTGCGCAACGTCAAGCAGGCGGTGCGCATTCCGGTCATGGCCTCCAACCGCATCAACCTGCCGGACGTGGCCGAATCGCTGCTGGCCTCGGGCGCCGCCGACCTGGTGTCGATGGCGCGCCCGCTGCTGGCCGACGCCGACTTCGCGCGCAAGACGCGCCAGGGTCGCGCCGACGAGATCAACCCCTGCATCGCCTGCAACCAGGCCTGCCTGGACCACATCTTCACCGAGCGCGTGGCCAGTTGCCTGGTCAATCCGCGCGCCGGCCGCGAGCTGGACTGGGCACGGTCGCCGGCCGCGGCGCCGCGACGTGTCGCCGTGGTGGGCGGCGGCCCGGCCGGCATGGCCTTTGCCCTGAACGCCGCCGAGCGGGGCCATGCGGTGACACTGTACGAGGCCGAAGCCGAACTCGGCGGCCAGTTGAACATGGCGCGCCAGGTGCCGGGCAAGAGCGAATTCAACGAGATGCTGCGCTACTTCCGTGGCGCGCTGGCACGCGCTGGCGTGCGGCTGCGGCTTGGCACCCGGGCCAGCGCCGAACAACTGGCCCGGGAGGGGTTCGAGCACGTGGTGCTGGCCACCGGGATCACCCCGCGCCGCCCGGCCATCCCCGGCCTTGACCACCCCCGCGTGGCGAGCTACATCGACGTGATCGAGAGGCGCCACCCGGTGGGCCGCAAGGTGGCCCTGATCGGCGCTGGCGGGATCGGCTTCGACGTGGCCGAACTGCTCACCCACAGTGGTGGGCAGGCCGACCCGGTCCATGCCTACCAGCAGGAATGGGGCATCGACCCGGCCTATACCGGCAATCGCGGCGGCCTGACTGAACCGGGCCTGCCCGCAGCGCCGCGGGAAGTCTGGCTGCTCCAGCGCAAGAGCGGCAAGCTCGGTGCGGGGCTGGCCAAGACCACCGGCTGGGCCCGCAGCCTGCTGCTCAAGAAACGCGGCGTACACATGCTGGGCGGAGTGGAGTACATCGGCATCGACGACGCCGGCCTGCACATCCAGGTGGACGGGCAGCAACGCTGCCTGGAGGTGGATACGGTGGTGATCTGCGCCGGCCAGGAGCCGCGACGGGAGCTGCAACCTGCCCTGGAGGCGGCCGGCATTCCACACACCCTGGTGGGCGGCGCCCACGTGGCGGCCGAGCTGGACGCCAAGCGGGCGATCCTGGAAGCCACCGAGTTCGCCCGGCACTTCTGACGGGACCACGGGGCCGCGCAGGCTGGCGGCCCCGGCCCGCGCTCAGCGGCTCATCCGGGCGCCCCAGCAGGCCGCCACATCGATCATCCGGTTGGCAAAGCCCCACTCGTTGTCGAACCACACCAGCAGGTTGAGCAGGCGCGCGCCGCTCATGCGGGTCTGGCCGCCATCGATGATGGCCGAATGCGGGCTGTGGTTGAAGTCGATGGAGGCATGGGGGTGTTCGGTGTAGTCCATGCGCCCCGACTCGCTGCCGGCCACCGCCGCCCGCAGCAGAGCCTTCACCTCGGCGCTCGTGGTGTCGCAGCGCAGGGTCGCCACCGGGTCGATGGCCGACACGTTGACCACCGGCACCCGGATCGCCTTCGACTCGATGCGCCCGGCCAGCTCCGGCAGCATGCGCTGCACGCCGCGAGCCAGGCCGGTGGACACCGGGATCATCGACTGCATCGCCGAGCGGGTGCGGTGCAGGTCGGTATGGTGATAGCCGTCGATCAGGGGCTGGTCGTTCATCACCGAATGCAAGGTGGTGAGCATGGCCTGCTCGATGCCGAAGCTGCGGTCCAGCAGGCTCAGCACTGGAACGATCGCGTTGGTGGTGCACGAGGCCGCCGACACGATGCGCTCCTCCCCACTGAGCTGCTCATGGTTCATGCCGAACACCACGGTGCGATCCACGTCACTTGCCGTATGGCCGGGATGGGACAGCAGCAGACGCCGGCACCCCGCCGCCAGGAAGCGCTCCAGCTCATGCCGGTGGCTGTAGCGCCCGGATGCCTCCACCAGTACATCCACACCGATGGCCGCCCAATCAACGCCTTCCGGCGTGTCGGCGTGGAACACCGGGATCTCCGTACCGTCGATCTTCAGGCAGCCCTCACCCGCTTCCACGTGGCCCGGGAAACAGCCGTGGGTCGAGTCATAGCGGGTCAGGTAGGCCATGCTTTCCAGGTCGGCCGGCTCATTGATGGCCACCACCCGGAAGCGCTCCCGTACCGGAGACGCGTGCAGGGCCCGCAGGAAGCAACGGCCGATCCGCCCATAGCCGTTGATCGCGATCCGCAAAATCATGCTGCCAACATCCTTTCCTTCGAAACCTGGCTCATCAAAGCTCGCCAGTCTACCCCCTCGACGCGCGGCCCGACCAAACGGCAGCGGCACCGATCCGCAGCAACCGCTCCCCACAACCCAGTCCGGGTAAATAAAATAATGAAAATGACTAAAGAGTGGAGCAATATCGCCGTTAGCAGACTGTCTCCTCCAACGCCCTGAACCAAGGGCTGCTTGACCCGCCGGACACCTCCCCTCCTCTTGTCCGGCGGTGTTTTTTTGCGCTCTCCATCACACCCAGGACTGGCCATCACAGTCCTGCCCTGGCGGACATCACTTCACCAGCGTGACCGGCACCTCGGCGAGGCGCACTACCTCGGAGGCGACCGAGCCCAGGAGGAGCTTGGCCAGCGCGCCGCGTCCGTGGGTGGTCATGAAGATCGCGTTGCAACCCTGCTCGCGGGCAAAACGAGTGATTGCCACCGCCGCGTCCTCACCCACCAGCACATGGCGGCCCGCTTCGATGCCGGCAGCGGCCAGCCCTGCATGCACGTTGGCCAGGGCCTTGAGGCCCTCCTCCCGATGGAAGTCCTGGAGCGTGTCGTGGCCGACAAACTGGCCCACGTCGTGGCCAACCGGGTGCTGCACGTTGATCAGGTGGATCTCCGGCATGCCGGCCAGACGCTCAAGCCAGGCGGGCAGCGTCTTGAGCACGGCCGCGGAGGCCTCGGAGCCATCGATGGGGATCAGGATCTTGTTCATGGATGCAGCTCCTTCAGCGGGGTGTTCCAGACTCGGGGGAGGCCTCCCCCAGCGACAACTCAAGGGCCTCCCGACGCGCCTTGCGCGCGGCCAGCAACTTGCCGGTACCCACGACGAAGACTGCTCCGGCGATCGGCAGGGCCCGGTGCAACCAGGCCGCGTTGGCGTCGATCCACGGTCCCAGGAGCAGGTCGTTGACCACCATCTCGCCGGCCACGAAGCCCAGCAAGGCGGCACCGCCGGTGACCACGATCGGGAAACGCTCCATCACCTTCATCAGGAAGGTGCTCGAGAACACCACCAGAGGGATGCTCAGGCCAAGCCCCAGAACGAGCAGCAGCAGGCTGCCCTTGGAGGCCCCGGCGATGGCCACCACGTTGTCCATGCTCATCACCAGATCGGCGAGCATGATGGTCTTGATGGCAGCGAAGAACCCGCCCTTGATCGCCTCGCCCTCGCCTTCCCCCTCATCCTCGGGAAGCAGCAGCTGCACAGCGATCCACAGCAGGAGCCCCGCCCCCGCCGCCTTGAGGAGCGGCAGGCGCAGCAGCTCCGCCGCAACGATGGTGAGGGTCACCCGCATCACCACCGCCGCGCTGCTACCCCACATCACTGCCCGCCGGCGATCAGCCTCCGGCAAGGAGCGGGCCGCCAAGGCGATCACCACGGCGTTATCGCCGGACAGCACGATGTCGATACCGATGATCTGGATCAGGGCGATCCAGAAGGCATGATCCCCAACAAACTCTTGCATTGCATCCTTCCTTCCTTCCTGTGAGGCGTAACGTGCCCCGTACCGATTGACTGGCGCCCTCTGCGTCGAGGGCCGGATCCCGCGTGCCGCCGGAAATCCCGCTCAGGCGGTTCAATAGCGAAAGGCCTCCATTATCGG